>NZ_JBEXGM010000012.1:0-198573 GCF_040607335.1 Streptomyces sp. NPDC005303 | reverse complement strand
GGCAGACAGGCGGTGCCACGGACCGTGAGCGACGGCGCGGGCCCGGACGAGCCCACGGAGCGTGGGAGCCGCCGCGCGGCGACAGGAGCCGGGAAGGGGACCGGAGGCGGCGACGGGGCCCGGTGGGTCAGCGGTTCTGCGGGGTGCGGGAGTCGTGGTGGGTCACGTTGCGGTGGGTGCGCAGCGAGGCGCGGGGAGCGGCTGGGTGGTGGAGGCGTTCGCGGGCGGGGACGCCGGGCTTGTTCTCGGCGGGCGACCACACGGGCTTGCCCATGACCATCAGCGGATCGAACATCACGACGACACCCGCGAGCAGCAGGAAGGCCAGCGGTCCGATCATCATCGGCGCGAGCAGGGAGGCGGCAGAGTCACCGGAGACGGGGGCTGAGGTGCCGTGCAGATGGACGCTGAGGGCGGCCATGCCGGTGTAGTGCATGCCCGTGACGGCGAGACCCATGACCAGGCTCGCACCCACGCTCCACAGGAATCCCCTGACCTGCCCGGCGGCCCACAGGGCGGCGGTGGCGGCGACGACGGCTATGACCACGGAGATGCCGACGGTGACCGTGTTGTACTCCAGCTGCCCGTTCAGGCGCATCCCGGCCATGCCCAGGTAGTGCATCGAGGCGATGCCCAGGCCGGTGACGGCACCGCCGGTCATCAGGGGCGTCCCGGACGCACCCCGGTAGCCGACGATGAAGACCCCGATGCCCACCATGACGATGGCGACGCCCAGGCTCGCGAAGGTGATGGACCTGTCGTAGTGGATCGGCGCCTGTTCGACCTTGAACCCCATCATCGCGACGAAGTGCATGGTCCAGATGCCGGAGCCGATCGCCGCCGAGCCGAGAGCCAGCCAGCCGGGTCGCCAGGACCGGCTGACCAGCATGGATCTGGTGGTGCAGCGCAGGCCGAGGGCACCGCCGAGGCAGGCCATGAGGTAGGCCACCAGTGGTGTGACGAGTCCGTAGCTGAATCCGTCGACCGTGCCTTGCATGCGCGGCTGCCCTTCCGCCCTCTTACATCCTGGAATTCCCTGAAACGTGCCCCTTCCCAGCATCGCCCGAGCGATCAGGGTTGAGGCAGAGAGTATGACTGCCACCGGAATGGTCGAACGATTTTCCGGCAAAGAAACACGCCCTTGCCCCAGTTGTGCGGCACCGGTGAGCGGACTTGGGACACGCACGTTCAGGATGTGTCCATTCTGTACCCGGGTGCCGTTGACCCGGTGCTGTCAAAGTGGTGCTGTACGTGATCGCTCGACGCGAGGAGTACGTATGCACGCGCGCGCCGTGACCGCCCTGACCACCGCACTCCTGGGGACCGTCGCCCTCCTGCTTCCCGCGACCGACGTCAGAGCCGTCGAGGACGGCACGCCACCCGCGGTCATCGCCCACCGGGGCGGCTCCGCCTACGCCCCCGAGAACACCCTGGCCGCCGTCGACAAGGCCGCCCGGCTCGGCGCGGTCTGGGTCGAGAACGACGTCCAGCGCACGAGGGACGGCAAGCTGGTCGTCCTCCATGACGACAGCCTGGCGCGTACCACCGACGTCGAGCAGGTCTTTCCCCACCGGGCGCCGTGGAAGGTGAAGGACTTCACCGCCGCCGAGATCGCACGTCTGGACGCGGGGAGCTGGTTCGGCGCCGCCTACGCGGGCGCGCGCGTGCCGACGTTGAAGCAGTATCTGGACCGCGTCGATCTTCACCGTCAGAAGCTGCTCCTCGAACTCAAGCACCCGCAGCTGTACCCCGGCATCGAGCGGGAGACCCTCAAGCTCCTCGGCAACGAGGGATGGCTCGACGGGAAGCACCGGAGCCGGCTCGTCGTGCAGAGTTTCAGCGCGGCCAGTCTGCGGACCGTCCACGATCTCGAGCCCGGTGTGAGGACCGGCTTCCTCGGCACGCCGTCCGTGGCGGACCTGCACCGGTACGCGGTCTTCACCGACCAGATCAACCCGACGTACACCTCCGTCTCCAGGGTCTACGTCCTGACGGTCCATGCCTTCACAGGCCCGCACGACAAGCCGCTGGAGGTCTTCGCCTGGACCGTCGACACCGCGGACGCCGCGCGGCTGGTCGCCGGATACGGCGTCGACGGCGTCATCACCAACAAGCCGGACGTGGTGCAAGACGCGCTGCGCGAGTGACGGGCCGACTGTTCGCGCAGGTCACCGGGTGTTGTCAGTGGTGGCCCGTACCGTGGACGCATGAACAGCCATGGGCAGGACGAGCAGCGGATCGTGTGGACCGTCGTCGGCACGGACATCGGCCCGCTGCTGCTGGCCGCCACCGACGAGGGTCTGGTCAACGTGGTCTTCCACGCCACCGAGGCGGTCCGCGACAAGGCGCTCGAGCGGCTCGCGTCCCGGTTGGGCACCGAGCCCGTCGAGGCGCCCGGTTCTCCGCTGCTGGCCGAGGCGATATGCCAGGTCGAGGCGTACTTCGCGGGCGAGCGGCACGACTTCGAGCTGCCCCTGGACTGGTCGCTGATCTCGGGCTTCAACCGGCAGGTGCTGCGCGAGCTGGCGTCCGGCGTGCGGTTCGGCCAGGTCGTCGGGTACGGCGATCTGGCCGGACGAGTCGGCCAGCCGGGTGCCGCGCAGGCCGTGGGGGTGGCCATGGGCTCCAATCCGCTGCCGGTCGTCGTGCCCTGCCACCGGGTCGTCGAGAGCGACGGCGGGATCGGTGGGTTCGGCGGCGGTCTGGAGACCAAGCGGAAGCTGCTCGCGCTGGAGGGCGTGCTGCCCGAGCCCCTGTTCTGAGACGTTCCGGGCCGGCGCCCTCAGGAGTGCTCGTCGGGCTCCGCGCGCCACGGCCGTCCACAGGGCCGGCGCGGTGGCGGAGTCTCCCGTGCGCGCAGCCACTGGCATCCGACTTCGTCCGGGGCGCCCGCCGCACGTACGTATCCGGCCCGCACGAAACGCTGAAAGGTGTACCGCCGGTACGACGTCTCGCGCGAGGCGGACCACGTGCGCGTGGCACGCGGTCCGCTTGCGCGGTCAGTCGTAGTGGCGTGCCTCGAAGACGTTCCCGTCCGGATCGCGGAAGTAGAAGCTGCGCCGGGCCGGTCCACGGGCGCCGAAGGAGTCGTGGGAGAAGTCCGAGACGGGCACGGACCGTTCCTCCAGGCGGGCACGGAGTGTCTCGAAATCGTCGGCGGCCAGGGCCAGGCAGACATGATTGACGGGGTGTCCCGCGCTCTCGGCAGCGCCCGGGACCATTTTCATGCCGTCCGCCAGGGTGAGCGGCATGAGGTCGAAGATGGTCTCGTCGTTGAGCCGTACGGAGGGGAAGGAAACGGCCCCCGCGGCGTAGTCGGTGAGCCTCACGGGTTCCAGACCCAGGGTCTTCTCGTAGAAGTCGGCCGACGCCACCGGGTCGCGCACCCAGAGGACGACATGGTCGAGACGTGTCGAGTTGTCCGTCATGCACCCCAGGCTGGTGTGGTCCTCCGCAGCCCGCAAGGGTTTGACTGAAGGTGCCGCCCGCCAGAGATGAGGGAAGACCGATCGACAGGAGGCAGGCCCGTGGTGCTGGTGGTGTCCGAAGAGGTGCGCGAGGCGATCGACGCGCGTCAACCCGTGGTGGCCCTGGAATCCACGATCATCGCGCACGGGCTGCCACGTCCGCGCAATCTGCAGGTGGCGCTGGAGCTGGAGGATGTCGTACGGCAGGAGGGCGCCGTACCGGCGACGATCGCCGTGCTGGACGGGCGGCCCCATGTCGGCCTGGACAAGCAGCAGTTGGAGCGGGTCGCCAACGAGGACGGGATCCGGAAGCTGGGCCACCGGGATCTTCCGCTCGCGGTGGCCGCGGGGGTGAGCGGCGCGACCACCGTGTCGGCGACGGCGCAGCTGGCGGCCCTGGCCGGGGTGGAGGTCTTCGCGACGGGCGGCCTCGGCGGGGTGCACCGGGAGTGGACGACGACCCAGGACGAGTCGGCCGACCTCGGTCTGCTGGCGCGCACATCGATCACCGTGGTGTGCGCGGGCGTGAAGTCCATCCTGGACGTGGCCGCGACGCTCCAGCGACTGGAGACGCTGGGGGTCGCGGTCGCCGGGTACGGCACGGACCGTTTCCCCGGCTTCTACCTGTCCGACTCCGGGCATCCGGTGGAGTGGCGGCTGGACACCCCCGAGCAGGTGGCGGACGTGATGCGCGCGCGTGAGGCGCTGGACGCCCCCGGCTCGGCGCTGATCGTCGCCAACCCGGTGCCCGAGAACGAGCAGCTGGATCCGGAGTTGCACGCGCGTGTGCTCGCGGAAGCGCTGCGGGCCTGCGAGGAGGCGGGGATCACCGGTCAGGGGGTCACGCCGTTCCTGCTGGACTACCTCGTGCGGCACACCGACGGCGCCTCCCTGAGTGCCAACCTGGCGGCGGTGCGCGGGAACGTGCGGCTGGCGGGGCGGATCGCGACGGCCCGGGCCGGGGCGTGACGACGGACGGGCTGGGTAACCCTGCGACCGGCCGGGACAGCGCGCCGGGCAGCGCCGCGGCCCTCCGAGGCGCTGCCCTCCTGGTCGTCGGGGACGTCATCACGGACGTCGTCGCACGGCACCGAGGGCCGCTCGCCGCCGGTACGGACACCGCCGCCGCGATCCGAACGGTGCCGGGCGGGGCGGGGGCCAATGTGGCCTGCTGGGCCGCCCGCGCGCGCGGTACGGAGGTACGGCTGCTGGGGCGGGTGGGCGCGGACTCGGCCACGTGGCACGAGCGGGAACTGGCCGCGTGCGGGGTGCGGCCGCAGCTGGTCGTCGATCCGGAGGCGCCGACGGGGACGGTGATCTGCCTCGTGGACACGGGTGAGGCTGCCGAGCGGACGTTCCTCACCGAGAGCGGCGCGTCACTGCGGTTGGAGCCGGACGACTGGACGGACGCGTTGCTCGACGGTGTGGCGAGGCTGCATCTGTCGGGTTATCTCCTGTTCTCGGAGCCGAGCCGTGCCCTGGTGGCCGTCGCCCTGGAGTCGGCACGCGCGCGTGGCGTACCGGTGAGCCTTGACCCGGCGTCGGCGGGCTTCCTCCGGGAAGTGGGAGTGGACCGTTTCTTCTCGTTGATCGAGGGGGTGGACGTCCTGCTGCCGAGCCGGGACGAGGCGTGCCTGCTCACCGGGTTGCCCGACCTCGCGGACGCGGCGGCCAAGTTGAGCCGCCACGTCCCGCTGGTGGTGGCCAAGCAGGGGGCCCAGGGGGCGCTGATCGCCCGGTCCGGCACCGTGTACGCCCACGTGCCCGCCGTAGCGGCGACGCCCCGGGACACCACCGGGGCGGGTGACGCCTTCACAGGCGCGTTCCTCGCGGCCCTGCTGGCGGGCGCCGCGCCCGAGGACGCGGCGGCGGAGGGATGCCGGGCCGGTGCGCTGGCGGTGGAGCGGGTGGGCGGGAGACCACCGATTCCGGAGTGACGACGGGTCGGGGGCCAGGTGGCCAACGGACGTCTCTCCGGGCTGACGGCCGGTCGGGGGGCCATGGTGGCCAGCGGACGCCCCTCCGGACTGACGGCCGGTCGCGGAGCCATGATGGCCAGCGGACGCCCCTCCCGACTCACGGTCGATCACCGGTCCACCACCATCAGCGGACACTCCCCCGACTCACCGCCGATCACCGGGCGCCCACCGTCAGCGGACGCCCCTCCCGGCTCACCGCCGATCGGCGGTTCTCCGGACTCCCGCCCGGCCACCGGTCACCGGTTCCCCCGATTCCCGCTCCCCTTACTACGCCTTGCGCCCCCATGCCGAGATCAGGGGGGCCGTGGCCAGATCCATCGTGCCGGTGGCGACGTTGGCGAGGTGGCGGTCGATGTCCTCGTCCGTGGCTAGGCCCGCCGTGACCAGTTGGGCGCGGATCTGGCGGATCGTGGCGGACTCCAGGGCGGCGCAGGCCGGCGAGGCGAGCGGGAAGTACGCGTCGGCGGCGACCTGACGCAGACCGGCCTCACGGAGCAGTCGCGGGAGGGTGCGGCCGTAGGAGAGGTCGGCGCCGCGGTCGGCGAGCAGCCGCCGAAAGCCCTGGCGCAGCCGGTTCGCCAACTGCTGTTCCGGGCCGTGTTCGTCGGGGCAGGTCAGAGGCTGCAGGGCGGGGTCGGCGTCCTCCAGCAGGAGCCGTCCGCCGGGCCGCAGGGACTTGATCATCGACTGCAGGGCCCGTTCCCGGTCCGGCACATGGACCAGGACGAGCCGGGCGTGCACCAGGTCGAAGTCCTCACCGGGAGGTTCCTCTGCGCTCACGTCGTGGACCCGCACGTCCACCGGCGGCCGGGCCGCCGGGGTGAGACGCGTGGTGTCGATGTCCGTCGCGACGACCTTTCCGGTCGGGCCGACCTTCTTCGCCAGCCAGGACACCACGGACGTGCCGCCCGCGCCGACCTCCCAGCAGCGCCAGCCGGATCCGATGCCGAACCCCTCGATGTGCCGGAAGGTCGTGGGGTCGAAGAGGGTGGCGAAGGCGTCGAAGCGCTCTCCGGCCTCCTCCTGCCGGTTGTCGAGGAGATACCCGTCGGTTCGTGTCATGCCGCGATGATCCCAGTTGCCGCGCTTGTCGGAAACGGGCGACGCGGTTCCTACGAGGGGACGACCGAGGAGACGAGCGAGGAGACGAGCGACGTGCGTGCGTCGGGACACCGGGCCGGACGCCTGAGCGGTGCGGACCGGTTTTCCACAGACGGGAACCAAGCGGAACCTCCCCTGTCCACAGGCTCACCCGGCGCTTGCGTCGAGCTGGCAAACTGGCGCGCCAGACGCAGAAACGCGTCGCACGGAGATGCACGCGAGGAGATCCAGATGTCCATGGCAGGGAATCTGCGAAAGGTCACGAGCCTCGGCAGGGTCGGCGGCCTGCGCAAGGTGGCCCGGCTGGCCCGGCGGCGCCCGCGCGTCGACCTGAGCCACCACGCCCGCTCCCCGCTGGGCACCTCGGTGGTCAACTGCGTGACGTACAAGGAGGGAGCCCGCATCCCGGTCGACGGCGATCTGGTCGACACCGTGGAGCGGATGCGCAGGAGCCGTGACGGTTTCGTCTGGCTCGGCCTGCATGAACCGTCGGACCATGAGTTCGAGGGCATCGCGGACCTCTTCGACCTGCACCCGCTGGCCGTCGAGGACGCGGTGGAGGCCCATCAGCGCCCGAAGGTGGAGCGCTACGGCGAGACACTGTTCGCGGTGTTCAAGACGGTCTGCTACGTCGAGCACGAAGAGCTCACGGCGACGAGCGAGGTGGTCAACACCGGCGAGATCATGGTGTTCGTCGGCGAGGACTTCGTGATCACGGTGCGGCACGGCAGCCATGGATCGCTGGGTCCGCTGCGCGAGGAGCTGGAGTCCGACCCCGGGCAGCTCGCCAAGGGGCCGGCCGCGGTGCTGCACGCGATCGCGGACCATGTGGTCGACGACTATCTGGACGTCACCGATTCCATGCAGTCGGACATCGACCTGGTCGAGACGGCGGTGTTCTCGGACAACGGCGCGCGGGTCGACCCGGGCCGTATCTACCAGCTCAAGCGTGAACTCCTGGAGCTGAAGCGGGCGGTGGCCCCGCTGAGCCGCCCGCTGGAGGAGCTCTCCACCCGGCCGATCCAGGTCATCGCCCCGGAGATACAGGCGTACTTCCGCGACGTGACCGACCATCTGCTGCGTGCCAAGGAGCAGATCGCCGCGTTCGACGAACTGCTCAACTCGATCCTCCAGGCACACCTCGCGCAGGTCACGGTGGCGCAGAACGAGGACATGCGGAAGATCACGGCGTGGGCCGCGGTGATCGCCGTCCCGACGATGGTCTGCGGGGTGTACGGCATGAACTTCGACCACATGCCGGAGCTGCACTGGACGTTCGGCTACCCGTTGGTCTTGGGCGTGATAGCCGTGGGCTGCGGTGTGCTGTACCGCGGCTTCAGGCGCAACGGATGGCTGTGACCGGGGCGTCCCCGGGCGGGTCAGTGGGTGGTGGAGGAGTGCGCGTAGACGCTCTCGGCCCAGCCGGCGATCTGCTCGTCCGTCAGGTGCCGGGCCAGGTCGGACTCGCTGATCATGCCCACCAGGCGCTTGTTCTCGATGACGGGGAGCCTGCGGATCCGGTGCTCCCGCATCTCGTGCAGGACGTCGGTCACGTCGGCGCTCGCGTCGATCCAGCGGGGGGTGCCCTGGGCCATCTCACCGGCGGTGACCTTGGCCGGGTCGTGGCCGACGGCCACACAGCCGATGACGATGTCGCGGTCGGTCAGGATGCCGCAGAGCCGTTCGTCCGCGTCGCTGATGGGCAGGGCTCCGACGCCGAGTTCACGCATCAGCTGGGCGGCGCGGTCGAGGGTCTCGTGAGCGGGGATCCACTGGGCACCCCGGTGCATGACGTCTCCGGCGGTGGTCATGGAGTACCTCCCGGTGCCGGACGGCCGGCGCGGCGCGGGCGGCACCGCAAGTCCCGGCGCCCTACATTCTCGCCGCGCCAGCAGGGACCCGCACCCGGAACCTTTGGGTGACGGCGGCAGGGCCCGGGCGGTGACGCCGCAGCGCTCGGATCGGCTGGGTCAGCCGTTCCACGCCGGGTGGCGGGGGTCGTCGGCGCGGACGAGGACGTCGGCCGTACCGGCCGGGTCGGTCTCCTCGGTGTAACGCTCGTAGGCAGGGAGGGTCCAGTGGTCGGGCTCGGGAGTACGGCGCCGGAGGGCGCCCTCGGAGAGGAGGACGTGCACGGTCAGGTCGAAGGGGTACCAGTGGCGCAGCAGGAGGGGGCCGTGCAGCAACAGGACGCCGCCGGGCGGGAGTTGGATGTAGGGGCTGCGGGTGGCGCGGTCGGTGACCGGGTCCCACAGGTCGGGCAGGACTCGGCCGTCGCCGCCGGGTTCGAGGGGGCCGAAGACCTCGCGCCAGAGGGCGCCGGTGTCGAACCAGCCGTCGTAGTAGGCCTCCAGGTCGTGGTGGCCGTATTCCAGACGGAGCGAGGCGGGGCGCAGGAAGCCCTCCATGCCGACGACGAGCGAAGGGCGGCCGCGTATCCGCAGGGCCTCGCCCACCCGCTCGGCGAGTTCGCCCGGGCGGGCGGCCGGGGCACCGTCGAGGGCGACGCGGGGCCAGGGGCTGCCGTCGGCCGGCTTCAGGTCGAGCAGGCGGTCGGCCAGCCGCTCGCCGAGCCGGTCCCAGGTGATCGCTTCGAGTCGCACAGGGCCATGATGCGTCAGCCGGTGTTCAGGACGCGTCGCGCTCGTGCCGACGTATGCGACACGGGGCGGGTTCCCGCGCGCAGGGGCTCGCTGTGGACCTTGGGGTCACGGCCCGGAGTGGGACGCGGAGTCGGTGAGATGGCGCGGCCGTATCGAGGGCACGGGAGAGAAGAGGGGCGGCTGGTGGTCCGGAGGACGGTAATCGCGGTCAGCGCCGACCGGTTGACACGGCGGTGGGCTGGGGCAGGGTGCTCGGGGGCGCGATCGGGGTGACCGTCGAGGCCGAAGGGACAGGGGTGCCGCGCAGGCCGGCCGTCGTACGAGGATCTCGCGGTGGCGGTGGTCGACGAGATCGTGCCGCCGACGCGGTATCGGACGCGAGTGTCGGTGGTGGGGGTCGGTGGTGAGGGTCGGCGCCGGGTGTGACCGGGGAATGAACCACTCATGACCGGCCTAGCGACTCTCCCGACCCATGGCGGACTTCTCGTCGTCCAACCGTTGAGGCGGCGGCACTGTGCGGAGTGCCGGGGCGGGCCGTTGTCGCTGCTCGTCGTGGAGGGCGGGGCGCCGCGGTGTCTCGACTGCGCCGACCTCGGACACCTGGTGTTCCTGCCGCGCGGGGACACGGCGCTCACTCGTCGGTCGCGGGAGGAGAGCACGCTGTCGGCGGTCGTGGTGCGGTTCAACCGGCGCAAAGGGCGTTACGAGCGCCAGGGCGTCCTCGTCGAGGAGGCGGGGCTGGCGCGGGCCGAGGAGCGGTGTCTGGCTGACGCGGAGGCACGACGGCGGCGCCGGGTACGGGACGCGCGGCGGCGGGCGGTGGAGGACGTGCGGTTCGCGGAGGAGTTCGCCGCGGAGATACGGCGGCTGTTTCCGGGGTGCCCCGGCGATCGGGCTCGGGCCATCGCCTCGCATGCGTCCCTGCGGGGCAGCGGGCGGGTGGGGCGGAGTGCGGCGGGGCGGGCCCTGTCGGAGGGCGCGGTGGTGTCGGCGGTGGTGGCGTCCGTACGGCATGTGGACACGCCGTACGACACGTTGCTGATGAGCGGGGTGGCACGGCACGAGGCGCGGCGGCGGATCTCGGGGCGGGTGGAGGCGGTACTGAGAGGGTGGCGGGAGCCGGGGATGGTGCTACCGGAGGGGGCGGGCTGAGGATCCCAGCACCGGCCGCTCGGACCGCCAGACCGGAACACCGACCCCCTCCCGCTCCACACCACCGAGCCCACTCCCCGGCCCCTGCCCCTCCACACCACCGAAACCAGCCCCCGACCCCTGCCGCTCCGCCGACCAAAGCCCCCGGCCCCGCCCCTCCACACCACCGACCAAAGCCCCCGCCACCGAGGCTTCGCACCACCAAGCAAGCCCCCGACACCGAGCCGCTCCCCATCACCGGACAACCCTCGCCACCGGACAACCCTCGCCACCGGGCGCCCGCTTCGCACCGCGGAACCACACCCCCGTCGCCCGCTCCGCCCCCACCCCCCGGCAACTCCGTCGAGGTCGGCAAAGAACTGCTGATGTGGAGAGCCTCTGGGCACCCCGTGGGGATGGACGTTCGGTTATGGGGGTGCGCGCAATGGCCATGGTTCCGGGGGTGGGGTCGGGATTCACTGGTGGAGACGGTAGTACCGGGCCGCAAGCGGGAGCTGGTGTGATGACGATCGATGGGCCTTATTTCGTGCTGGTCGTGCTCGGGGTGCTCGGGACCGGACTGGTCGCCGGGGTGTTCTGCGCGTTCTCGACGTTCGTGATGAGGGGGCTCGCCGGGTTGCCGCCCGCGCAGGGGGTCGCCGCGATGAACGCGATCAATGTGAGCGCGGTGCGGCCGCCGTTCATGGCCGTGTTCGCCGGCTCGGCGGTGCTGTGCGCGGTGATCGCGGTGGTGACGTTCGTGCTGTGGCCGGACGAGGGGACCGTGGAGCTGCTGGTGGGCAGCGCGCTGTACCTGTTCGGCTCGTTCGGGCTGACGTTGGTGGCGAACGTGCCCCGCAACGACGCCCTGCTCAGGCTGGACCCGGGCACCCCGGAGGCGACGGCGTACTGGCCGACGTACGTGCGCGAGTGGACGACGTGGAACCACGTCCGCGCGATCGCCTCGGGCGCGGCGGCGCTGGCGTACGTACTGGCCCTCACGTGAGAGCGCCCACACCGTCCCCCGGTCTCCGGAACGTGATGAAAGCGCTGTCCCCAAAGGCTCACCGGCACTCTGCGGGAGTGGCCGGAGAGTCGTATCGTGGCCGAAAGAAGTTCCGCAGCAGTTCCGCACAAGTGCCGCCCGATGACGCACGGCCATGTCGGACGCGTCAGCGTCACCAGTGCGAGCGAGGAAGACGGCCATGGCCGATCCCAAGGGATTCATGACCACCCCGCGTCAGGACCGGCCCCGTCGGCCGGTCGCGGAGCGGGTCCGGGACTGGGACGAGGTCTACGTCCCCGGAGCACTGCTGCCCATCATCACGAAACAGGCGGATCGCTGCATGGACTGCGGCATCCCGTTCTGCCACGAGGCCTGTCCGCTCGGGAACCTCATCCCGGAGTGGAACGACCTGGTCTCGCGGGAGGACTGGCGGCAAGCCTCGGACCGGCTGCACGCGACGAACAACTTCCCCGAGTTCACGGGGCGGTTGTGTCCGGCACCGTGCGAGGCGGGGTGTGTGCTCGCCATCAACCAGCCGGCGGTCACCATCAAGAACGTCGAGGTGGCCGTCGCGGACCAGGCCTGGGAGCTCGGGTTCACGCCGCCGCGGCCGCCGGACCGGCTGTCGGGGCGGACCGTCGCGGTGATCGGGTCCGGGCCGACCGGCCTCGCCGCCGCACAGCAGTTGACGCGGGCGGGGCACACGGTCGCCGTGTTCGAGAAGGACGACCGGCCGGGCGGGCTGATGCGGTACGGCATCCCCGAGTTCAAGATGGAGAAGCGGCATCTGGATCGGCGGATCGACCAGATGCGGGCCGAGGGGACGAAGTTCCGTACGTCCACGGCGGTCGGGCAGGATGTCGGGGCCGCGGAGTTGCGGACGCGGTACGACGCGGTGGTGATCGCGACGGGGGCCACGGCGTGGCGTGAACTGGACGTGCCGGGGCGGGAGTTGGCCGGGGTCCAACAGGCCATGGAATACCTGCCGTTGGCCAACCGGGTGTGCCAGGGAGAACTGGCGGTGTCTCCGATGTCGGCCGCCGGGAAGCATGTCGTGATCGTGGGCGGGGGCGACACGGGGGCCGACTGCCTGGGGACCGCGGTACGTGAAGGGGCCGCCTCCGTGACCCAGTTGGACATCTACGCGCAGCCGGGCGGTGAGCGGGACGAGGACGTGGAGCCGTGGCCCACCTACCCGAAGATCTACCGGTTGTCGGCGGCGCACGAGGAGGCCCGCGAACTGGAGACGGCGCCCGCGGCGGATGCGGACGCCCGGTTGTTCGCGGCGTCCACGCTGCGCTTCACCGGGGACGAGGACGGGCACGTACGGTCGCTGCATCTCGTCGAGGTGGACGCGGCGCGGCGGCCGGTGGAGGGGACGGAGCGGACGCTTCCCGCCGACCTGGTGCTGCTGGCTCTCGGGTTCTCCGGGCCGGACCGCAGGGACGGGCTGGTGGAGCAGTTGCGGCTGGAGATGGAGCCTCGGGGGACGGTCGCGCGGGATGCGGGGTTCGGGACGAACGTGCCGGGGGTGTTCGTCGCGGGGGACGCCGCCCGGGGGCAGTCGTTGATCGTGTGGGCGATCGCGGAGGGACGGGCGGTCGCGGCGGCGGTCGACCGGTATCTCACGGGGAGTTCGCAACTGCCCGCCCCGATCGGGCCGTACGACCGGCCGATGACGGTGTAGGGCGGCCCGGCGGGTCGAGTCCCGTACGACCCGCCCCGGTGACGGAGGGAGAGCCCCCGGCCGCTCACCTCCGCTCGTCCGTCCCCGCCACCTTGGCCGTCGCCAGGGCCACCCTGTTCCATGTGTTGATCGTGAGGATCAGGGACAGGACGTGGGCCAGTTCCTGCTCGTCGAAGTGGGCCGCGGCCTCGCGGTAGACCTCGTCGGGGACTCCCCCGTCGGCCACCAGGGTCACCGCCTCCGTGAGGGCGAGGGCGGCCTGTTCCTGCTCGGTGAAGAAATGGCGGGCCTCGCGCCAGACCGGGACCATGTGGAGGCGGTCCTCCGTCTCGCCGGCCTTGCGGGCGTCGTTGGTGTGCATGTGGAGGCAGTACGCGCAGTGGTTGAGGTGTGAGGCGCGGATCTGGATCAGTTCGACGAGGGCGGGGTCGAGGCCCTCGCGGGCCGCCGTGTCGAAGCCGACCAGGGCCCGGAACACCTTCGGGGCGGCCTTCGCGAGGTTGAGTCGAGCCATACCTGTCATGTGCGTGTTCGTCGTGGTCATGAGATCAATCTACGGGCCGGAAAGACCGGCTGTAGGGTGCATTTCCATGCGGGAATCGTGGGTCAATTACGCGGAGCGGATCGGCTCCGACCTGCACCTGGAGCTCTCCGCGCCGGGGAGCAAGCGGGCCGCGCTCATCGGGGCGCTGCGTGAGGCCGTACGCAGTGGGCGGCTCGCCCCGGGCACCCGGCTGCCGCCGTACCGCTCGCTCGCCGCCGATCTCTCGGTCGCCCGTAACACGGTGGCCGACGCCTACGCCGAACTCGTCGCCGAGGGCTGGCTCACCGCCCGCCAGGGCTCCGGCACCCACGTCGCCGAACGAGCCCGGCCGCTCGGCCCCGCCGTACGCCCGAAAGCACCCGCGCCGCACCCACGTGTGCGTGCCCCGCGCCACGGGCCGGCCATCCGGCACGACCTGCGCCAGGGCACCCCGGACGCCTCCGCCTTCCCCCGGACCGCGTGGCTCGCCTCCTACCGCCGGGCCGTCCAGCAGGCCCCCAACGAGGTCTTCGGGCCCGGCGATCCCGCCGGACGGCCGGAGCTGAGAGCGGCCCTCGCCGGGTACCTCGCACGCGCGCGTGGCGTGCGGACGGATCCGAACCGGATCGTCGTCTGCTCCGGGTTCGCACACGCCCTGCGGCTGCTCTTCGGAGGCAGAGGCAGAGGCAGAGGCGGGAACAATCACGCAGGCCGACAGATCCTGCGCGGTCCGCTCGCCGTGGAGGCGTACGGACTGCCCTTCCACCGGGAGCTGCTCGCGGCCGAAGGGGTGCGGACCGTGCCGCTCCCCCTCGACGAACACGGCGCCCGCGTCGACCGGTTGGCCCGCGAGCGGGCCGTACTGCTCACGCCCGCGCACCAGTTCCCCACCGGCGGTCCGCTGCACGCCGAGCGCCGGGCCGCGGTGGTCGACTGGGCACGCGCGCGTGGCGCGGTGGTGCTGGAGGACGACTACGACGGGGAGTTCCGCTACGACCGCAGACCAGTCGGCGCCCTGCAGAGCCTCGACCCCGAGCGGGTGATCCTGATCGGCTCGGTCAGCAAGAGCCTGTCGCCCGCGGTGCGGCTGGGGTGGATGGTGCTGCCCGAGAGGTACGTCGGCGGCGTGCTCGCGGCCAAGGGCGAGCGGGAGGCCTGGGCGAGCGTGCTGGACCAGCTGGCCCTCGCCGATCTGATCGTCTCCGGGGCCTACGACCGTCACGTTCGGCGGATGCGACAGCGCTACCGCGGCCGCCGGGACCGGCTTGTCGCCGCGCTGGCCGAGCGGGCGCCGCACGTCGAGGTCAGCGGCGTCGCGGCGGGGCTGCACGCGGTGCTGCGACTGCCGCCGGACACCGAGCGGTCCGTCGTGCGGGCCGCGGTCCGGCAAGGGGTCGGGCTCGACGGGCTCGCGGAGTTCCGCCACCCGGACTCGGACATGCCCGCCCACGAGGGTCTGGTCGTGGGGTACGCGACGCCTTCCGAGCATGCGTACGGAGCGGCGCTGGAGGCGCTGTGCGGGGCGCTGGCGCCGGGTGGGACACGGGTGCCGTAGAGCGGTGCCGGCAGCCGGAGCGATCCGGCCGGCCCATGGAGGAGTGCGTGAAGGCCCGGTGGGACCGGGCCTTCATCGGTACGCGCGGGTCGGGGCGAGCAGCTGCCGCCCCTCGCCACTGCCTCAGGGACGTGGGTGGTGCCCCCGCTCGTCGTGCTCGGTGGTGTCGATCGCAACCATCAGTGCTTACCCATCAGTGCTTACCCAGCAATGGAACAACGAGGTCAGGAGAGCAGGAAGTCGGCCTCCCCCGCCTTCGCGCCCTCGATGAACGCGGTCATCTCGTCGGTGGTGTAGATCAGCGCCGGTCCGTCCGGGTCGGTGGACTGGCGCACGGCGATCCGGCCGTCGGCGAGCTTCATCGCCTCCAGGCAGTTGCCGCCGTTGCCGCCGCTCCACGGCTTGTGCCAGCCTTCGCTCCCCAGCTCCCGGGCGGGCATGCCGTTGTAGACGGGAAGGCGTGGCTTGATGCGGTTCATTCACAGCTCCTTGCGGAGATCCCGGAGGAACTCCTTCGTGCGATGTGCCGTAGCGGCCTGTGCCGCCATGCGGTCCATGACCTCGAGGTGGGTCGCCACCTCGACGCGCGCGTCCAGATAGACCGCGCCGGTCAGGTACTCGCTATAGACCATGTCCGGAAGTTCGGGCACGGCGAATCGGAAGAGCACGAAGGGCCCGTACGTGCCGGGGTGCGGCCCGTTGGCGAACGGGGCGACCTGCAGCGTCACGTTGGGCAGCTTCGTTGCCTCGAGCAGTTTGTCGATCTGCGCACGCATCACCTCCGGGCCGCCCACGGGGCGGCGCAGCACGGTCTCGTCCATGACCACCCACAACCGGGGCGCGTCCTGACGGGTGAGCAGTCCCTGCCGTTCCATGCGCAGGGCCACATGGCGCTCGATGTCCTCGGGGCTGGTCTGGCCGATGGCGCCCGAGCGCAGGACGCCACGCGCGTAGTCCTCGGTCTGGAGCAGACCGGGCACGAAATGCGGTTCGTACTCGCGGATGAGCGCGGCCGCGCCCTCCAGGCTGACGTGCATCGAGAACCAGCCGGGCAGCACGTCGTGGAAGCGCTGCCACCAGCCGGGGCGGTTGGCGTCCTCGGCGAGCTGGACGAAGTCCTCGGCCTCCTGGTCACTGACGCCGTAGGCCTTCAGGAGCAGCTGGAGGTAGGGGATCTTGAGCCCTACCTCGGCCATCTCCATACGGCGGACGGTGGCGGGGGCGACCCGGAGGATGCGGGCGGCTTCCTCGCGCTTGAGCCCGGCGCGTTCCCGCAGGTCCAGCAGGCGCCGGCCGAGGACGACCTGGCCGACCGTCGGCGCGGACCGCGGTTCGCTCACGCTCCACCTCCACTGAGTCACGTACGGGCGTCGAAGTCATGCTCGGGCGTCACAGCCACCAGCATGCTGACAGGCCAGCGGCGCCATTCGAAGACCTGATTCGAAGATCTGTACGGATACGAATACCGATACGTACGGATCTCCGGTGATCCCAACTGGCGCCGCTCAACATGCTGTTGCGAGCAGTGTGCCACGGCCTCCCACCGCGTCACACAGCACTCTGCATTTTTCAGAGTGACACTTGCCAAGTGTTCACGACGGGGCGATAGTGGCAAGCGTGATTCCGTCCCCGCCCTTAGGAACAGACGCTGCCGAAGACCGCCCCCAGGGTCTCGGTGCCGCCGCGGGAGCAGGCCTCTCCAAGGCCGCTGCCCGGCGCCGGTTCCGTTTCGAGCTGGCCGCGCACCCGGGGTCTCCCGCGCAGGCCAGACGCCTGACGAGGGCGCGACTGAGCCACTGGTCGGTCTGTGAGGACACCTGCGACTCGGCCGCCCTGGTGGTCTCCGAGCTGGTGACCAACGCCATCGTGCACACCGCGAGCAGCCGTGTGGTGTGCGAGCTGCACGACAACGACGACCTGGTGCGGATAGCCGTACGTGACGAGGGCTGTGCGCCGGGTGAACCGCATCCGTCCCCGCAGCGTGGCGAAGAGGAGCACGGGAGGGGACTGCTCCTCGTCGACTCCCTCTGTCACGCGTGGGGCGCCCATGAGCACGGCCCCGGTCTGCTGGTCTGGGCGGAGCTGCCGCGCAAGGCGGACGAGCCCCGCGAGGACACCGGTCCGCGCAACGACCTGGGCTGGGGGGCCCGCCCGAAGCCCGTTCCCTCCGGGGAGCCGGGCCAGGGGGACGAGGCCGAGGAGCACCACAGAGCGGCGCCGGAGGGGGAAGCCCGCGAACACGGAGCGGGGGGCTCGGGCATATGGGCGTGAGGAGCGGGTCCGGCGGCCAGGTGCTGACTCTGGACACGCTGGTCCGCCTCGGCCGCGGGCTGCGGACGCCGGGGACGCCGCACAGGCTGGCCGTGCCGGACGGGATGACGGTGCCGCTCGGCTGCGACGCGGTGGGGGTGCCGATCCGGCTGGGCAAGCAGCTGGTGTCCCGGTTGCCACGGGTGGGGTGCGTGTACGCCGACGCCACGCACTGGTGGTGGCTCGTTCCCGCCGACTCCGACTTCGCGCTCCAGTGGCCCACACCTGCCCAGTACGCCACCGGGGCGGTTGTTCCGGACGCCCCGGTGGTGCCGTCCCTCGTTCATCGGGCCGAGGGGACGCTGCCGTACACGCCGCCGATACCGTTGTACTTGGCGTTGTGCCGGCTGACGGGGGCCACTCCCAGCTGGTCCCGGCCGGTCAGCTCCGCCGGTTAGGCCGTCTCCAGACCGACGTCCCCTGTGCGCAACGGTGTGCGCCCGCGCGCCGTCCGTAATTTTCTCTGCGCCCTGCCCCCGTGCGGTTCGCCCCGGCCATAGTTTCCCCCGTCCAGCGATCGGGGGAGGTCCACGGTGGGGAAACAACCGGACGCCGAGCAAACCGGGGTCTCCGAGTCGGAGCAGCTGCTCTTCGGCGGGCCCCTGCGGTACGACATGGGGTGGAACTCCCATGCCGACGCGTTCCTGGAGCTGGGGTTCCGGGCCATGGTGGTCCGGCTGCCGTCGCTGTTGTCGGCCAGTCTGCGGCTGGCCTGGCAGGCCGATCGGCGGGCCGCACGGATCGTGGTGGGGGCCGAGGTGGCGCGGGGGCTGACCCAGGCCGTGAGTCTGCTGGCCGTCAACAGTGTGCTGGGGCGGCTGATCGGCCGGGGCGCGCTGGAGGACCGGCTCCGCGGTGCCGTGCCCGCGCTGGTCACCATGGCCGCCGTGATGCTCGTCGGGGCACTGCTGCGGGCCGCGTCGACGTATGCCACCGGGCGCCTCGAACCCAAGGTGGAGCGGGTGGCGACCGAGCGCTATCTGGAACGGGCCGCCACCGTCGAGCTCGCCGCGATCGAGGACCACGCCTTCCACAAGCTGCTGGACACCGCGCAGTACGGCGCCGCCTCGGCCCGCCGGATGATCTCGTTCGCCACCCGCGTGGTGAACGCGATGATCTCGCTGATCGCGGCTGCGGGCGTGCTGACCGTGCTGCACCCGGCGCTGCTGCCGCTGCTGATCACGATGACCATCCCGAGCGGCTGGAGCGCGCTGACCATCGCGCGCCGTCGGTACGAGTCCTTCCACGCCTGGGTGCAGCACGCGCGCGCGGGCCGGCTGCTGGGCGCCCTGCTGATCGAGCCCGAGGCGGCACCGGAGATCCGGGTGCACGGGGTGGGCCCGTTCCTGCTGCGGCACTTCCGGGCGATGGCGGAGACGGCGGAGGAGGAGCAGGCCCGGCTGGCCAAACTGGCCGCCCGGACGGGACTGATCGCGGCGGCCTGGACCGGGATCGCGACCGCGGCGACGTACGCGACGCTGGGCGGGCTGCTGCTGGCGGGCGCGATGGCCCTGTCGGTGGCGGGTACGGCCGTGATCGCGATCCGTACCGGTTCGCAGAGCCTGGACACACTGGTCGTCGAGGTGAACGCGCTGCACGAGGAGGCCCTCTTCGTCGGCGACCTCCAGCGGCTCTACGAGGAGGCGGCCAGGTGGGCGATCCCGGTGGGCGGGACCGCGCTGCCCGACGAGCCGCACGAGATCCGCTTCGAGCACGTCTCCTTCACCTACCCGGGTGACGCGGCGCGCCCGGCCCTCGACGATGTGACGCTCACCGTGCCGCTCGGCAAGATCGTCGCGCTGGTCGGCGAGAACGGTTCCGGCAAGACCACCTTGGTGAAGCTGCTCGCGGGGCTGTACTCCCCGGACCGGGGCCGCATCCTGTGGGACGGGGTGGACGCGGCGCACGCGGACCGGCGGCTGCTCGCCGAGCGGGTCGCGATGGTCGCCCAGGACTTCAAGCGGTGGCCGTTCACCGCCCGCGTCAATGTGGCGGTGGGCCGCTCCTCGGTGCCGCTGACCGACGAACGGGTGTCCGGCGCGGTCGCGGAGGCCGGGGCCGGGGAGGTGCTGGCCGATCTGCCCCGCGGCCTGGACACGTTGCTGGCCCGTAACTTCAGCGGCGGGCACGAGCTGTCGGGCGGGCAGTGGCAGCGGCTCGGGATCGCCCGGGCCGCCTACCGTCGCGGTCGCATCCTGATCGTGGACGAGCCGACGGCCGCCCTGGACGCCCGGGCCGAGCTGGAGGTCTTCGAGAAGATCCGCGCTCTGGCCGGCACCGGTCAGACGGTCATCCTGATCACCCACCGACTGGCGTCCGTACGCCACGCCGATCTGGTGCACGTCCTGGAGCAGGGAAGGCTCGTGGAGTCGGGCACGCCCGACGAGCTCCTGGCCTCCGGAGGTGTCTACGCGGAGCTGTACTCGCTCCAGGCCGAGCAGTTCACGGCAAAGGTGCCCGCCAAGGAGGCGGGCTGACCTCATGCGAGGGCGTCGGCCGCCGCCTCTCCACTGCGGACGATCACCAGGAACGTGTCGGACGCGAGGTCCATGACGACCTCCGCCTGCAGTCCCTCAAGACGCCTCGCCTGCGCGAACTCCTCCGCCGGCCACGATCCACGCGGCCCGCCAGCGGGAAAGCGTTCGAGCACTGTTCGCCCGTTCACCACCCTGCACCTCCAGAAAGCGTGCGCTCATCCGTAGGAGCGCTTGTAGGAGTTAACGCCTTCCGGGCCCAGAAAGCCTCGGTGAGTTGCCGTACTGAGACGTAGTTGACACGAGTTCAGCGCGAAGCGTGAGAAGTCGATTACTCAACGGTCACATCGGTCGCTTTATGTGTCAGTCCTCGTACTCATCGTGATACCTGATGCGCACACTGCCTGCGGGCGCCCCGAGAGCAGACGCGCGCCCCTTCGGTTCCTCCCACTCCTCCTGCCGTCCCAGTGCGGTGAGATCGAGGAGGCTGGTGGTGGAACCGAGTCCGTCGAGGCCGCGTGCATAGGTCGAATAGGTGTGAAAGACCTGGTCACGGTCGCGCAGGAAGCAGCTGATGCCGGGCCGGTCGGTGGGCTCCCCCGTGATCTCCAGGGTGGCCTCGAAGTCGTGGTTGAAGTCGCTGCCGCAGGACGAGTACCAGGGCACGGTCCATCCCATCCGCGCCTTGAACGGCAGGATTTTCGTATACGGCGCCCTCGACACGGCGGCGAAGGTCGTCCCCCGTGCCTTCAGATGGGCCAGGTGCCCGATCTGGTCCAGGAACGCGGAGCAGCTGCGGCAGCCCTCGTCCCATTCCGGCGCGAACATGAAGTGGTAGACGACGAGCTGGCCGCGCCCCTCGAAGAGGTCGAGCAGGGTGGCCTTGCCGTCGCCGCCCTCGAAGACGTACTCCTGCTCCACCTCGACCATGGGCAGTCTGCGCCGCTCGGCGTTGAGGGCGTCACGCGCGCGCGTGGCCGCCTTCTCCCTGACCAGCAGTTCCTCGCGCGCCGCGCGCCATTCGTCCCGCGAGACGATCTCCGGAAGCGCCATGGGGTCCCTCCTGTGCGTCGGTCCGTCCGGGGTGGTGACCGTTGGAGGGGGCGGAACTCATCGGTGGTGCGGGAGATTTCCTCAGTACGACACCCGCAGCGTGAGCAGCCCGCGGGCGCGCAGCGAGTGGCGCCAGGCCGGGGTGGGCTCGGCGAGCGCGAGGTCCGGGAACCGTTCGAGCAGCGCGGCCAGGGCGATCTCGGTCTCGGCACGGGCCAGCGGGGCGCCCAGGCAGTAGTGGATGCCGTGGCCCAGGGAGAGATGGCCTGAGGCGTCGCGGGCCAGGTCGAGGCGGTCGGGGTCGGGGAAGCGGGCCGGGTCACGGTTGGCGGCGGACGGGGAGACCCAGACCGTCTCGCCCGCCGGAATCGTGACCCCGCCGATGGTGACGTCCTCGACGGGGAAGCGGCGAATCGCCAGCAGGGCGGGGCCCTCGTAGCGAAGGAACTCCTCGACACCGGCCGGGAGCAGGGACGGGTCCTTGCGGAGGGCGGTGAGCTGTTCGGGGTGCTGGAACAGGGCGAGGGCCGCGTTGCCGATCAGCTGCACGGTGTTCTCGTACCCGGCGAAGAGGATGAGGAAGGCCAGTGACATCAGCTCGTCCTCGCTGAGCCGGTCGCCCTCGTCGCGGACGGCGATCAGGTCGGAGAGCAGGTCGTCGGCGGGGTCCCGACGCTTGTCGGCGAGCAGCCGGGTGAAGTAGCCGAGCAACGCCACGACCGCTTCCTTGGCGGCCTCGGGTCCTGCCGCGGGGTCCGGCGCGACGAGGGTGTCGGTCCACACCCGGAAGTCCAGCCGGTGCTCGTCCGGGATGCCGAGCAGGTCGCAGATGACCGTGATCGGGAGGGGTGCCGCGTAAGAGGCGACGAGGTCGGTCGTGCCGTGGTCACCGAGCGCGTCGAGGAGCCGGTCGGCGGTGTTCCGGATCCGCCCCCGCAACCGCTCGATCCGAGGCGGGGTGAAGGCCCGTCCGACCAGTCGCCGGATCCGGGTGTGGTCGGGCGGATCCATGTTGAGCAGGTTGGCGTCGAGAGCGGGCGGCAGCGAGAACCCTTTGTACGTCCCCGCCGTGGCGTGCCTCTTGTCCAGCGACAGCCGTGGATCGGCGAGAGCCGCCCGCACATCGTCGTACCGCGTGACGATCCAGGCCGGCGTCCCGTCCGGCCCGGCGATCCGGTGCACCGGCGCGGTGTCGCGCAGACGCCGGTACACGTCGTAGGGGTGGTCGAGGAGGCCGTCGGCTGGATCCATGAGCGTCAGCCTAGCGGCGCGGAGATCATGGGCTGCCCGACTCGGAGACGCCCTGGGCGAGTTGGCCCACGACGTCCAGGACCCCCTGGCCGAAGGCGGTCGGAGCAACCAGGATGCCGAGGACGAGCACGACGGCCACGGTCAGCCACTGATCGGAGCGGCTGCGGGCCTGCACTCGGCGGCGAATCCGCACGAAGACGATGACAGCGAGCAACACCGCGACGTTGATCGTCAGTTCCACCTGCCGGCCCTCCCCGTCAGACAGGCATGTCCCGGCTTTCATCTGTAGCGTGAAACCACCTCACGCGACCGCCCGATCACCGACGGTTGGCGCCAAAATGCCCTTCCTCGACTGGATTTCAGGTGTCGTACGACTGGATCCGCCGACCGTGGCTCCGGTCCAGCAGTGCGGGCATCCGCTCCCCCAACTCCCTTACGACCGCGCCCACATCGATGGTCAGCAGCTCGCGGTCCCGCATCAGCACCCGGCCGTCGACGATCGTCGTGCGGACGTCAGAGGAGCGGGCGCTGTGGACGAGGGTCGCGGCGAGATCGTGGACGGGCTGGGTGTGCGGGCCGGTGAGGTCGACCAGGATGATGTCGGCTCGGCGGCCGGGCGCGATGCTGCCGACGACGTCACCGAGTCCGACCGCGCGGGCGCTCTGGAGGCTTGCGTGATGAAGGGCCTGACGGGAGGTCAGCCAGCGGGGGTCGCCGGTGGTGGACTTCTGGATCAGCGCGGTGAGCGCCATCGACTCCCATACGTCGAGGGAGTTGTTGGAGGCGGCACCGTCCGTGGCGAGGCCGACAGGGATGCCGAGGTCGCGCAGGGCGCGGACGGGCGTGGTGGTGGGCCAGGCGAACTTGAGGTAGCCACGGGGCGCGGTGGCGACGGCCGTACGACCGGCGGCACTTGCGAGGAGGGGCAGGTCGCGGTCGAGGATGCCGCTGCCGTGCGCGATCAGGACGTCCGTGTCGAGGATCCCGGTGCGCCGCAGCACCTCGATGGGTGTGACGCCGTGCCGGGCGAGGCTCGTCTCGGCCTGGTCGCGGTTCTCGGAGGCGTGGAGGTGGACGGGGAGCCCGTGCTCCTGGGCGAGCGCGGCGGTCGCGGTGAGGTCGGGTTCGTCGACGGTATAGGGCGCGTGCGGGGCGAGGGCGGTGGTGATGCGGCCACCGGCGGCGCCGCGCTGCCGTAGCGCGAACTCCAGGGATTTCTCCCGCCCTTGGGGCCCCTGCGAGGAGAAGTACGCCTCCCCGAGGTGCGCGCGGATGCCGCACTCCTCGACGACCGCGGCGACGGCGTCCATCGAGAAGTAGTGGTCGGCGAAGCAGGTGACTCCGCCCCAGATCATCTCGGCGCAGGCCAGACGGGCCCCCAACTCCACATCCTTCTCAGTGAGGTTGGACTCGATCGGCCAGACGACGTCGTTGAACCACTCCTCGGTCGGCAGGTCTTCGGCGATCCCGCGCAGCGCGACCATGGGCGCGTGGGTATGGCAGTTGACGAGCCCCGGCAGGGCGATCTGCCCCCGCGCGTCGATGCGCTCCATCGCGGGCAGTTCGGCGGCCCGCGCACTGCTGGTCACCGACTCGACGACACCGTCCCGTACGACGATCGCGGCGTCCCGCACGAACCCCACCCGTTCTTGATCGTCGTGCGTGAGCACCGTGCACGGGGTGATGATGAGACCTGCGGGAGAAGGTGTCATACAGGCACCGTACGACGCGGTCGTGTACCCGCAGTGGGTGAACCGCGCATCCCGGCGCCGCCCTGTCGCGGCGGCGCGGGCGCAGGCACCCTGGCCTCATCACCGCTGGTCGTACGCCTTCCGAAAGGGGTCCGGCATGCTCGTCGGCACCTGGAATCTGGAGAATCTGATGTTGCCGCACAGCGGCGACGGCGCTCCCAGGACCGAGGCCGAGTACGAGGCGAAAGTGGAGGCCCTCGCCTCCGTGATCACCGCGCTCGACCCGACGCTGCTGGGCGTCCAGGAGGTCAGGCAGGAGGAGACACTCGCCGACCTGGTCAAGGCGATCGGCGGGCAGTGGCACATCGCGCTCTCCCGGCACGCGGACCACAGGGGCATCCGCGTCGGCTTCCTCAGCCGTACACCGCTGCGGACACTGCGGGACACCCATGTGTTCGCGGACAAGCTGCGCCCCGTGCAGGGCGACGACGGCACCGAGCCGGACACGCACGAGAGCGAGACCAGCCGCGGCTTCCTCGCGGTGGAGACCGACACCGGGGACGGGGTCGTCCAGGTGGCCGTCGCCCATCTCAAGTCGAAGCTGCTGTCGTATCCGGGCGCCGGGGGCAGGAGCCGCTTCCAGCCGCACGACGAGGCCGAACGGGCCCGCTTCGGCGCCTACGCCCTCTACCGGCGGGCGGCCGAGGCGGCGACCCTGCGCTCCCTCGCGGACTTCCTGCTCGAAGGCGCCGGGACCGAACGGGACGTGATCGTCCTCGGCGACATGAACGACGTGGTGAACGCCGCCACCACACAGATCCTGCTGGGCCCGCCCGGCTCCGAGCTCGACAGAGAGCGCGCGTTCCTCAAGTCCGACCTCGGCGATCCGTTCCGGCTGTGGGACATCGCCCCGCGCATACCAGAAAGGCGCCGCTTCTCCCGGGTCAGCTTCGGACGCCCCGAACTCATCGACCACATCCTGGTGAGCCACCGTCTGGCCCGCCGCATCGCGGAGGCGGGGACGGGCTTGCCCGAGCAGCAGGACGACGCACTCGAACTGCCGTCGGTGGACCAGGATCCGGTCAAGCGGGTGGGGACACCCGGGTCGGACCACGCCCCGGTGTGGGTACGGGTGTGACTCCTAACCGGCGAGCGGAATTCCGGGCAGTCTGACCTCCACTCGCCCCCGCCCCGCGTCGAGTCGGCCGAGTTCGTCGAGGAGTTCGGTGAGCCGGTGGGCCTGTTCAGGGGTGAGCCGCCCGGAGTCGTCGAGGTGGACGGCACACGCGGTGGTCGTGTCGACGATCCGTTCGAGCACGGCGACGATCTCGTCGGCGCCCTCCGAGTGCCGGGCGAGCGCGGGGAGTTCTGCGGCGGCGTGCGCGATGGCGGTACGCGCCTCGGCGAGCGCGCGGTAGGCCTCACGGCGCAGGGTCCAGCGCAGGGCGCGGGTGTCCTCGGTGGGAGTGCTCCGTACGGCTGGTTCGGCGCCTCGCGGGAGGGGCCGCTCGGTCTCCCGCAGAACATGCACGAGATACGCCTGCGCCGCCCCGCCCGCCACGGCCAGCCGCGCCCGTACTCCTCCGCCCCGCTGACCCGGCATGGGCAGATGCCCCACGATCAGCACGATGGCGCAGGCGAGCAGGGTCTCGGTGATCCGGCCGACGGAGGCCTGCGGCTCGCCGCCGACCATCACCAGCGCCAGGACGAGGACCGTGACGACGGCGGTCTGCGCGGCGAAGTGCCGGGTGGCCACGGGAAGGAGCGCCCCGCTGACGGCGACGAGCGCGATGAGCCCCTCGGGCCGCGGCAGCACGAGCGCGAACCCGGCGAAGACCAGCGCCCCGAGGACGGTGCCGGCGGCCCGGCACAGCACCCGGGAGGCGAGCGGTCCGAGGTCGGGCTTGACGAGGAAGACGGCGGTGGCGGGCAGCCAGTACCAGTGCTGGTGCTCCCCGTACCAGTGGGAGTGGTGCAGAGCCTGTGCCACGGCGACGCTGGTCCCGAAGCAGAGGGCGACCCGCAGCCCGTACTCCCGTCCGCCGGTCCCGAAGACGGACCGCAGCAGGTCCCGGGCGGTGAGCCGGCGCGTGTGCAGATCACCGCCCCGGCCCCGGTCGAACGCCTCGGCGGCCCGCAGCAACGCGTCGTCGAGCGCCCGCAGCGCGGCCCCGGACCGGTTGGGCGCGGGCAGCGGTCCGGTGTGCGTGTTCTCCCGTACGGCGGCGGCGAGCCGCCGGGGCCCCGCGGAGGCTCGCCCGGGCACCGCCTCCTCCCCCCAGGCGAGCGCGGTGGCGGCCTCGGCGAGCGGCAGCGCGGCAGCGTACTGCGCATGCAGCCGGCGCTCGGCGGCCGAACTGGCGTACCTGCGCAACCGGGGCCCGGTGAGCGCGTCCTGCGCGTGGTCCAGAGCCGCGGTGAGCGCGACGCGCCGAGCGGTGGCGTTCTCACTCCCCACGGCGTCGAGCAGGTCGGCGACGGCCTCGTACACCCCGGCGACGGCCTCCCGCTCGCCGTCGAAGCGGAAGTCCCCGGCGAGGGCCCCGGGCGTCGGCAGCACGAGCCGCAGTCCGAGCAGCCAGCAGGCCCCACCGAGATAGGCGACGGCCCGCAGCCATCCCTCCTCCGGCAACGGCATGCCCGCCCCGATCGCCGACGCGACGAGCAACTGCGTACCGGCCCCGGAGGCGACGGGCCCGACCGCGCTGATGCCACCGGCGACCAGCCCCACGAGGGTGAGGAGAACGGTGAGGGTCACGGCCCCCACTGACTCCCCCGCATACGTGCCGACGACCATGCCGACCGCCCCCGCGAGCGCGGGCACCCCGATCCTCTTCACGGCGACCCGCCGGCTCCCGGGCCGGTCGTTGATCCCGGCCAGCATGGCGGCGATGGCGGCGACGACACCGACCGAGGTCTGCTCGACGAGCACCGCGGCAAGAAGGAGGGGTCCGGCGGACAAGGCCCCTCGCGCGACCGCGTTCCAGGGGATCGGTCCTCGCTGGGCACGGAGGGCGTGGGCGAGCCAGGGCGGTAGGTGCATCCGTACGGCGGGGCGGGACACTGGGCTCCTGTCGTCTGGGGAGGCGGGGTGTGCCTTCGGGCGACGGTGGCCGGGCGTTGGGGTGTGGTTCTCCACGTTAGGCCGCGTTCTTGGACGGTCCGGGCCTCTTGTGTTACCCCCGTGTGACGATGCATGCAGAAGCCACGTTCTTTATGAACACAACCGGGAGTACCGGCCCGTACGCAGCTCTACGACCGCTCGTCCGCCCGGTCGAACAGCTCCCGCAGCGCGGCGGCCGCACGCACGGCCGCTCCGGGTGCCGACGTCAACGACTCGACGATCCGGTCGGCCTCCCGCAGCCCCGCCCGCTCCAGCAGCCGCTTCTCGTTGGTCACCCACTCCCCTCGCGCCGCCAGCACCGAGTGCCCCATCTGCACGGCAGCCGTGGCGAGGGCGCCGGCCGTCTCGATGAGACGGCCGGCCGGGGCGTGGTTGGTCTCGGCGTAGGTGAGGGTGAGGCGAGCGGTGTCCCGCCAGCGGGTGGCGGCGGACTCGCGGAGCTTCGCCGGGTAGGCCGCCGGGCGTGGCAACTCCCCCCTCAGGACCTGGTTGACGGCGAGTTCGGCCACGATCAGATAGGTGGGGATTCCCGCCAGATGGAACAGCAACGGCTCCACCCGGAACCGCCCCTCCTCCGCCTCCGCCAACTCCCGTTCCACCACGTCGAGGTCCCGGTAATGGACGTCTACCCGCCGCCCGTCGATCGTCAGCCAGGCACCCCCGTTGAACACCCCGCCGCCCCAGCCGCCGATCTCGGACACCTGGCCCGCCCAGCCGACGGCGCGGAGATCGGCCGGGGCGAAGGCGCCCCGGTAGTAGACCGCCAGGTCCCAGTCGCTGTCCGGGCGTGCGGTCCCCTGGGCGCGGGAGCCACCGAGGGTCACGGCCCGGACCGTGGGGAGGGCGGCGAGGCGGTCGGCGGTGGTGTCGAGGAAGACGGCGTCGGAGAGTGTGGGGGGCATGGGCGCAGCGTACGAAGCCCGGGGGCGTCCCTCCACGGGATTACGCGGCCCGCGCCTCCGGAGGCCATGGCCGCGGTGCGCACGCCGGCCGGGCCCGGAAAATCAGGTGCGCCCCACCCCCTCGCCCCCGATGATCGAAAGGTTGTCCGCCGTCCACCCGAGGAGTTCACGTGATCCAGCGCGTCACCGCCCCGGCTCTGTTCCCGCCGCCGACCTACTCGCACGCCTCGGTCGTCGAGGCGGGGACGAAGCTCGCGTTCCTCGCCGGGTCCGTTCCGCTGGACGCCAAGGGCAACCTCGTGGGGGAAGGGGATCCCGCGCGCCAGGCAGAGCAGGTGATCGCCAACCTCCGCGAGCAACTGCACGCGGTCGGCAGCGACTTGGAGCATGTGCTGGCGACCGATGTGCATGTCGTGAGCAGCGAGCCCGCGGTGCTGTCCACCGTGTGGGAGGTCGTCGAGGCGTCCGGGCTGAGCACCGGTCCGCATTCGTCGACGCTGATCGGCGTCGCCTGCCTCGGGTACACCGGTCAGCTGGTGGAGATCACGGCGACGGCCGTGGTGCCGGAGGTCGCGGCACGGTGAGCGCGGTCGTCATCCGCCGGGCCACCGCCCCCGACGCCTCCGCCGCGGCCGACGTCTATCTGCGCTCCTTCACCGCCGCGTTGCCGACGGTGGTACGGCCCCGGTCGGACGACGAGGTGCGCGCGTACCTACGGGACGTCGTCGTGCCGCAGCGGGAGACCTGGGTCGCCGAGGACTCCGGGACCGGAGCGATCGTCGGGCTGATGGTGCTGGCCGGTGATCTGCTGTCCCAGTTGTATCTCGACCCCGACTGGCGGGGCCGCGGCATCGGCGACCGGTTCGTCGCGCTCGCCAAGGCACGCAGTCCGCGAGGGCTGAGTCTGTGGACCTTCCAGGTCAACAAGCCGGCCCACCGCTTCTACGAACGCCACGGCTTCGTCGAGGCCGAACGCACCGACGGCAGCGGCAACGAGGAGCGGGAGCCGGACGTGCGCTACGTGTGGCGGCCCTGAGGCCGAACCCCGCAGGTCACTGCGCCACGGGCGATCCCCACACCCGTTTCTTCGGCACCGGCTTCGCATAAGCGCCGGCCCGGCTTGTGCTCAGTCCCAGCGCCACCAGCGACTCCGCCAGTTTCACCGCCGCGCCCACCCCGTCGACCACCGGAAGCCCCAGCTTCTCCCCCACCGTCCGCTGCAGCCCGGTCATCCCCGCGCACCCCAGGACCAGGACCTCGGCACCCGCCTCCCGCACCCGCTCCGCGGCCGCCAGGAAAGCGGCCTCCGTGCGGTCCGCGTCGCCCAGGTCGAGAACTCCCAGCCCGGTCCCGACGACGGCGGCGCAGTTGCGCCCCACCCCGGCCAGCTCCAGGCTGTCCTCGATCTGCCCGCAGGACCGCTCCAGGGTGGTCACCACGCCGTAGCGCCGGCCGAGCAGACAGGCCAGATGGGCGGCCGCCTCGGTGATGTCGACGACCGGCACGTCCACCAACTCCCGGACGCCCTCCCGTCCGTGCTCGCCGAAGCCGGCCATGACCACCGCGTCGTAGGGAGGGCCCTCATGCGTGCGCAGCAGGTCGATGACCGCCGCCGCGGAGAGGTAGCTGTCGAGCCAGCCCTCCGCGGACTCGGGGCCCCAGGCGGGGGTGAGCCCGAGCACGGTGGTGCCCGGGCCTGCGGCGGCCCGGGCACCTCGTACGATCTCCTCGGTCATCTCCTGCGTGGTGTTGCAGTTGGTGACGACGATTCGCACGTTTCTCAGACCTCCACAGCCTCGGGGACCTCACGAATCGCTCGCTCGCTCCGGCACAGCAGCGCGTACAGCCCGGCCGCGAGGGCCGTACCGATGAACCAGGAGTACGGGGCCACGTCGCTGAACGTCTTCACCAGGGCGAGGACACCCGCGACGGCGGCCGCCGGGAGGAACGCCCACAGAGCCTTGGGGTTGACGCCCTTGCGGTAGTAGTAGCGGGATCCCGGCTCGGCCTTGAAGAGCTCGTCGACGTCGACGCGGCCCTTCTTGACCCAGTAGTAGTCGAGCATGATCACGCCGAACAGCGGGCCCAGGAAGGCGCCGAGACCGCCGAGGAAGTAGTTGACGACCGTGGGGTTGGAGAAGAGGTTCCACGGGGTCACGACCAGCGCGGCGACCGTGCTGATCATGCCGCCCACCTTGAAGCTGATCTTCTGCGGCCAGACGTTGGCGAGGTCGTACGCCGGTGAGACGAAGTTGGCGACGATGTTGACGCCCATGGTGGCGACGGCGAAGGTGAGCGCGCCCAGCACCATCACCCAGGTGTTGCCGACCTTCGCGACCAGTTCGGCGGGGTCGGTGATGGCCTGGCCCCAGACCTCCAGCGAGCCCGCGGTGACGATCACGGAGACGACCACGAAGGCCGTGGAGTTGATCGGCAGTCCCCAGAAGTTGCCGCGTCGGACGGTCTTGTAGTCGGGGGCGAAGCGGGAGAAGTCGCAGAAGTTGAGCATCAGCGTGCCGTACGTGGCGAGGATCAGACCGATGGCGCCGAACCACTGCCGCCACTGCTCACCGACCGAGACCGGGTGCGGAGTGCTGGTGAGCGAGATGCTCCAGCCGGCCTTGGCCAGCACCCAGACGGCGAGGGCGATCATGACCAGCCAGATCGCCGGGCCGCAGAAGTCCTGGAACTTGCGCACCGACTCCATGCCCTGGCTGATGATCAGCGCCTGGACGAGCCAGAGGGAGAGGAAGGAGACCCAGCCGAGCGCGTCGAGGCCGAGGAAGGAGCTGTGCGTCCAGGACTCCAGGCCCGGCCAGGCGGCCAGCAGCATCACGTTGACCGCGACGGAGGCCAGGTAGGTCTGGATGCCGTACCACATGATGGCGATCACGGCCCGGATCAGTGCCGGGATGTTCGCGCCCCACACACCGAAGCTGATGCGGCTGACGACGGGGAACGGCACGCCGTGGCGCTGGCCGATCTTCCCCATCCAGTTCATGCCGACGTAGATCAGCACGAAGCCGACGAGCAGGGAGGTGAAGACCTGCCAGACGTTCATGCCGAGGACCAGCAGACCGGCCGCGAAGGTGTAGTTGCCCAGGTTGTGGACGTCGGACATCCACATGGCGAAGAGGTCGAAGACCTTCCAGTTCCGCTTGTCGGCGGGCGCCAGGTCTTCGTTGGTGAGGCGGGGATCGGGGACGAACGCTGGTGTGCCGGTGGCTTCGACACTGTCGGCGAGGGACACAGGGCCTCCAAGGACGGGGGACAGGAGGATGGCGGCCGCCTGGCATCCGGTTTTGGTATACCAAACTGCCGACATGGTCCCGCCGTCAAGAGTCCCGGCCGATGTCGCGTTTGTTAAGGATCCGTAAAACAGCTCCCGCGTCAACGACGGCTTCCGCGTCGGAGAAGATGGCTCCATGAGCTCCACGACGAACACCGAGCCCCTCGGCGCCGTCCGCGAACGCGTCCTGACCACCCTGCGGCAGGAGATCATCGCGGGCGGGCTGCGGCCGGGCGACCGGCTGGTCGAGCGGGAACTCGCCGACCGCTTCGGGGTCTCCCGGGTGCCCGTCCGCGAGGCGATCCGCGCGCTGGTCGCCGAGGGCTTCATCCACTTCGAGACGCCCCGCCGCACGGTCGTACGGCGGCTGACCCCGAACGACGTCAAGGAACTCTTCGAACTGCGCGAGGCGCTGGAGGTCTACGCGGCCGGTCTGGCCGCGGCCCGGGCCACCCCGGAGGATCTCGCCGAGGTGGAGCGGCTCCTCGACCTCGCGGCGACCGCGACCGAGGCGGGCGACGCGGAGACCATCACGGACGTCAACAGCCGTCTGCACGACAGCATCGTGGCGATGGCCCGCAACAGCCTGCTGGTCGAGGCCCTGGAACCGGTTGCGGGGCGGCTGCGCTGGATGACCCGGCGCAACGAGGAATGGCCCCAACTCCTCGTCGAACACCGCGACCTGTACGAGGCGATCGCCTCGGGCGACCCGGACCGGGCCCGCGCGCATGCCCTCGCGCATGTACGGACCAACTACGAGTCGACGGTACGGCAGCTGTTCGGGGACTCCGCCGAGATGGTCTAGCCGTGCGAGCGGCGGGCGTACTCGTCGGTCGCCGCCACCATCGCGGCCACCCCCCGCTCCCCCACGCTGTGCCCCACCGCCGTCGATCACCGTCAACTCGCTGCCCGGGGCGAAGCCCTGACGGAACACCGGGTCCTCGTAGCGCGGCACCTACCGCGGCGGCAGGGCATCCGGCGACCCTAACCGTCGTACGGCGGCCTCGTCGTCTCGTTCTCGCCGGTGAGGCCGCGCAGACCCGCCGCCTCGGCCGCCGTGCGCAGCACGTCCCGCAGCATCTCGGGCGTGAGCTTGCCGGTGAAGGTGTTGCGCTGGCTGACGTGGAAGCAGCCGAAGAGTTCGAGTCCGTCGAGCGGGACGCGAGCGCCGTGTCCGAAGACGGGCCGCGGCCGGGGCACGCTCCAGCCCGCCTCCGCGAACGCGGGCAGCGCGGCCTGCCAGCCGAAGGCGCCGAGCACGACCACGGTACGGAGGGTGGGCCGCAGCAGATTCAGCTCCTGGACCAGCCAGGGGCGGCAGGTGTCGCGCTCGCCGGGGGTGGGTTTGTTGGCGGGCGGGGCGCAGTGCACGGGCGAGGTGATCCGCACGCCGTGCAGCTCCAGCCCGTCGTCCGCGGTGACGGCGGTCGGCTGCGAGGCGAGCCCGATGTCGTACAGCGCCTGGTACAGCACGTCCCCGGAACGGTCGCCGGTGAACATCCGCCCGGTACGGTTCCCGCCGTGCGCGGCCGGAGCGAGCCCGACGATCAGCATCCGCGCGTCCGCCGGCCCGAACCCTGGCACCGGGCGCCCCCAGTACGTCCAGTCGGCGAACGCGGCCCGCTTGGTCCGGGCCACCTCCTCCCGCCAGTCGACCAACCGCGGACAGGCGCGACAGCCCGAGATCCGGCGGTCGAGATCGGCGAGGGCGTCCACGGGTCCACGGTACGGGGGCGCCGGGGGCGCGGCGGTCAGGGGTGGAACGCTCCGGGCGGGCTCGAGGTCGTCCGGGCCGGAACCGCTCCGGCAGACCGGACACCTTGCACTCGGCTCGCGCGTCCCCGGCGGCCGACCGCGCGAGGCCCCCCGGCCCGTCTCGGCCCGATGGCGCCGGACCCGGACCCGGACCCGGGCCCAAGGACGGCCGGGCGTGCACCGGGCACCGGGCACCGGGCACCGGGCACCCACAGGAAAACCCACCCGGGGCATTCGGTCCCGGGTACTAAGGTCGGAACCATGGCTGTGGAACGTACGGACGACAACGAGACCGGTGGGACGGACCGGGCCGGTACGACGGCCGACGGTCCCGGCGCGCAGGTCGCCGACCGGGGCCCCTCGGCTCTCGCTGCCCCGGCCCCCGAGGCACCGGACCCGAAGGTCGCCGCCGCCGTCGCCGCCGCGGAGGCCGCCGCGCCGCAGAACGGCGAGACCGTGCGGATCGACAGCTGGATCTGGTCCGTACGCCTGGTCAAGACCCGTTCCGCGGGAGCCGCCGCATGCCGGGGCGGACATGTGCATGTGAACGGCGAGCGCGTGAAGCCCGCCCACTCCCTGCGCGTCGGCGACGAGGTGCGCGTCCGTCAGGAGGGCCGGGAGCGGATCGTCATCGTCAGGCGTCTGATCCGCAAGCGGGTCGGTGCCCCCGTGGCCGCCCAGTGTTACGTCGACAACTCTCCCCCGCCCCCGCCCCGCGCCGCCTTCGCCCCCGCCGGGATCCGCGACCGCGGCACCGGCCGCCCGACCAAGCGCGACCGCCGCGAGCTGGAACGCCTCCGCGGCCTCACGGAAGGCAACCGCCGCGGCCGCTTCGCCGGACCGAGCGGCGTGCCCGGATCCGACGGCCGGGAGGACCCAGGCGGCGCGGAAGCGGCAGCCGGCTCGGACGGGACAGCCGACTCAGGCGCGACGGCCGGCTCGGGCAGCCCTACTGGTTCTGCTCAGCCCACCGGTTCCCGTTCCCGTGGCCCCGGCGGCTCGGGCAAGGCACGCCGCTCGGACACGACCCGGCGTTCGGACACGACCCGCCGGTCGGACAGGGGCGGGAACGCAGGCAGAGGCAGGCGCTCGCACTGAGCCGAACACCCGACCAGCAGCCGATCCCCAGCACCGGAGACCGCACCCGAATCCGAACCCGAACCCGGCCGATCCGAATCCCCCCCATCGGTCACCACGCTGAGGCCGGTCCCCTCCCCGAAGGGCAGGCACCGGCCTCACCGCACCGACCGTGGGCCGATCTCCTCATGACCGTCGTCGTACCAGCCGCAGCAGGTCCGCATTGTGCTGTCGCCGGGCCCAGGCGATCAGGGCGAGCGGGATGATCAGGATGAGCGGGGTCGCCGCGTTCTCCCCGTCGAAGTAGGTCAGCTGGACGACGAACGCGCCGACCATCAGCCCGCTCAGCGCCACGGCTGCCACCGACTGCAGCACCGGGATCAACAGGGCGATCCCACCGGCCAGTTCGAGCACACCGATGGTGTACATCCCCGTGCTGCCCCAGCCCATCTTGTCGAAGCCCTCGGCGGCCGAGGGGTGTGCGATGAGCTTGGGAAGCGCGCTGGCGATCACGTAGAAGAGGGCGAGCACGACCTGCAGGGTGCGCAGGGCGATCCGGGCCCGGCGGCCTCGGGCGGTCGAGGACTCGGCGATGACAGGGGCGGAGGCAGCGGTGGGGGTGACGGGGACGGTGGTCTCGGACATCAGGGTCTCCTGTGGGAAGCGGTCCCGTGGTGCTGTCAGAGAGGTAGACCCGCGCCCGTACCCGAACTCATCGCCGCCGCCCGACCGATTTCCTCACCCCGTCACCGGCACCGCCCGCACCCATGTCTGGTCCTCCGTCAGATACCGGTCCACTCTCAACCCCGCCTCCCCCAGCGCCTCCTCGAACTGTTGTCGCGTCAGGGGACGCACCCGGAAGGTCTGGGTCCACGTGGCGTCCGGGAACTCGTACTCCGCGTGCACCGAGTTGACGCCCTGCGCCACCGGTTCCGAGGAGACGATCCGTACGGTGAACCCGCTGGGGTCGACGCGCTCGCGCGGCAGATCGGTGTGGTAGTCCTCGCCCTCCCGCTGGATCAGCACGCAGCCGCCGTCCGCCGCATGCCGGGCACAGGCGCGCAGCATCCCTCGCCGCACCTCCAGGTCGGCGTTGTGCACGAGGAACGACGCGAGCAGCACCACGTCGAACGTCTCGCCCAGGTCGAGGTTCTCGATCGGGCCGCGTATCGTGCGCGCCCCTCGCACGCGCTCGAGCATCTCGGCCGACTCGTCCACCGCAGTGACCGTGAACCCCCGCTCCAGGAGCGGGCCTGTCATACGCCCCACGCCACAGCCGAGCTCCAGGATGTGCGCCCCCACCGGCACCGCCCCCGCGATGATCTCCGGCTCCGCTCCCACGGGCAGCCGCGAGTACAGCTCGACCGCGCATCCGTCCGGGGTGATCACCCCCGGTCCCGTCCCCTGATGTCCCGCTCGCATCCTCAGTGCCATGCCCGTCCAACGGCCCGTATGCGCACGGCCGTTCCCGAGTCGCACAGGTTCACCCGTCCGAGTTACAGGGGAAACCAGCCGCGCCCGATGTACCAGTGCCGGCCGGCCCGCAGGTGATCGCCCACGGCCCGTTCCAGCGCCGTCCGCCGCGGCAGCTTCTCCACCGCCAGCTCCGGGTCCCCGAACACGAACTGCACCGGCTCGGTGTCCTCAGGCTCCCGGTCATCGGGCGCAAGCCGGAAACGCTCCTGGAACCGGACGATGTTGGAGTCCGCGGGCAGGTACTCCTTCAACTGCGGATCGAGCAGCCAGGAATGACACAGCGCGGCACGATACGGCTCCTCCGGGAAGTGCCGGGCGAAGAACTCGGCGGCCAGGGCCAGCGAGCGATCGCAGGCCTGCGGTGACAGCGGGCCGAGGAAGTCGGGGATGTGCAGGCTCAGACAGGGCGTGCCGGGAGCGATGTCGGGTCCGGCCGCCGCGAACGTCCTCCTGTTCCAGGGCCCGTACCGCGTCCGCTCGAACTGGAGTCGCCCCAGCTGGTACAGCTCGCCCCGCGAGTGCCGGGTGAGCCAGCGCGGCGACTGCACGCCCGCCCTGCCGTACCGCCTGCGATGCACGGCCATGTTGCGTCCGAGGTCGGCGAGGGTGCGCCGGGACACCTCGGCCGGGATGCCGCGCGAGCGGTGGTACGCGCGCGTGTGGGGCAGCGCCGCCACGAACACGTAGACGGGGAAGCAGCGTTGGAGGGCGCCGGCCGGCCAGTCGAGCTCGGGCAGGACGACCGGATCGTCGGCCCTGCCCATGTCCCGGACCAGTTCGTCGACGGAGTGTTCCAGGAACCGCCGCAGCTCCGGGTCGTCCATGACCCGTCGGCCCATCCGTACGAGTTCGTTGACGTCCTCATGCGGCACGGCCAGTTCCACCAGCACCTCGGCCAGTTCGTCGGCTTCCGGAAGCACGCGGCGACCCTTTCTTCGGCCCTTTGGTCAGCGTCCGTTCCGAAGAGTACGTTGCGAGTAAGGAGTGGGTGATCCTGATGCGTACAGGCAGTGAGCCGACGACAGCGCGCAGTGCATTGCGGGCGCGGTTCTGGCTGAGCGTGTGGGGGCTGGTCTGGGCGATCTTCGGCACGGCGGCGTTCGCGCTGGCGGGCCGCCCCGGGTGGGCGATCGCCTGCGGGGTGCTCTGGCTGGTGATCACCGTCGACACGGCGGTGATCCTCCGGCACATCCGGCAGGGCCCGCACTACCAGCCGGGCCCCGACATCCCGCCGTACCGGCCGCCGGAGAACCGACCCGGCTAGCGGGGCGACTCGCTCAGGAGTCGAACCGCGCCGCCTTCAGGAACTCCGGGTTCGGGTCCAGCGCGGCCGCCAGCCGGAAGTGGCGCCTGGCCTGGTCGGGCCGTCCCTGTCGTTCGTAGGTGCGGGCGAGCGCGAAGTGAGCGAAGGCGTTGTCCGGTTCGCGCTCCAGGACGATGGTGAACTCCAGCTCGGCGGGCCGCAGTTGCGCGGCGGCGAAGAAGGCCCGCGCGCGCAGCAGCCGGGCCGCGGTGTTCTCCGGGTGGGCGGCGATGACGGAGTCGAGCAGCTTCACCGCGCCCCGCGGGTCCCGCGCGGAGAGCAACTGCTCGGCTGCGCGGTAGTCGATGACATGCGTCTCCGGAGTACGTCCGGTCGATCCGCTGATCTCGGGCACGGCAAAGTCCTTCCCTCACTGGAAGGGTTCAACGCCCGGACCGAGGGACGCTATTCCGGAGACGTCCGGGACGCGTGCGCCCGGCGCAGGAGACCGCCCCACACCTCCTGAACGCGTCGGCGCAGATCTTCCAGGGGTACGTCGTTGTCGATCACGACATCCGCGATCTCCAGGCGCTTCTCGCGCGGGGCCTGGGCGGCCATGCGCGCGCGTGCGTCCTGTTCGGTCATGCCGCGCAGCCTGACGAGCCGGTCGAGCTGGGTCTCGGGGCTCGCGTCGACGACCACGACGAGGTCGTAGAGGGGCGCGAGGGCGTTCTCCGTGAGGAGCGGGACGTCGTGGACGACGACGGCGTCCTCGGAGGCCGCTGATTCGAGCTCCCGGGAGCGGGCGCCCACCAAGGGATGCACGATCGAGTTCAGTACGGCGAGCCGGTCCGGGTCGGCGAAGACGATGGAGCCCAGCCTGGGGCGGTCGAGGCTGCCGTCCTCGGCGAGTACGTCCTCGCCGAAGGCCGCCACGACCGCGGCGAGGCCGGGCGTGCCCGGGGCGACGACCTCGCGCGCGATGCGGTCCGCGTCGATCAGGACGGCACCGTGCTCCACCAGGAGCCTGGACACCTCACTCTTGCCGGCGCCGATACCGCCGGTCAGGCCCACCTTCAGCATGACCGGAAGCCTAGACGCTCCGCGCGTGTCAGTTGTCGCCTTCCCGTTCCGCCAGGAAGCGCTCGAACTCCATCCCGATCTCGTCCGCCGACGGGATCTCCACGGGCTCGGCGAGCATGTTGCCCCTGGTCTCCGAGCCGGCCGCCGCGTCGTACTGGTGCTCCAGGCCCTGGACCAGGGCCACGAGGTCCTCGTCGCCCTCCTGGATCTGGCGGTCGATCTCGGTCTGGGTGCGGTGGGCGTCGGTGCGCAGGGCGTGGGCGATACCGGGCAGGACCATGCCGGTGGCGGCCGTGATGGCCTCCAGGACGGTCAGGGCGGCGTCCGGGTAGGGCGAGCGCGCGATGTAGTGCGGGACGTGCGCCGCGACGCCCAGGACGTCGTGGCCGGCCTCCATGAGCCGGTACTCCACCAGTGCCTCGGCGCTACCGGGCACCTGGGCCTCCTCGAAGGGGCTGCGGTGCCCGGGGACGAGGTCGTGGCGGTTGCCGTGGGGGGTGAGGCCCACGGGGCGGGTGTGCGGGACACCCATGGGGATGCCGTGGAAGTTCACGGACAGCCGGACGCCGAGCCGCTCCACGATCTGCTGGACGGCCGCCGCGAAGCGCTCCCACTCCACGTCCGGCTCCGGGCCGGACAGCAGCAGGAAGGGCGCCCCGGTGGCATCCTGGACGAGCCGCACGTCGATCGTGGGCTCCTCGTACTCCGTCCAGCGGTCGCGCTTGAAGGTGAGCAGCGGACGGCGGGCGCGGTAGTCCACGAGCCGGTCATGGTCGAAACGGGCCACGACCTGATTGGGCAGCGAGTCGAGCAGCCGGTCGACGATCTGGTCGCCGGTCTCGCCCGCGTCGATGTATCCGTCGAAGTGGTAGAGCATGACCAGGCCGGCCGACTCCTGGGCGAGCGCCATGTCGACAACGGCGAGGCCCTTGGGCTCCCATGCGTACAAACCCTGCGGATCAAGCACAGTGACCGCTCCTCCTCGTGTTCATACTGCACAACACGCCCTGGAACAGCGGCATTCCCACCCACGCGCTTGATCAGGCCATCTCTTACGCCCTTTTCATGGCAGGGGTAAGCACAACGCGCCCCGGAAGGGGCGCGGGGAACTGCGCGAGAAGCCCCCGGACCCGCAGCCGAAAACGAACCCGGACAACACTGGAACCCGGACAACACTGGGGGGCCGCACCTCGAAAGGTACGGCCCCTCAGCTACCTGCTAGGCCTCAGCGAGCCAGCGTTCAGCTCTGGCCACCGGCAAGCTTCTCGCGAAGCGCGGCAAGCGCCTCGTCCGACGCCAGCGCACCGGAGGTGTCCGCACCCTCGGAGGAGTACGAACCGCCACCGCCGCCACCGCCCGCGGCCGGAGCCGCACCGGCAGCGTCGCCGCCCTCGGCCGCAGCAGCGGCGTCGGCCTCGCGGGACTTGATGACCTGCTGCTGGTGCTGCTCGAAGCGGGTCTGCGCCTCGGCGTACTGGTTCTCCCACACCTCACGCTGGGACTCGTAGCCCTCGAGCCAGTCGTTGGTCTCGGGGTCGAAGCCCTCGGGGTAGATGTAGTTGCCCTGGTCGTCGTACGACGCGGCCATGCCGTACAGCGTCGGGTCGAACTCGACCGAGGCCGGGTCGGAGCCGAACGCCTCGTTGGCCTGCTTCAGCGAGAGGCTGATGCGACGACGCTCGAGGTCGATGTCGATGACCTTGACGAAGATCTCGTCGTTGACCTGGACGACCTGCTCCGGGATCTCCACGTGGCGCTCGGCCAGCTCGGAGATGTGGACCAGACCCTCGATGCCCTCGTCCACGCGGACGAACGCACCGAACGGAACCAGCTTCGTGACCTTGCCGGGCACGACCTGGCCGATCTGGTGGGTGCGGGCGAACTGCTGCCACGGGTCTTCCTGGGTCGCCTTCAGCGACAGGGAGACACGCTCGCGGTCCATGTCGACGTCGAGGACCTCGACGGTGACTTCCTGGCCGACCTCGACAACCTCGGAGGGGTGGTCGATGTGCTTCCAGGAGAGCTCGGAGACGTGCACCAGACCGTCGACGCCACCCAGGTCCACGAAGGCACCGAAGTTGACGATCGAGGAGACGACGCCGGAGCGGACCTGACCCTTCTGCAGGGTGGTGAGGAACGTCTGGCGAACCTCGGACTGGGTCTGCTCGAGCCAGGCGCGGCGGGACAGGACCACGTTGTTGCGGTTCTTGTCCAGCTCGATGATCTTCGCCTCGAGCTCCTTGCCCACGTAGGGCTGGAGGTCGCGGACACGGCGCATCTCGACGAGGGAGGCCGGCAGGAAGCCACGGAGGCCGATGTCGAGGATGAGACCACCCTTGACGACCTCGATGACGGTACCGGTGACGATGCCGTCCTCTTCCTTGATCTTCTCGATGGTGCCCCAGGCACGCTCGTACTGGGCGCGCTTCTTCGAGAGGATCAGGCGGCCTTCCTTGTCCTCCTTCTGGAGAACAAGGGCTTCGATCTCGTCACCGACGGCGACGACCTCGTTGGGGTCGACGTCGTGCTTGATCGAGAGCTCGCGGCTCGGGATGACACCTTCGGTCTTGTAACCGATGTCGAGCAGGACCTCGTCCCGGTCGACCTTCACGATGACGCCGTCGACGATGTCGCCGTCGTTGAAGTACTTGATCGTCTCGTCGATCGCGGCGAGGAAGGCTTCCTCGTTACCGATGTCGTTGACCGCTACCTGCGGAGTGGTAGAGGTGGTCTCGGTGCTGCTCGTCATGTGGGAAAGGGCTCCGGTACGGACAGTGAGTCGTAGGTACTGCTTACGCCGGGAGCCCGTTTCGCTCTGAAGAAGCCGGACAGCCAAGGAAGCGCCACACAAAACCACTGGTGGCGCCTCGACAACCGAGGGGACATACAACAGATGCGAGCGCGACCTGCTACGTCTGAGGTGCGCAGGCCCGCAGCGCAACTTGTAGCATACGGGGGCAGCCGGGCAGGGTCAATGCGCGAAGGCGCACACCCGGGGCGGATCGCCGCATACCCGGCACAAAACCTGTCTCACGAGGCCACGCGGGCCCGCCGACGTCCCGTTCGTGACGCCCGACGGGTCGGACGGAAGAGCCCGCAGACTAGTACGAGGGAGCCGATCATCCAAGAGTCCGCATCACACCCGCAGGAGTCCGGACCGGACGCGGAGTCGCAGGCCACGCGCCGCGACGCGGACGTCACCGAGAGCGCCCGCGCCAACCGGGGCTGGTGGGACCGCAACGCGGACGAGTACCAGGTCGAGCACGGCACGTTCCTCGGCGACGACCGCTTCGTCTGGTGCCCCGAGGGCCTCGACGAGGTGGAGGCCGAGCTGCTGGGCCCGGCCGAGGACCTCAAGGGCAGGGACGTCCTGGAGATCGGCGCCGGCGCCGCCCAGTGCGCGCGCTGGCTGGCCGAGCAGGGCGCCCGCCCGGTCGCCCTCGACATCTCCCACCGCCAGCTCCAGCACGCCCTGCGCATCGGTACGTCCTTCCCCCTGGTGTGCGCCGACGCGGGCGCCCTGCCCTTCGCGGACGGCTCCTTCGACGTGGCGTGCTCGGCGTACGGGGCGCTGCCGTTCGTCGCCGACCCGGTACAGGTCCTCAAGGAGGTGCGCCGCGTCCTGCGCCCGGGCGGCCGCTTCGTCTTCTCGGTGACGCACCCGATCCGCTGGGCCTTCCCGGACGAACCGGGCCCCGAGGGCCTGTCCGTGTCCGCCTCCTACTTCGACCGCACGCCCTACGTCGAACAGGACGAGGAGGGCCGCGCGGTCTATGTCGAGCACCACCGCACGATCGGCGACCGGGTGCGCGACGTGGTCGCCGGCGGCTTCCGCCTGGTCGACCTGGTCGAGCCGGAGTGGCCGGTCTGGAACACCTCGGAGTGGGGCGGCTGGTCCCCGCTGCGCGGCAACCTGATCCCCGGCACCGCGATCTTCGTGTGCGAACGGGACTGACGTACGAAGGGGCCCTGGCGGCCGTACGACACTGGTGACGTGATCCGTTACGACGCCCTGGACGCCCTTCCCGTACGCAGTGCCCTGTCCGCGCTGGGCGACGCCCTGGAGGGGCACGGCACGGCGGTCCTCGTGGCACCGCCGGGCACCGGCAAGACGACCCTCGTCCCGCTGGTGCTCGCGGGCCTGCTGGATCCCGGCGCACCCGCGCGGAGGGTCGTCGTCGCCGAACCCCGCCGTATCGCCGCCCGCGCGGCCGCCCGGCGGATGGCGTGGTTGCTGGGCGAGAAGGTCGGCGCGAGCGTCGGCTACACCGTGCGCGGCGAGCGGGTGGTCGGGCCGCACGCACGCGTGGAGGTCGTCACGACGGGTGTGCTGCTCCAGCGGCTCCAGCGCGACCAGGAGCTGACGGGCGTCGACGTGGTGGTGCTCGACGAGTGCCACGAGCGGCATCTGGACGCGGACACGACGGCGGCGTTCCTGTGGGACGTACGGCAGACCCTGCGCCCGGAGCTGCACCTGGTGGCCGCGTCCGCGACGACCGACGCGCGCGGGTGGGCGCGGCTGCTGGGCGACGCGCCCGTGGTCGAGGCGGAGGGTGTCTCGCATCCGGTGGAGGTCGTGTGGGCGCCACCGTCCCGTCCAGTACGGCCGCCGCACGGTATGCGAGTCGATCCCGCGCTGCTCACGCATGTGGCGTCGGTGGTACGGCGGGCGCTGTCCGAGCGGGCGGGCGACGTGCTGTGCTTCCTGCCCGGCGTGGGCGAGATCGGGCGCGTGGCCGGGCAGCTGGGCGGTCTCGGTGACGTGGAGGTGCTCCAGGTGCACGGGCGGGCGCCGGCGGCCGTACAGGACGCGGTGCTGGCGGGCGGGGAGCGGCGTCGGGTGGTGCTGGCGACCTCTGTGGCCGAGTCGTCGCTGACCGTGCCGGGGGTGCGTGTGGTCGTGGACTCGGGGCTCGCGCGGGAGCCGCGCGTCGACCACGCGCGCGGGTTGAGCGCGCTCGCGACCGTGCGGGCCTCGCAGGCTGCCGGTCGGCAGCGGGCGGGGCGGGCCGGGCGGGAGGCGCCGGGTGCGGTGTACCGGTGCTGGGCGGAGGCCGAGGACGCCCGGCTGCCGCGTTTCCCGTCGCCGGAGATCAAGGTGGCCGACCTGACGGCGTTCGCGCTTCAGGTGGCCTGCTGGGGCGATCCGGACGCGTCCGGCCTCGCCCTGCTGGATCCGCCGCCGGTCGGGGCGATGGCGGCCGCGCGAGACGTGCTGACGGCCGTGGGAGCGGTGGACGCGGACGGACGGGCGACCGAGCGCGGGGCACGGCTGGCGCGGCTGGGCCTGCATCCCCGGCTGGGACGAGCACTGCTGGACACCTCCGGCGCGGGCGCCGAGGCGGTCGCGCTGCTGTCGGAGCAGCCGCCGCGGGAGTACGGCGACGATCTGGCAGCCGCCGTACGGACCGCGCGGCGGGGCGGCGACGCCTACGCGGCACGGTGGCGGACGGAGGTGCGACGGCTGCGGTCCGCCGCGGCGGAGTTCACACGAGCGAATGACGGGGGTGACGGTCTCGTCGCTGCGCTCGCCTTTCCCGAACGGGTCGCCAGGGCCGACTCGGGCTCCTATCTCATGGCTTCCGGCACCCGCGCCGAACTCTCCGACGGCTCCCCGCTCCGGGGCTCGCCCTGGATCGCCGTGGCGGTGGCGGACCGGCCCGTCGGAAAGGGGCACGCGCGTGTGCAGCTCGCCGCCGTGATCGACGAGGACACCGCCCGGTCGGCGGCCGCCTCCCTCTACTCCGCGCGCGAGGAGGTGCACTGGGCCGACGGGGACGTGGTGGCCCGGCGGGTGGAGCGGCTCGGGGCGATCGAGCTCGCTGTACGACCACTGAAGAACGCGGACCCCCTCCTCGTACGCGAGGCCCTCCTCGAAGGGCTGCGGCAGGAGGGGCTACGGCTGCTGCGGTGGACGCCCGACGCCGAAAACCTGCGCCGGCGGCTCGCGTTCCTGCGCCATCACCTCGGCGACCCGTGGCCCGAGGTCCGCGAGGACGCGCTCCACGCGCGCGTGGACGAATGGCTGGAGCCCGAGCTGGGCCGCGCCCGGCGCCGGGCCGACCTGGCGCGCATCGACGCCGGACAGGCACTGCAGAGGCTCCTGCCGTGGGCCTCCGGCGAGGCCGCGCGGCTGGACGAACTGGCGCCCGAGCGGATCGCCGTACCGAGCGGGTCCAAGGTCCGGATCGACTACGGCGCTCCCGAACAGCCCGTCCTCGCGGTGAAGTTGCAGGAGATGTTCGGGCTGCAGGAGTCGCCCCGGATCGCCGGCATGCCCCTCCTCGTCCATCTCCTCTCCCCCGCGGGCCGCCCCGCGGCGGTCACCGCCGATCTCGCGTCCTTCTGGAAGGACGGCTACAAGGGCGTCCGCGCGGAGTTGCGCGGCCGGTATCCGAAGCATCCGTGGCCCGAGGACCCGGCGGGCGCCGAGCCGACGCGGCACACCAAGGCACGCCTCAGGCCGTGACCGGTTGGGGTTCCTCGACCTTCGTGGCGGCCGGGCGGCGGCTGCGGGCTTCCAGCCACAGTGACAGCGCCAGCAGCAGGAGGCCCAGGATCAGGAAGCCCCACGGCAGGTACGAGGTCATGAGGAGGACGAGGGTGCGGTTCGACTTGACCAGGTCGACGGTGTGCCGGATGTAGTCCTCGCGCATCTTCACGTCGCCGGCGAAGACGGTCACCTTGTCCCGGCCGCCGAGGAGGGTACCGCCGCGTAGTTCCTCCTTGTGGAGTTCCTCGCCGTACACCGGGGCCCCGGTGAGGGGTTCGACCCAGAACTTGCGGACCGTGGTGTACCAGCGGGTGGTGCCGGTCCTGGCGATGGACGCGGGGGTGATGCCCTGGATCGGCATGGTCTTCGGGAAGGGCACCTTGGTCCAGGGGATGGTCTGCTCGAAGTAGTAGACGTCGAGGCCGCGGAAGTTCCGGGTGCCCTTGTAATGGATGGGGGCCGAGGTGCGGGCCTGGGCGTCGAAGTAGACGTAGTCCCGTTTCTCGGTGAGGAAGGGCCACTTGAACTCGATGCCCGCACGTGTCACGGGGTCGCCGTCGACCATCTCGCCGGTGGCGTGGACCGGGTCCTGGGTGTGGGCGTCGAAGATGTAGCGCTCGGGGATCTTGGAGACCATCTTGCCGTCGGGCCCGACGACATAGGACAGCCCGTCCCAGACCACGACGTCCTTCCCGGCCGTCTTCTCGATCTGCTCCGAGGCCTCCACATTGCCCTTGAGGGTCTGCACGATGGTGACCTTGGAGACCTTCTTCGCGGTCATCGAGCCGTAGTCGAGGAGGGTCGCGTCCTTGGCCTCCAGGACCATGTCCTGGTACTGGTTCGCGGGGATCTTGGCCAGGCGCGGGAAGGCGTACCAGCGCAGCAGCGGGGACAGCGCCGCGAAGAACACGGCGAGGGCGAGCAGGACCAGGCTGGTCTTGCGGCGCATCTCGGCCTCCCGGGCGGACGGTTACGGGTGTGCGGGCACCGTGGTCAACAGCGGCTTGGGGGATGTCTTGCCGGTGGGCGTGCCCAGCGCGGTGATCGTGAGGACCAGCGCGAACGCGAGGGCGAGACCGGTCGCGGCGGCGATCAGGGCGCGCATGTCTGCCTCCCTGCGGACGGGAACTGATACATCGTCAGGTCCGGCACCGTAGCAACGCCCGGGCGAGATGAGAACAGGTCGCACACGCACGGAGGACGCCCGGTCCGCCGTAGCGGAAAGGACGCCCTCCGTGGTGGGTCCGCGTGCTACGAACTCGCGCTGGGGCTCGGCGAGGGGCTCGCGGAGGTGTCAGCGGCCGCCGCCACGGTCAGCGTCACGTCGAGCGTCGCGCCTCCCGCGGTGGTGATACGGAGCACGTAGGTACCGGTGGTGTCGTCGGCGTAGAGCTGCGGCAGCTTCAACAGGCCGTCCGCGTCGGTGGTGAGGCCCGTCAGGGTGCGGACGGTCTTGCCGTCGGCGTCCTTGAAGTAGGGGCCCTTGTCGTTCTCGGTCGCGTCGTCGGCCGATTTGATCAGGGTGGCGGTGGCGGCGACCTTGTCGGCGACGGCGTCCTTGTAGGTGGCCTTGATCTGGACCGCGTCGGCGAACTCGCCGCCCGGGGTGCAGGTCAGAGCGGTGTCGGCGGTGCGGACGAGGGTGTCGGCGACGCGCTGGGTGACGGTGGCCGAGTAGATCGGGCCGGTGACGGTACGGCCGATGAGGGTGGCGCGGACCGCGAAGGTGCCGGTGGTCTCGCCCGCCTGGAGCGCGGGCGCGGTGGCCACTCCGGAGCTGTCGGTCAGCGCGGTGGCGACCTTTTCGCCGCCGGTGAAGGTGGCGTCGGTGTCACCGAGGATCGTGTAGCGGATCCGGACCTTGGCGACGCCCTTGCCGGAGGCGTTCTCCGCCTTGGTGCTGATCTTCTCGGTGAACGCGTCGCCCGCCATGGCGGCGAGCTTCCCGGTGCCCGAGTCCTCCAGGTGGTCCACGGACTGGGTGGGGGTGGCGGGAGTCGTCGGGGGCGGTGTGGTGGGTGTCCCGGACGGGGGCGGGGTGGTCGACGGCGGCGTCGGGCTCGGCAAGCCGGGCTTGCCCGGCTTCGACGTGTGCGGCGTCGAGGGCGACGACGGCGAGGGGGTCGAGCCGCTGCTGCCGCTGCTGCCGCTGCTGCCGTCGCTGCGGTTGCCCGGGATCGTGCCGGTGCCGTCGGGGACCTCGTAGGTGCCCTTGCGGAAGTACTCCAGCCACGACCGGACCGTGTTCAGGTAGTCCTGCGAGGGGTTGTAGCTGAGGATCGCCTTCTTCAGATCGCCCGCGTCCGACAGGTCCCAGCCGTTGCGGCACAGGTAGTGGCCGGCGGCGAGGGAGGCGTCGTAGATGTTGTTCGGGTCCTTCACCCCGTCGCCGTTGCCGTCCCGGCCGGCCCACGCCCAGGTGGACGGGATGAACTGCATGGGCCCGACGGCCGAGTCGTAGGCGCTGTTGCCGTCGTAGGCACCGTTGTCGGTGTCCTTGATGAGCGCGAAGCCGTTGCCGTCGAGCTGCGGGCCGAGAATCCTGGAGGTCGTGGTGCCGTCCGCGTCGACGCGACCGCCGCCGGCCTGGCCCGACTCGACCTGGCCGATGGCGGCGAGGAGTTGCCAGGGCAGGTTGCAGCCGGGCTTGGACTCCTGGAGTTCGGCCGCGGCCTTCTTGTAGGCGTCGAGGACGGTCGCGGGTATGCCCGCCTCGGTCTCGACCGGCGTGGAGGCCGGGGTGCCGACACTCGGCGCGGGGCTCGGGGTGTTCAGCGGAGGCAGGTCCGTGTAGTACGGCGACTTGCCGGTCGCGCCGTTCCCGGAGGTCGGGTCGGGGGAGGCCTCGGCACCGGCGGCGGTCGATCTGCCGTTGTCGTCGGCCGTCACCCCCGGGGCCTGGGAGGCGGACAGGGCCGCGACCGCGAGTGCTGCCACGGCGGTGGTCGTCGCCCCTTTGGCCAGCCTCCTGCCGAATTGCGCCGCCATAAAGTGAACCCCTCCTGTGGACGCCGGAGCGCCCGTCTCCGTCTGTCGCTCTCGTCCAGTAGTGACAGTCGAACCGGCCTGGAGGTTGCCCCTGTGACGCGCGGCAATTCCTGATTCGCACGTTCGACCGAGCTCCCCGGCGCGGTGACCCGTGTGACCCTACGACAACTTCCTTTTCGCGGACACCGGTTCATGCCCGATATTCACCGGTTGGCCATGTTCGATCGGTGCGGGCTCGCGTCGCTCATACTGGACGCGACCGACGTCCCGGGCCGAAGCCCGGCCAACACCCGCCGCGAGGAGCCCCGTTGCCGTTCACCCTGAGCCATGCGGCGGCGGTGCTGCCCGCGGTGCGCACCGACGGAACGGGGCGGGGCCGACTGGTTCCGGCCGCGCTCGTGGCCGGATCCTTCTCGCCCGACATGACCTATTACGCGGCAAGTGTCGTGTCAGGGGCGATGGAGTTCGGCACCGTCACGCATTCCTTCGCGGGCGTCTTCACGATCGACGTGCTCGTCGCCTGGGCCCTGGTGGCCCTGTGGCTGCTGCTGCGAGAACCACTGGTGGCCCTGCTGCCACGAAGGCGACAGGGCAGGCCGGCGGCGCTGCTGCGCTGCGGCACGCCACGCGCGCGTGTGCGCATGTCACTGGCCGTGCGCTGGTATGTCTCCGCAGCCCTCGGAGCGCTGACTCACGTCGTGTGGGACGCGTTCACGCATCACGACCGGTGGGGGGTGCGGCTGTTCCCCGTCCTGGGCCGGGAGGTGGACGGGTCGCCTCTGTACTGGTACCTGCAGTACGGCGGTTCGGCGCTGGCCGCGATGGTCATCGCCGTGTTCTGTCTGAACGCCCTGCGCCGGGCATCCGTGGCGGCCGAGCCGCGGGGTGTCCCCGCGCTGTCGGTACGGGACAGGTGGTGGGCCGTGGCCGTGATCGGCGGGTGTGTGACGGTGGGCGCGCTGCAGCGGGCCTCGCGGTGGTGGGCGTACTGGGGTTCCACCGCGAAACCCTGGGAACTGATCCCTGCCCTGTGCTTCGGCGCGGGCGCCGGCCTGGTCCTCGGGGTCCTGCTGTATGCCGCGGGGGTCAGGCTGTGGCGCCCGGCCCCGGCCCCCGACGCCCGGGAAGACGCCGGTCTCCCGCTCGCTCGCTGACGGCGTCCGCCTCGGCGACCACGGCCGCGACGAACACCGTCATCGTGGACATCGGACGGGACCCGGGCAGCAGGGTGAGGGCGAGAGCGAGGTAACCGAGGGCCAGCTCGGCCCACAGCCGACAGCGCGACGGTTCCTCGTCCTCTACGGCGCCCTGATCGCGGCGGGTGACACGGTGCCGCAGGTCTGTGGCGGCGTGACGCAGGGGGGTGGTGAGGCGGGCCGGGATCCGCGGGCTCGCCGCCCTGGCTCGCGCCCGGCGCAACAGTGTCGCCAGGTCGAAGGGGATGCGGGCGGTGCTTGCGGCGGCCGCGTGGGCCGGAACGGGACGCTGCGCGGAGAACCGTGCCTGGTCGGCGTACGCCTGTGCGGGGGCCGACCGGCGGTGGAGCATGCGTATACCCATGAGCGCATCCTGGCCGGGGGCGCGGTCGGGGGCGTTGTTGTGGCGTCCACGTGAGTGACGCGTGGCGTGTGCCTACGGGGATGCCGGGTCGGGGCGGGTGCGGGCAGCTGCGCGGGGCTTGGACGGGGCGCCTAGGGGGGTGCGGGGTCGGGTTGTCGGGCGGGTGCGGGCAGCTGCGCTGGGCTTGGGCGGGGCGCCTAGGGGGGTGCGGGGTCGGGCTGGAGCGGGGCGCCTAGGGGGGTGCCGGGGCGGGTTGTCGGGCGGGTGCGGGTCCGATGGGGCCGGTCGCGCAGTTCCCCGCGCCCCTAGGGGGTTGCAGTGACCCGCGCCCCGACGGGCCGAGGACGGATACCCCGAACCCGCCCGGGCCGCCGCAGGCGTCAGGGGCGCGGGGAACTGCGCGTACGGCCCCCGCCGGCCCGCGGACGAACGGCAACGCCGCCCGCCAGCCCGACCGCCGGAGGTCAGTGCGCGGCGGATTCCCAGTCCGGGCCGTCCCCCACCGACACACCCAGCGGAACCCGGAGAACCACGGCGTCGGACATCTCCCTGCGGACGATCTCCTCCGCGGCAGCCCGCTCCCCCGGCGCGATCTCCAGCACGATTTCGTCGTGGACCTGGAGCAGCATGCGGGACACGAGGCCGGCCTCGCGCAGCGCGCCGTCCACCTTGAGCATCGCGATCTTGACGATGTCCGCCGCCGTGCCCTGGATCGGTGCGTTGAGAGCCATCCGCTCGGCCGCCTCACGCCGCTGGCGGTTGTCGCTGTTGAGGTCGGGCAGGTAGCGGCGGCGCCCGAAGAGCGTCGCCGTGTACCCCGTGGCCCGCGCCTCGTCGACCGCCCGGCGCAGATAGTCCCGCACTCCGCCGAACCGCTCGAAGTACGCGTCCATCAGGGTCCGGGCCTCCCCGGCCTCGATGTTCAGCTGCTGCGAGAGCCCGAACGCGGACAACCCGTACGCCAACCCGTACGACATCGCCTTGATCTTGCGCCGCATCTCCGCGTCGACCGCGCCGGGCTCGACCGCGAAGACCTGGGAAGCAGCCGTGGTGTGCAGGTCCTCCCCCGAGGTGAACGCCTCGATGAGCCCCTCGTCCTCGGAGAGGTGGGCCATCACCCGCAGCTCGATCTGGCTGTAGTCGGCGGTCATGAGGGACTCGAAGCCCTCCCCGACCACGAACCCCCGCCGGATCGCCCTCCCCTCGTCCGTACGGACCGGGATGTTCTGCAGGTTCGGATCCGTGGACGACAGTCGGCCCGTCGCCGCGACCGTCTGGTTGAAGGTCGTATGGATACGGCCGTCCGCGGCGATCGTCTTGATCAGGCCCTCCACGGTCACCCGCAGCTTGGCCTGCTCACGGTGCCGGAGCATGATCACCGGCAGTTCGTTGTCCGTCTGGGCCGCCAGCCACGCGAGCGCGTCGGCGTCCGTGGTGTACCCGGTCTTCGTCTTCTTCGTCTTGGGCAGGCCGAGCTCGCCGAAGAGGACTTCCTGGAGCTGCTTGGGCGAGCCGAGGTTGAACTCGTGCCCGGCCGCCGCGTGCGCCTCCTTCACGGCCTGCTGGACCGCGCCCGCGAACATCTGCTCCATGGCCTCCAGGTGGGACCGGTCGGCCGCGATGCCGTGCCGCTCCATGCGCGCGAGCAGGGCGGAGGTGGGCAGCTCCATGTCCCGCAGCAAATCCGCGGCCCCGACCTCCTCCAGGCGGCCCTCGAAGGCCAGGCCCAGATCGAGGACGGCGCGGGCCTGGATCATCAGCGCCTCGGCCTCGGCCCCCTCGTCCGCGCCGAAGGCGAGCTGCCCGTCGGCCGTGGCGGCGGGCGCCAGCTCCCGGCCCAGGTACTCCAGTGACAGCGCGTCCAGGTCGAAGGACCGGCGCCCCGGCTTGACGAGGTACGCGGCGAGCGCGGTGTCCATGGTGACGCCGGCGACGCTCCAGCCGTGCTCGGCGAAGACCCGCATGGCGCCCTTGGCGTTGTGCAGGACCTTGGGCCGGCCGGCGTCGGAGAGCCAGGCGGTCCAGGCCCGCTCGTCGGCCTCGTCCAGCTCGGACGGGTCGAACCAGGCGGCGGCCCCGCCGGACGCGGCGAGCGCGACCTCGGCGACCGAGCCGGTGCCGAGAGCCCAGGTGTCGACGGTGGCGAGGCCGAGGGGCTGCTGTGCGCCGTGCTCGGCGAGCCAGTCGGCCAGCTCGCCGGTGCCGAGCACCTTGCCGTCCACCTCCACGCCCGGCGCGACGACAGGGGCCCCCTCGGCCTCCTCCGCGCCCGGGTCGACGGCCAGGAGCCGCTCCCGCAGGGAGGGGTTCCTGATCTCCAGGGTGTCGAGGATCATCGCGAGCGTCTTGCGGTCGTAGGGGGCGCGCTCCAGGTCGGTGACCGTCTTCGGCAGCTCCACCGTGCGCACCATCTCGGTGAGACGGCGGTTGAGCTTGACGGCCTCCAGGTGGTCGCGGAGGTTCTGCCCGGCCTTGCCCTTGACCTCCTCGACGCGCTCGACCAGCTCCGCGAACGAACCGAACTGGTTGATCCACTTCGCGGCGGTCTTCTCGCCGACGCCGGGGATGCCGGGGAGGTTGTCGGACGGGTCGCCGCGCAGAGCCGCGAAGTCGGGGTACTGCGCGGGCGTCAAGCCGTACTTCTCGAAGACCTTCTCCGGGGTGAACCGGGTCAGTTCCGAGACGCCCTTCGTCGGGTACAGCACGGTGGTGTGCTCGGAGACCAGCTGGAAGGAGTCGCGGTCGCCGGTGACGATCAGCACGTCGAAGCCCGCGGCCTCGGCCTGTGTGGCGAGTGTGGCGATGACGTCGTCGGCCTCGAAGCCGTCGACGGCGAAGCGCGAGACGTGCATCGCGTCGAGGAGCTCACCGATCAGCTCGACCTGGCCCTTGAACTCGTCGGGGGTCTTGGAGCGGTTGGCCTTGTACTCCGTGAACTCCTCGGAACGCCACGTCTTGCGGGACACGTCGAAGGCCACCGCGAAGTGCGTGGGCTCCTCGTCGCGCAGGGTGTTGGCCAGCATCGACGCGAAGCCGTAGATCGCGTTCGTCGGCTGGCCGGTCGCGGTGGTGAAGTTCTCCGCGGGCAGCGCGAAGAACGCGCGATAGGCCAGCGAGTGCCCGTCCATGAGCATCAGGCGCGCGCGGCTGCCGGGGCTGCTGTCGGTCTTCTTCGCTGCTGTCTCTGCCACGCCCCCGATCCTGCCACGCCCCACTGACAGTCAGACCCGCCCGCCGCCGACGGCACGCAGAGGTCGGCCTCGCCGCCGCTTCCCGCCCGCCCGGCAGACGGCGTTGTCACCGGCGCGTGCGAGGATCGGAGACGTACCTCACAGGTGTGTGCGAAGGAGAGAGTCCGATGGCCACGAAGCCGCCCAAGGGTGATCCGGTTCAGGACGCTCCCCAGGTCACCGAACCGAAGCACGCGGCGGCCGGCCTCCCGGCCATCGGCCACACCCTGCGGATCGCCCAGCAGCAGATGGGCGTCAAGCGCACCGCGCTGACGCTGCTGCGCGTCAACCAGAAGGACGGCTTCGACTGCCCCGGCTGCGCCTGGCCGGAGCCCGAGCACCGGCATTCGGCCGAATTCTGCGAGAACGGCGCGAAGGCGGTCGCCGAGGAAGCCACCCTGCGCCGGATCACCCCGGAGTTCTTCGCCGCGCACCCCGTCGCCGACCTCGCCACCAGGAGCGGCTACTGGCTGGGCCAGCAGGGGCGGCTCACCCACCCCATGTACGTCCCCGAGGGCGGCACCCACTACGAGCCGGTGACCTGGGAGCGCGCCTTCGACATCATCGCCGAGGAGATCACCGCCCTGGGCTCCCCCGACGAGGCTGTCTTCTACACCTCGGGCCGCACCAGCAACGAGGCCGCGTTCCTCTACCAGCTCTTCGCCCGCGAGCTCGGCACGAACAACCTGCCGGACTGCTCCAACATGTGCCACGAGTCGTCCGGTTCGGCGCTCAGCGAGACCATCGGCATCGGCAAGGGCAGCGTCCTGCTCGACGACCTCTACCAGGCCGACCTGATCATCGTCGCCGGACAGAACCCCGGGACCAACCACCCCCGCATGCTCTCCGCGCTGGAGAAGGCCAAGGCGAACGGCGCGAAGATCATCAGCGTCAACCCGCTGCCCGAGGCCGGCCTGGAGCGCTTCAAGAACCCGCAGACCCCCCAGGGCATGCTCAAGGGCGCCGCGCTCACCGACCTGTTCCTGCAGATCCGCATCGGCGGCGACCAGGCCCTGTTCCGCCTCCTCAACAAGCTGATCCTTCAGACGCAGGGGGCCGTCGACGAGGCCTTCGTCCGCGAACACACGCACGGCTACGAGGAGTTCGCCGAGGCGGCCCGCGCCGCCGACTGGGACGAGACGCTGACCGCGACCGGTCTCACGCGCGCGGAGATCGAGGAAGCCCTCTCCATGGTCCTCGCCTCCGAGCGGACCATCGTCTGCTGGGCCATGGGACTCACCCAGCACAAGCACTCCGTGCCGACCATCCGCGAGGTCGTCAACTTCCTCCTCCTGCGCGGCAACATCGGCCGCCCCGGTGCCGGCGTCTGCCCGGTCCGCGGCCACTCCAACGTCCAGGGCGACCGCACCATGGGCATCTTCGAGCGCCCCGCGCCCGCCTTCCTGGACGCCCTGGAGAAGGAGTTCGGCTTCGCGCCGCCGCGCGAGCACGGCTTCGACGTCGTGCGCGCCATCCGCGCCCTGCGCGACGGCGAGGCCAAGGTCTTCTTCGCCATGGGCGGCAACTTCGTCTCCGCCTCCCCGGACACCGACGTCACCGAGGCCGCCATGCGCCGGGCCCGGCTGACCGTGCACGTGTCGACCAAGCTCAACCGCTCGCACGCGGTCACGGGCGCGCGTGCCCTGATCCTGCCCACCCTCGGCCGCACCGAGCGCGACCTCCAGGGCAGCGGCGAGCAGTTCGTGACCGTCGAGGACTCCATGGGCATGGTGCACGCCTCCCGGGGCCGCCTGGAGCCCGCGAGCGGACAACTGCTGTCCGAACCGGCCATCGTGTGCCGGCTGGCCCGCCGGGTGCTCGGCGAGAAGAGCCGGGTGCCGTGGGAGGAGTTCGAGAAGGACTACGCCACCATCCGCGACCGTATCGCCCGAGTGATCCCCGGCTTCGAGGACTTCAACGCGCGCGTGGCCCGGCCCGGCGGCTTCACCCTCCCCCACGCCCCCCGCGACGAGCGCCGCTTCCCCACCGCCACCGGCAAGGCCAACTTCACCGCCGCGCCCGTCGAGTACCCCGAACTGCCCGAGGGCCGGCTGCTGCTGCAGACGCTGCGCTCGCACGACCAGTACAACACCACGATCTACGGGCTCGACGACCGCTACCGGGGGATCAAGAACGGCCGCCGGGTCGTCCTCGTCAACCCCGAGGACGCCGACCGGCTCCGGCTCGCCGACGGGTCGTACGTCGACCTCGTCAGCGAGTGGAAGGACGGCGTGGAGCGGCGGGCCCCCGGGTTCCGGGTCGTGCACTACCCGACCGCCCGGGGATGCGCGGCCGCCTACTACCCCGAGACCAACGTCCTGGTGCCGCTGGACTCCACCGCCGACACCAGCAACACCCCGGCCAGCAAGTCCGTCGTCGTACGTCTGGAACAATCGGCAACCGACTGAGCGTTTGCTCAGCACAGACAGTCGTAGCGACCAGGACGGAGCCCGCCCATGGGTGAGCAGCAGCACGCCACGTTCCCGCAGGAGGTCATCGACGAGTACGCGGCGCTCGGCGTCGACCTCGTCGCCATGTTCTCCGCCGGGCACCTGGGCACCCGCATGGGCGTGCAGATCGTCGAGGCCTCGGCTGAGCGCGTCGTCGGCACCATGCCGGTCGAGGGCAACACCCAGCCGTACGGCCTGCTGCACGGGGGCGCCTCGGCCGTGCTCGCCGAGACCCTCGGGTCGGTCGGCTCCATGCTGCATGCCGGGAGCTCGAAGATCGCGGTGGGCGTGGACCTGAACTGCACCCACCACCGCGGGGTGCGCTCGGGCCTGGTGACCGGGGTGGCCACACCGGTGCACCGCGGACGGTCCACCGCGACGTACGAGATCGTGATCAGCGACGAGGAGGAGCGCCGCGTCTGCACCGCCCGCCTGACCTGCCTCCTGCGCGACGCCCCCGCCCGCTAGGCCTGTCCCGCGAACCAGGCCGGCATCGCGGGTGCCGACCCACAACGCTGCGGCGCCGACCTCGCCTGCCGGCCCTCCCACCCACCCGGGACACCCCGCAGCCGCAAGAATTGCCCCGCGGGCCATGCGGCCGGCATCGCGAGGCTCGGCCCACCTCTCCACGGCCCCGACTCCGACCGCCGGACCTCCGTCCACGCCCACCCGGTCATGCCCCGCACAGGACACCCCGGCGCAAGAATTCGCCTGACGGGCCAAGCCTCCATCGCGATCCCCGGCCCACCACCCTGCGGCGCCGACCCCGATCGCCGGACCTCCCGCCCGCCTGGACGCGCCCCGCACGGGACACCCCCAGCCGTAACGCGCCCGACGAGCCAGGCCGGCATCGCGAGGCTCGGCCCGCCTCTCCACGGCCCCGACTCCGACCGCCGGACCTCCGTCCACGCCCACCCGGGCATGCCCCGCACAGGACACCCCCGGTGCAGAATTCGCCCGGTGGGCCAGGCCGGCATCGCCACGCCCCAGCCCACCACTCAGGGCCCCGACGCCGACTCCCGGCCTCCCCCACGCCCCAGACACCCCAAGCCGTAAGAAACCGGCCGAACTGCCCATGCCTGCATCCGGCGGACCACCTCACCGCTCCGCCGCCCCGACGCCCGCTGCCGACTCCCCCACGCCCGGACAGCCCAGAACGGCATGGCGCCCCGTCCGCCCTGTGCCGCCCCGACGCACCAGCCCCGCTCGGACCGGCCCCGGACGCAGGCCTTCTTTCCCTCGCCGACCGGGTCAGCCGGACAGGCCCGGGGAGTACACCGGCTGCGCACGAACCCCCGACTCCCCTACCGTGCTCCCATGACCGGCATCGGCCCCGTCGAGCCCGTCGACTCGCCGGATTCCAAGGACAGTTACGACGTCATCGGCACAGACGAGCCCCGCCTGACGGACCGTTGGAGCGCGCGGTGGCACAGCATGCCACCCCGCGCCCGCAGGGCCACCCTGACCACCACGGCAATCGCCCTGCTCGCGGCCGGAGTTCTCGTCCCCCGCACCCTCTCCGAGGACCCTCACCCCGAACCGGAGCACACCCCCGTCCCCTGGCCCGCCAACGTCACCGCCTGGCGGTACCTCGGGCCCGCCGGACTCCCCACAACCCCCGGCACCCACCCCACCAGCGGCCGCTTCCGCTTCGCCGTCGACGTCCACCACGGGCCCCCCGTCACCCTCCAGGTCACCGGCGCCGCCTTCACCGGCCTCACCGCCCACGCCCTCCCCGAGACCTTCACCGTCCACCCCGGGACCACACGCCGGGTCACCGTGGAAATAACGGTTTCCGACTGCTCGGGTCTGCCCCTGAATGCCGACCTACCTTTTCTTGACGTAACCCTCCGTAACGCGCGCGCAATACAGCATCACAGTTTCATCTTCGGCCGGGCGTACTCCCACGACCTTTTCCAGCTCCTCCGGGGCGCCTGCGCCACCACACCGCCGCCACAGCCCGGACGGCCAAGCGGAAGTGCAGGTTCTCAAAATGCGGACTGAGTGGATATTCCGCCAAACCGGCTGAGACCCCCCTCCACGGAAGCCCGCCATCCACCACGTCATAACAAGAAAGTCACAAGCCAGCTCACAGCGATGCCCCTGCCCGCAAACCGGGCTTAGAGTCACGGCCAGTCACCGCTCCATCGGGAGTTCGGTAAAGCGCGGGCACCAGCCGCACCCACGAGGGCGCGCGTGCCTGCGGAAAGGACTGATTGTGCGACGTTCCATGGTGATCCTGACCTCCGTCATGGCGACGGGGGCTCTCACACTCACCGCCTGCGGCTCCCGAGACGACAAGGGCGGCGACGGCGACAACGGGGGTGGCACCACCCTCACCATCGGAGTGGACGCCCCCCTGTCCGGTGAGAACTCCACCACCGGTCTCGGTATCCAGTACGGTGCCCAGATCGCCGTCGACGACGCCAACAAGAACAAGCTCGTCCCCGGTGTGACCTTCAAGCTGAAGGCCTTCGACGACAAGGCGCAGCCGGCCACCGGCCAGTCCAACGCCACGGCCATCACCGGCGACAAGACCGCCGTCGGCGCCGTCGGCCCGCTGAACTCCGGCGTCGCCCAGTCGATGCAGCAGGTGTTCGCCTCGGCCAACATGGTCGAGATCTCCCCCTCGAACACCAACCCCGCCCTGACCCAGGGCAAGGACTGGCAGACGGCCAAGAAGCGTCCCTACAAGACGTACTTCCGCACCGCCACCACCGACGAGCTCCAGGGCAGCTTCGCCGCCGACTACGCGTACAACGGCCTCAAGAAGAAGAAGGTCTTCGTCGTCGACGACAAGCAGACCTACGGCGCCGGCCTCGCCAAGATCTTCAACGAGCAGTTCAAGAAGCTCGGCGGCACCGTGGTCGGCACCGACCACGTCAACACCGGCGACAAGGACTTCGGCTCCCTCGTCACCAAGATCAAGACCTCCGGCGCCGACCTCCTCTACTACGGTGGCCAGTACGACGAGTCGTCGCTGATCACCAAGCAGATGAAGGACGGCGGAGTCAAGATCCCGCTCTTCGGCGGCGACGGCATGTTCGCCTCCACCTACATCGAGACCGCGGGCGCCGCCTCCGAGGGCGACCTCGCCACCGCCGTCGGTGTCCCCGCCGACACCCTGCCCGCCGCCAAGACGTTCATCGAGACGTACAAGTCCAAGGGCTACAAGGGTGACTACGGCGCCTACGGCGCGTACTCCTACGACGCCACCACCGCCATCATCAAGGCCGTGAAGGCCGCCGTCGACGCCAACGGCGGCAAGGTCCCCAGCGACATCAACGCGCTGCGCTCCTCCGTCGTCGACGGTGTCCAGAAGTCCGACTTCGAAGGCATCTCCGGCAAGGTCTCCTTCGACCAGTACGGCGACACCACCAACAAGCAGCTCACCGTCTACCAGGTCACCAAGGGTGCTTGGAAGGCTGTGAAGACCGGCACCGCCAGCTAGTCCCGGCCTCGACGGCAACAGCACCACCCACACGGGCCGCGCGGAAGGGGACCCCGACCGCGCGGCCCTTGCCACACCCCACCCCTGCACGCGATCTGTGCACACGACCACCAGCGACAATGGAGGCCACGCGGTGAACACCCTGCCGCAGCAGCTGGCCAACGGGCTGCTTCTAGGCTCGATGTACGGGCTCATCGCCATCGGCTACACGATGGTGTACGGCATCGTCCAGCTCATCAACTTCGCGCATGGCGAGATCTTCATGACCGGCGCCTTCGGCGCCTTCACGGTCTACTTCTACATCCTTCCCGACGGCGTCTCGATGGCCGTCGCCGTCCCCCTGATGCTGGTCGGCGGCGGCATCGTCGCGATCCTCATCGCGGTCGGAGCGGAACGGTTCGCCTACCGACCCCTGCGCGGAGCACCACGGCTCGCACCGCTCATCACCGCGATCGGCCTCTCCCTGGCCCTCCAGGAAGTCGTCCGCAACTTCTACCCCGGCGCCGACCGCGCCGTCGCCTTCCCCGGCCTCGACGCCACCCACGACATCGGCTCCGTCACCATCAAGGACGCCGACATATTCCTCATCGTGGCCGCCATCATCTGCATGTCCGCCCTCGCCTTCTTCGTCCGCAAGTCCCGCACCGGCCGCGCCATGCAGGCCACCGCCCAGGACCCGGACACGGCACAGCTGATGGGCATCGACACCAACCGCATCATCGTCATAGCCTTCGCCATCGGCGGCTTCTTCGCCGCGGTCGCAGCCGTCGCCTACGGCCTCAAGTACGGCAACATCGACTACCGCATGGGCTTCCTGATGGGCCTCAAGGCCTTCACCGCCGCCGTCCTCGGCGGCATCGGCAACATCTACGGCGCCATGCTCGGCGGCCTCGTCCTCGGCGTCGCCGAGACCCTCGCCTCCGCCTACATCGACGGCATCCCCGGCATGGACAAGCTCGGCGGCCAGAGCTGGGCCAACGTCTGGGCCTTCGCCCTCCTCATCATCGTCCTCCTCGTCAGGCCACAAGGCCTGCTCGGCGAACGCGTAGCGGACAGGGCGTGATCACGATGACCGACACCACCACTCGCGGCCTGATCCCCCTGCCGCTCGCCGCGGCCCGCGCACTCCTCCTCGCCGGAGGCATAGCCACCGCCGCCTCCGCCTTCCTCGCCTGGACCTGGACCAGCGAGTTCCCCGGCGACCTCACCATCACCGGCTACCCCGGCGGCCTCCAGTGGCTGACCCTCATCGCCGGCCTCCTCATCACGGTGTTCGCCCTCGCGGCCTACGACATCCCCGGCCTGCGCGGCCTCATCCCCGCCCGCAACAACGCCCCCCTGGTGCTCACCGCCCTCGGCGGCTTCGGCGTCACCTGGTACACCGTCATCTCGATCGCCGCCGAACTCGGCGGACTCGCCAACCTCGAACCGGGCGGCTGGGTCGCGGCCATCGCCTCCCTCCTCCCCGTCATCGGCGCCTTCGTCCTCCCCGAGCCCCGCACCGCGAACGCCAAGGGCAACCTCAAGGCATACCTCGCCAAGCCCGACAACATCCCCGCCCCCGCACCCATCAGCCCCTGGGTCGAGCGCGCGATCATCACCCTCGCCACCATCGTCGGCCTGACCGTCTTCACCTACGGCATCGACACCGAATACGGCGAACTCTTCGTCGGCTTCCTCATCGTCGTCGTCTTCGCCGTCTGGGCCCTGCACACCGCGGGCCTCATGGACCGCTTCTCCCGGATCGTCGCCCGCAACCGCAGCTTCACGCTCGCCATGGGCTTCGCCGCCGCCATCGCGTTCCCCTTCACCCAGACCGACGACCACTACGCCAACATCGGCGTCAACATCCTGATCTTCGGCACCGTCGCCCTGGGCCTCAACATCGTCGTCGGCCTCGCCGGACTCCTCGACCTCGGATACGTCGCCTTCCTCGGCGTCGGCGCCTACACCGCCGCCCTCGTCTCCGGCTCCGAGTTCTCCCGCTTCTCCGGCGTCCACTTCCCCTTCTGGGCCGCCGCACTCTCCGGCGCCGCCGCATCGCTGATCTTCGGCGTCCTCATCGGCGCCCCCACCCTGCGACTGCGCGGCGACTACCTCGCCATCGTCACCCTCGGCTTCGGAGAGATCTTCCGCATCGCCGTCAACAACATGGACGGCGAATCCGGCCCCGACATCACCAACGGACCCAACGGAATCCCGTCCATCCCGGACCTCAACTTCTTCGGGTTCAACCTCGGCGAGGCCCACGACATCGCCGGCTTCACCATCGGCCGCTTCGCCAACTACTACCTGCTCATGGTGCTGATCATGGCCCTCGTGGTCCTGGTCTACACCCGCGCCGCCGACTCCCGCATCGGCCGCTCCTGGATCGCCATCCGCGAGGACGAGACCGCCGCCACCGCCATGGGCATCAACGGCTTCCGCGTCAAGCTCATCGCCTTCGCCCTCGGCGCCTCCCTCGCCGGCCTCGCCGGCACCGTCAGCGCCCACGTCACCTACAGCGTCGTCCCGACGCCGTACCAGTTCGCGGGCTCGACACCCCCCAACTCGGCCTTCCTCCTCGCCGCCGTCGTCCTCGGCGGCATGGGCACGGTCGCAGGCCCCATCCTCGGCGCCGCACTCCTCTACCTGCTCCCGGAGAAGCTCGTCTTCCTCCAGGACAAGTCGCTGCTCGCCTTCGGCATCGCCCTCATCCTCCTGATGCGCTTCCGCCCCGAAGGCATCATCGCCAACCGCCGCCGCCAACTCGAATTCCACGAGACCGGCCAACTCGACGTACCAGAAACAACGACGCTGACCGGCGAACCGGCCGCCGTCACCAAGGCGGGGGCGTGAGCACCGTGACGACACCTGTACTCGAAGCCCGCAACGTCACCATGCGCTTCGGCGGCCTCACCGCCGTCCGCTCGGTCGACTTCACCGTCAACGCAGGCGAAATCGTCGGCCTCATCGGCCCCAACGGCGCCGGCAAGACCACCTTCTTCAACTGCCTGACGGGCCTGTACGTCCCCACGGAAGGCACGGTCACCTACAAGGGCACCGTCCTCCCGCCCAAGCCCCACCTGGTGACCCAGGCCGGCATCGCCCGCACCTTCCAGAACATCCGCCTCTTCGCCAACATGACGGTCCTCGAGAACGTCCTCGTAGGCCGCCACACCCGCACCAAGGAAGGTCTCTGGTCGGCCCTCCTGCGCGGCCCCGGCTTCAAGAAGGCGGAGAAGGCCAGCGAAGAACGCGCCATGGAACTCCTCGAGTTCATCGGCCTGGAGGCCAAGCGCGACCACCTCGCCCGCAACCTCCCCTACGGCGAACAGCGCAAGCTGGAGATCGCACGCGCACTCGCCTCCGAGCCCGGCCTGCTCCTCCTGGACGAGCCGACCGCCGGCATGAACCCCCAGGAGACGCGGGCCACCGAGGAGTTGGTCTTCGCCATCCGTGACAAGGGCGTCGCCGTCCTCCTCATCGAGCACGACATGCGCTTCGTCTTCAACCTCTCCGACCGCGTCGCCGTCCTCGTCCAGGGCGAAAAACTCGTCGAAGGCACCTCCGACGTCGTCCAGGCCGACGAACGCGTCATCGCCGCCTACCTCGGCGAACCCTTCGAGGGCGACCCCGGTGCCGCGGAAACCACCGAGGTCGACGCGGCCGAAGCGCAGAGCACCACCAGCACCAAGGGAGAAGGCCAGTGACCGCACTCCTCGAAGTCGAGGACCTCCGGGTCTCCTACGGCAAGATCGAAGCCGTCAAGGGCATCTCCTTCAGCGTCGAAGCCGGCCAGGTCGTCACCCTCATCGGCACCAACGGCGCCGGCAAGACGACGACCCTCAGGACACTGTCCGGTCTCCTCAAGCCGACCTCCGGCAAGGTCCTCTTCGACGGCAAGCCGCTCAGCGGCGTCCCCGCCCACAAGATCGTCTCCTTCGGACTCGCCCACTCCCCCGAAGGCCGGCACATCTTCCCCCGCCTGACCATCTTCGAGAACCTCCAACTCGGAGCGTTCCTCAGGAAGGACAAGGAAGGGATCGAGAAGGACATCCAGCGCGCCTACGAGCTCTTCCCGATCCTGGGAGAGCGCCGCAACCAGGCCGCAGGCACCCTCTCCGGCGGCGAACAGCAGATGCTCGCCATGGGCCGCGCGCTCATGTCCCAGCCGAAGCTGCTGATGCTGGACGAGCCCTCCATGGGCCTCTCCCCCATCATGATGCAGAAGATCATGTCGACCATCGTGGAGCTGAAGTCCCAGGGCACGACGATCCTCCTCGTCGAACAGAACGCCCAGGCCGCCCTGTCGCTGGCCGACCAAGGCCACGTCATGGAGGTCGGCAACATCGTCCTCTCCGGCACCGGCCAGGACCTCCTCCACGACGAGTCCGTCCGCAAGGCGTACCTCGGCGAGGACTGATCCATTCGGGTGTACGACCGAGGCCCGCGCCCCCTCCTGGGGACGCGGGCCTCACTCCTGGCTGCTGCCGGGCTTGCCTCAGCCCTTGTTGGCCTTCTTCTCATCGGCATCCTGAATGACCGCCTCGGCGACCTGCTGCATCGACATGCGCCGGTCCATCGACGTCTTCTGGATCCACCGGAACGCGGCGGGCTCCGTCAGACCGTACGACGTCTGAAGAATCGACTTCGCCCGGTCGACGAGCTTGCGGGTCTCCAGACGCAGGGTCAGGTCGGCGACCTCGTTCTCCAGCTCCCGCAGCTCCGTGAACCGGGAAACGGCCATCTCGATCGCCGGCACGACATCGCTCTTGCTGAACGGCTTCACCAGGTACGCCATCGCACCGGCGTCCCTCGCCCGCTCGACGAGGTCACGCTGCGAGAAGGCGGTGAGCATCAGCACCGGGGCGATCCGCTCCTCGGCGATCTTCTCGGCGGCGGAGATACCGTCCAGCTTGGGCATCTTCACGTCGAGGATCACGAGGTCCGGCTTGTGCTCACGGGCGAGCTCGACGGCCTGCTCGCCGTCGCCAGCCTCGCCTACGACGCTGTAGCCCTCTTCCTCCAGCATCTCTTTGAGGTCGAGCCGGATCAGGGCCTCGTCCTCGGCAATGACGACACGGGTCGTCAGCGGAGGCACGTGCGACTTGTCGTCGTCGGGCGCGTCTACGGGCTGGGGCGACTCGGGGGCGGTCACGGGGGCTCCTTGTTACGGGCCGGGCAGGTACTGCTGCTTGTGCAGCCTACCTAGAGGCGGGGGGCTGCGGTGACCCGGTATGCTTCCGTGCAGCCAGTCCTGCCGGGTTGGTGGAATGGCATACACGGATGTCTCAAACACATCTGCCCGAGAGGGCTTGCGGGTTCGAGTCCCGCACCCGGCACTTCCAACGCATAAAGCGGATGTCCACGTTCTCGTGAACATCCGCTTTATGCTGCACACAGTCGCGATCACTCACTCAGAGTAGCCGTATGAATTTTCACGGTACTGAGGTTCGACAGCAGGCGCTCACACTGCTGCGATGGGATCACCAACGCAGAAGTCGCTCGCCAGTTCAACATTCCGCCGGGCACCATCGCTTACTGGAAGCACCTGGACCGAGCGAAGCGCGGCGAGTGCCCGGGTAAGCATGATCCGAAGTGTCCGCGATGCGATGGCAGAGACCTCGACGCAGCGGCTTACGGCTACTTGCTCGGCCTCTACTTGGGCGATGGCCACATCAGCCGCTACTCCGAACACCGGGTGCCCAACCTCATGATCACGTGCGACGACTCCTGGCCCGGCCTGATGGACGCCTGCGAGCAGGCCATGCGCAAGGTGTTCCCCGACAATGCCGTCTGCCGCGTCCGAAAGACCGGCTGCCGCAACGTGAAGGTCTATTCGAAGCACCTGCACTGCCTGTTCCCCCAGCATGGCCCCGGCAAGAAGCACGAGCGCCCCATCGCCCTCGCTCCCTGGCAGCAGGCCATCGTCGACGACCACCCCTGGGAGTTCATCCGAGGTCTCATCCACTCCGACGGATGCCGCATCACCAACTGGACGACCCGTCTCGTAGCCGGTGAGCGGAAGCGCTACGAATACCCTCGGTACTTCTTCACCAACGTGTCCGATGACATCCGGAAGCTCTTCACCGACACCCTCGACAAGCTCGGCATCGACTGGACGCACTGCACCCGGCACGGCAACCCGTACAACATCTCCGTTGCCCGCAAAGCCTCAGTAGCCCTCATGGACACCCACGTAGGCCCCAAGCACTAGCCCGCCCTACTTGGGACTGTCGTCCTCCCCGATGTGGTGCACGCGGACCAGGTTCGTCGACCCCGACACCCCGGGCGGCGAACCGGCCGTGATCACGACCACGTCGCCCTTCTCGCAGCGGCCGTACTGCAGGAGCAGCTCGTCCACCTGGTCCACCATCGCGTCCGTGGTGTCGACCTGCGAGCCGAGGAACGTCTCCACACCCCACGTCAGACTCAGCTGCGAGCGAGTTGCAGGCTCCGGGGTGAACGCCAAGAGGGGGATCGGGGACCGGTACCGCGAGAGCCGGCGGACCGTGTCGCCCGACTGGGTGAAGGCGACCAGGAACTTCGCGCCGAGGAAGTCCCCCATCTCCGCCGCCGCTCGGGCGACAGCCCCTCCCTGGGTGCGGGGCTTGTTGCGTTCGGTCAGCGGCGGCAAGCCCTTGGCGAGGATGTCCTCCTCCGCCGCCTCCACGATCTTGGCCATCGTCCGGACCGTCTCGACCGCGTACTTCCCGACGCTCGTCTCACCGGACAGCATCACCGCGTCCGTGCCGTCGATGACCGCGTTCGCGACGTCCGATGCCTCAGCCCTCGTCGGGCGGGAGTTCTCGATCATCGAGTCCAGCATCTGTGTCGCCACGATCACCGGCTTGGCGTTCCGCTTCGCCAGCTTGATCGCGCGTTTCTGGACGATCGGCACCTGTTCGAGCGGCATCTCCACGCCCAGGTCCCCGCGCGCGACCATGATGCCGTCGAAGGCGGCCACGATGTCGTCGATGGCCTCGACCGCCTGCGGCTTCTCCACCTTGGCGATCACCGGCAGCCGGCGTCCCGACTCGTCCATGATCCGGTGGACGCCCTTGATGTCGCGGCCCGACCGCACGAAGGACAGGGCGATCACGTCGAAGCCCATGCGCAGGGCCCAGCGGAGGTCCTCCTCGTCCTTCCCCGAGAGCGCCGGGACGGAAACCGCCACGCCCGGGAGGTTCAGGCCCTTGTGGTCCGAGACCATGCCGCCCTCGACCACCCGGGTGTGGACGCGGGGGCCCTCCACCGAGGTGACTTCCAGGCAGACCTTGCCGTCGTCGACGAGGATGCGCTCGCCTGCGGAGACATCGTCGGCGAGTCCGGCGTATGTCGTCCCGCAGGACCGCTGGTCGCCCTGCGCGCCCTCTTCCACGGTGATGGTGAAGGTGTCGCCGCGTTCAAGGAGTACGGGGCCTTCGGTGAAGTGGCCGAGGCGGATCTTCGGGCCCTGAAGGTCGGCGAGGAGGCCGACGCTGCGGCCGGTCTCGTCGGAGGCCTTGCGGACGTGGTGGTACCGCTCCTCGTGCTCGGTGTAGCTGCCGTGGCTGAGGTTGAAGCGGGCTACGTCCATTCCGGCGTCGACCAGGGCTTTGATCTGGTCGTACGAGTGGGTGGCGGGGCCCAGGGTGCAGACGATCTTTGCTCGGCGCATGTTTCGAGCCTAGACCTTACCGGCGGGTAGCGACTTGGGTGGGCATGACGACTCAACAACCTTTGGGTGAAGGGTTGTTGACAAGGGTTGAAGTGTGCGCCACTCCGCTCCGATGAGCATTCCGAATGCAAATTCGAGTGGCTCTCACAGTCTGGGGGGTGCCATCGTGAAGCGTGCGTTGACCTGCGCGTGGACGTGTTGGCGTTGGGGTTCGAGGTCGAGTGGGGCGGCTCCCGCGTCGTCCTGGGCCTCGTAGGCCATGGAGCGTGCGCGGCTGGCTTTGCCGACGAAGCGGGGTTCGGGGTCCTCGGCGCCGATGTCGGCGAGTTCCACCAAGGAGGCCAGGGAGGTGCCCAGTGCCTCGGCGTACTCCTTGGCTCGCTGGACGGCTTCCCGTACGGCCTGTTGGCGGGCCTCCCGGTAGGCGGGTGAGTCTCGGCGCAGGGCCCACCATGGTCCGTCGACCCGCGTCAACTCCTGGTCGGCCAGTCTGGTGGTGAGTTCGCCCAGTGCGGTGAAGTCGGTGAGCTCGGCCGTGATGTGGACGCGGCCGTGGTAGGCGTGGACGCGTTCGCCGCGGCCGTGTTCCTTGAGTTCGGGTGTGACGGAGAAGGAGCCGGTTTCCAGGCGTTCGACTGCGTCGCCGTAGGACTTGAGCAGGTCCAGGGCGGTGGTGTTGCGGCGGGTGAGGTCGTCGAGGGCGGTGCGGCGGTCCTTGCCGCGGGAGGCGACGGTGACGCTGATGCGGGCGATCTCGGGGTCGACTTCGAGGTGGGCTTCGCCGCGTACGGCGATGCGGGGGGCGTCGGGGGTGCCGTAGGGAACGGAGTCGGTGGCCATAACGACCCACTGTGTCAGTTCTTGGCCGGTTAAGGACCCGGTCGGTCGCCGCTTGGGTCATCAGATCGAAACCTGCGGGGGCTGTTGCCGTTCGCCATGTGCGGGTCAGAATCTACGCGCGTTGTTGACCGTTCCCCGAGGAGATCAAGACATGGCCTTGAACCGCAGGAAGTTCCTGGAGAAGTCCGCCGTGACCGGTGCGGGTGTGGCGCTGGCCGGTGCGGTGGGTGCTCCGGCCGCCCAGGCCGCGGAGGCCGGGAAGGGGCGCGAGAAGCGGTACTCGCTGACCGTGATGGGCACCACCGACCTGCACGGTCACGTCTTCAACTGGGACTACTTCAAGGACGCGGAGTACAAGGACACCGCGGGCAACGCGCAGGGTCTGTCGCGGATCTCGACGCTGGTGAACCAGGTGCGTGCGGAGAAGGGCCGCTGCAACACGCTGCTGCTCGACGCGGGCGACACGATCCAGGGGACGCCGCTGACGTACTACTACGCGAAGGTCGACCCGATCACCGCCAAGGGCGGGCCGGTGCACCCGATGGCGGCGGCCATGAACGCCATCGGGTACGACGCGGTGGCGCTGGGCAATCACGAGTTCAACTACGGCATCGAGACGCTGCGGAAGTTCGAGGAGCAGTGCGACTTCCCGCTCCTCGGCGCCAACGCGCTGGACGCGAAGACGCAGAAGCCCGCTTTCCCGCCGTACTTCATCAAGAAGTTCCATGTGAAGGGCGCGCCGCCGGTGAAGGTGGCGGTGCTGGGTCTGACCAACCCCGGTATCGCGATCTGGGACAAGGCGTATGTGCAGGGGAAGCTGACGTTCCCGGGGCTTGAGGAGCAGGCGGCGAAGTGGGTGCCGAAGCTGCGGTCGATGGGCGCGGACGTCGTGGTCGTGTCGGCGCACTCGGGTTCGTCGGGGACGTCGTCGTACGGTGACCAGTTGCCGTACGTCGAGAACTCGGCGGCGCTGGTGGCGCAGCAGGTGCCGGGGATCGACGCGATCCTGGTGGGGCACGCGCATGTGGAGATCCCGGAGCTGAAGGTCACCAACACGAAGACCGGGAAGACGGTCGTGCTGTCGGAGCCGCTGGCGTACGCGGAGCGGCTGTCGCTGTTCGACATCGAGCTGGTCTTCGCGAAGGGGCGCTGGTCGGTCGAGTCGGTGTCGTCCAAGGTGCTGAACTCGAACTCGGTCGCCGACGACCCGAAGATCACCAAGCTGCTGAAGGCCGACCACGACGTGGTCGTGAAGTATGTGAACCAGGTGGTCGGTACGGCGACCGAGACGCTGACGACGGTCGAGGCACGCTACAAGGACGCCCCGATCATCGACCTGATCACGAAGGTCCAGGAGGACGTGGTCAGGGCGGCGCTGGCGGGCACGGAGTACGCCTCGCTGCCGGTCATCGCGCAGGCTTCTCCCTTCTCCCGCACCTCGGAGATCCCGGCCGGCAACGTGACGATCCGGGATCTGTCGAGCCTGTACGTGTACGACAACACGCTGGTGGCGAAGTTGCTGACGGGTGCGCAGGTCAGGGCGTACCTGGAGTACTCGGCGGCGTACTTCGTGCAGACGGCGGCGGGCGCGGTCGTGGACGTGGAGAAGCTGACGAACGCGGGCAGTCGTCCGGACTACAACTACGACTACGTGTCGGGGCTGTCGTACGACATCGACATCGCTCAGGCGGCGGGGTCGCGGATCAAGAACCTGACCTACAACGGTGCCGCGCTGGACGACGCGCAGAAGTTCGTGTTCGCGGTGAACAACTACCGGGCGAACGGCGGCGGGGCGTTCCCGCACGTGGCCTCCGCCACCGAGCTGTGGTCGGAGTCGACGGAGATCCGCACGCGGATCGCGGAGTGGGTGACCGCGAAGGGTGTGCTGGACCCGAAGGACTTCGCGTCGGTGGACTGGAAGCTCACGCGGGACGGTACGCCGGTGTTCTAGAGGTCCAGGAGGGTTACGTCCACGGCGTCGGCGATGGCTTTCGCGCCGGCGTCGTTGACGTGGAGGCCGTCGCCGGCGTTGAAGTCGGGGTGGATCCGGTCGGGGTCGGCGGGGTCCGCGACGGCGGCGGCGACGTCGATGACGGCGTCGAAGGGGTGGGTGTCGCCGAGGAGCCAGGTGTTGACCTCGTGGCGGACTGCTTGGCCGCGTGGGGTGTCGTAGCCGTCGTGGACGGTGCCCTTGTAGGGGCCGATGGTGGAGCCGATCACGGTGAGTCCGGCGCTGTGGAGGCGGTCGGCGAGGGTGGTGAGGCCGGCTTTGAACTCGGCCGCAGTGGGGCCTTCGGCGGGTTCGGGGTGGGCGAAGTGGCCGGGCAGGCCCAGGTCGTTGAGGCCGATGTGGATGATGACGTGGCTGACGCCGGGGACGGCGAGGACGTCGTGGTCGATGCGGGCGAGGAGGTGTTCGCCGATGGCGTCGGTGAGGAGGCGGTTGCCGGAGATGCCCGCGTTGACGATCCAGCCGTGCTTGAGGCGGCGGCTGAGCTGTCCGGGGAAGCTGTTGTCGGTGCCGGGGGTGGTGGCGGCGCCTTCGATCCAGGAGTCGCCGAAGGCCACGGCGATGCGGGTGCCGGCCGGGGCGAGGACGTCGGCGCCGGCGAGGAGGTGGCCGGTGGCGAACTCCTCGGGGTCTTCGAGGAGTTGCGCGGAGAGTTGGTTGCCGGGGACGGCGTATCCGGTGTCGTAGGGGATGGCGGTGAAGGTGGTGGGTCCGGTGTCGCCGGGCAGGTAGAGGCTCACCGAGAGTTCTTCTCCGGCGGTCACCGGTAGCTCGACGGGGTCGCTGACGGTTTCCTCGCCGGCGGGGAGGGTGACGGTGGGGGCGCCGGAGAAGAGGAGTCGGGTGTCGCTGCCGGGGTCGATGCCGCTGCCCTTGGTGCGCAGGGCGAGGTGGGCGCCGCCGATCTCCAGGGGCTTGTGGCCGTAGCGGTTGGTCAGGCGGATGCGGACGGCGTCGCCGCCGCCTGCCAGGCGCAGGGACTGGCGGACGGTCTGGTCGGTGAAGCCGCGGGACTCGAAGAGGGCGAGGCTCTCGTGGGGGCTGATGGCGGCGGCGCGGTGGGCGGCGGTCCAGGTGGTCGTCATGTGGGAGCCAACCGGTCCGGGTCCCGGGTTCTTCCGGCGCCGCCGGGTTTTTACCGTCCCTCGACGAGGGGGGTCAGGACGGGGGCGTTGCGGGCGGGTGGGATGTGTGGGAGGCGGTCTTCGAGGCCGAAGGTGGTGAAGGCGGTGCGGGTGGGGAGCGGGTAGGCGTCCTTGCCGGTGACGGTGTTGAGGATGGTGGCGCTGCGCCAGGCGGCGAGGCCGAGGTCGGGGGTGCCGACGCCGTGGGTGTGGCGTTCGGCGTTCTGGACGTAGATGTGGCAGTCGGCGCCGGTGACGGAGGGGTCGAGGGCGAGGCGGAAGTGTTCGTCGACGCGGGGGCGTTCGCGGCTGTCGCGGCGCAGGTAGGGGTCGAGTCCGGCGAGGATGCGGTCGAGGGGGCGTTCGCGGTGGCCGGTGGCGAGGACGACGGCGTCGGTGGTGAGGCGGGAGCGGCTGCCCTGCTGGATGTGTTCGAGATGGAGTTCGATCTTGGTGGTGGCGATTCTGCCCGCGGTGCGGACGCGGACGCCGGGGGTGAGGACGGTGTCGGGCCAGCCGCCGTGCAGGGTGCGGCGGTAGAGCTCGTCGTGGATGGCGGCGATGGTGTCGGCGTCGATGCCGCGGTGGAGCTGCCACTGGGTGGTGCCGAGGCGGTCGCGGACGCTTTCGGACAGGGCGTGGAAGTAGCGGGTGTAGTCGGGGGTGAAGTGTTCGAGGCCGAGCTTGGAGTACTCCATGGGCGCGAAGGCTTCGGTGCGGCCGAGCCAGTGGAGTCCCTCGCGGCCGGTGGGGCGGCCTCGGAGGAGGTCGAGGAAGACCTCGGCGCCGGACTGTCCGGAGCCGACGACGGTGACGTGGTCGGCGGCGAGGAGGCTCTCGCGGTGGGCGAGGTAGTCGGTGGCGTGGATGACGGGCACGCCGGGGGCTTCGACGAGGGGCTTCAACGGCTCCGGCACGTAGGGCTCGGTGCCGATGCCGAGGACGACGTTCTTGGTGTAGGTGCGGCCCAGTGCTTCGGCTTCGCCGTCGGTGTCGAGTTGGGTGAAGTCGACCTCGAAGACGTCGCGTTCGGGGTTGAAGCGGACGGCGTCGACCTGGTGGTTGAAGTGGAGTCCGGGGAGGCGCTCGGCGACCCAGCGGCAGTATGCGTCGTATTCGGCGCGCTGGATGTGGAAGCGCTCGGCGAAGTAGAAGGGGTAGAGGCGCTCGCGGGCTTTGAGGTAGTTGAGGAAGGTCCAGTGGCTGGTGGGGTCGGCGAGGGTCACCAGGTCGGCGAGGAAGGGGACTTGGACGGTGGCTCCGTCGATGAGGAGGCCGGGGTGCCAGCCGAAGGCGGGGCGCTGTTCGTAGAAGACGGTGTCGAGGGCGGTGAGGGGCTGGGCGAGGGCGGCGAGGGAGAGGTTGAAGGGTCCGATGCCGATGCCGACGAGGTCGCGGGGTGCGTCGGGCTCGTGGTGTGGGGGGTGGGGCTTCATCGGAGGGTGGTTCCTTCCACGAGGTGCAGGAGTCCGGCGAGGTCGGCCGGCCGGGTGGTGGGGTTGAGGAGGGTTGCCTTGAGCCAGAGCCGGTTTGCTGCGCGGGCCCGGCCGAGGACGGCGCGGCCGTCGGTGAGGAGTTTTCGGCGTACGGCGGCTACGGCGTCGTCGGTGGCGCCGGTGGGTCGGAACAGGACCGTGCTGATGGTGGGCGGGGCGTGGAGTTCGAACCCGGGGTGCCTGTCGACAAGCTCCGCGAACTGCTGCGCTGTTGCGCAGACTTGGTCCACGAGTGCGCCAAGTCCTGTGCGGCCGAGGGTCTTCAGCGTGACGGCGATCTTGAGGACGTCGGGGCGGCGGGTGGTGCGCAGGGAGCGGCCGAGGAGGTCGGGGAGGCCGGCTTCGGTGTCGTCGTCGGCGTTGAGGTAGTCGGCGTGCTGGTGGAGGACGGCGAGGTCTTGGGCGTCGCGGACGGCGAGGAGTCCTGCGGCGACGGGTTGCCAGCCGAGTTTGTGGAGGTCGAGGGTGACGGTGCCCGCGGCGCTCAGACCGGTGAGCTTGTCTCGGTGCCGGGTGCTGAAGAGGAGGCCTCCGCCGTAGGCCGCGTCCACGTGCAGGCGGGCGCCGCGGTGTGCGCACCAGTCGGCGATCTCGGGCAGGGGGTCGATGAGGCCGGCGTCGGTGGTGCCCGCGGTGGCGGCGATGAGCAGCGGGCCGGGCGGGAGTGTGTCCAGGGCTGCGGGATCGAGGGTGCCCTGGGGGGCGGGGACGATCACCGGCTCCGGCAGGCCCAGGAGCCAGGCGGCCCTTGGGAGGGAGTGGTGGGCGTTCTCGCCGCAGACGAGGCGGACGCCGGGACCATGTGTCTCTCTGGCCAGGAGGAGGGCGAGTTGGTTTGCTTCCGTGCCACCGGTTGTGATCAAAGCGTCGGGCCGGTGGGGGCTGGTCGCGCCCCGCGGCGGAGCCGCAGATTGATACAGCCCCGCGCCCCTAGGTGTCTCGAAGTACACCTCTTCAGCAAGTCGCCGTGTCACCAGTGACTCGAGCTCCGAGGCTGCCGGGGCCTGGTCCCAGGAGTCGAGGGATGGGTTCAGGGCTGAAGCGGCCAGGTCGGCTGCTGCTGCCACCGCGAGGGGTGGGCAGTGGAGGTGGGCTGCGCAGAGGGGGTCGGCGGGGTCGGCCGCGCCTTCCGCGAAGGCGCGTACCAGGTGCCGTAGGGCCTGCGGGTCGCCCTCGTCCGGGAGTACGTCCCCCAGCGCATCGTGCATCCGGGCGGCGACCGCGTCCGGTCCCCCGGTGGGCAGCGGTCCTCGCCGCCCCCGTGCCCCCTCCTCCAGCGCGTCCAGGACCGTGTCGAGCAGCGGGCGCAGGACTTCACGGCCTTCGGGGCCCGAGGCCAGGGGCGGCGTGTTCATCGTCGACCTCCGGGGGCGCTGGGGACTTCCAGCTTGGACGCGGTTGCCTGGGCGCGCCCGGAGAGTTCAACGATCCTGACCCGAAAGGGGGTACTCCCGTACGGGGAAAACCCGCTCTAGACCTGCCTCACCCGCAGGGCCCGTCCCAGGTCGTCGAGTTGGTCGACCAGTTTGCGGCGCAGGGAGGGGATGGGGTCGGCGTCGCGCAGGCAGGCCTGGCCGAGAGCCTGGTTGTCCTCGTCGATGGCGTGGGCGGGGAACGCCCAGCGGCCGGCGGCGTCGGCGATCGCGGGGCCCCGGCGGGCGGCGAGGGCGACGGCGTCCTCGTAGTAGCGGGGCACGTACTGCCGTACGAGGTCGGTCTGTTCGGGTTGCCAGAAGCCCTGGGCGGTGGCGGTGAACAGGTAGTTGGAGAGGTCGTCGCGGGTGAACATCGCTTCCCAGGCCTGTGCTTTGGCCTCCTCGGTGGGCAGGGCGGCGCGGCAGCGGGCGGCGCCTTCCTGGCCGGTGGCGGAGGGGTCGCGGTCCAGTTCGGCGGCGATGGCGCTCTCGTCGGTGGCGCCGAGGACGGCGAGGCGGGCGAGGACGCGCCAGCGCAGTTCGGGGTCGAGTTCGGGGCCGCCGGGGACGGTGCCGTCGGCGAGCCAGGCGGCGATGGTGTCGGGGTGGGCGGCGACGTCGATGCAGTGGCGGACGGCGATCAGGCGCAGGCCGGGGTTGTCGCCGTCCTCGGTGCGGCGGATGAGGTCGCGGCACAGGGAGGAGAGGGTGGTGAGGGCGGCGGGGCGCTGTTCGGGGGTGACGTAGCGGTCGGCGACGTAGGTGGAGGTGAAGGCGAGGACGCCCTGGACGAGGGCGAGGTCGGTTTCGTGCGGGAGGTGGGTGCGGGCCGCTTCCAGGTAGGCGGTGGGGGCCAGTTCGCCGTCGCGGACGGCGTCGCGCAGGGCGTTCCAGACGACGGCGCGGGTCAGTGGCGAGGGCAGACCGGAGAGGCTTTGGGTGACCGCTGAGAAGGACTCGGGGTCGAAGCGGACCTTGGTGTAGGTGAGGTCGCCGTCGTTGAGGAGGAGGAGTGCGGGGCGTTTGCCGATGGGGTGCGGGGTGTTCTGCGGGATGTCGAGGTCGAGGCGGTCGCGCAGGACGAGGTGGCGGCCCTCGTCGGCGACGTCCTGGTCGTATAGGCCGACGGCGATGCGGTGCGGGCGGCTGCCCTTGTGTTCGACCTGGAGGGTGTACGTGCCTTCCTCGCCGCGGGTGACGACGGGCCGCAGGGTGTCGACGCCGGTGGTGCGCAGCCAGGTGTCGGCCCAGGCGTGGACGTCGCGTTCGGTGGCGGAGGCGAGGGAGTCGATGAAGTCGGCGAGGGCGGCGTTGGCGAACCTGTGGCGGGCGAAGTGGGTGTTGATGCCGGCGAGGAAGTCCTTCTCGCCGAGCCAGGTCACCAGTTGGCGCAGTGCGGAGGCGCCCTTGGCGTAGGAGATGCCGTCGAAGTTCAGGAGGGCGGAGGCGGTGTCGTCGACGGCGTCGGGGGCGACGGGGTGGGTGGAGGTGCGCTGGTCTGCGTCGTAACCCCAGCCCTTGCGGACGACGCCGAAGTCGACCCAGGTGTCGGTGAAGCGGGTGGCTTCGGTGAGGGTCTGGTAGCCCATGTACTCGGCGAAGGACTCGTTGAGCCAGATGTCGTCCCACCAGCGCAGGGTGACGAGGTCGCCGAACCACATGTGGGCCATCTCGTGAGCGATGACCATGGCGCGGGTCTGGCGTTCGGTGTCGGTGACGGCGGAGCGGTAGACGAACTCGTCGCGGAAGGTGACGAGGCCGGGGTTCTCCATGGCGCCGGCGTTGAACTCGGGGACGAACGCCTGGTCGTAGGAGTCGAAGGGGTAGGGCTCCTCGAACTTCTCGTGGTAGCGGTCGTAGCACTGCTTGGTGATCTCGAAGAGTTCGTCGGCGTCCGGGTCGAGGTGGGGCGCCAGCGAGCGGCGGCAGTGGATGCCGAAGGGCAGGCCGCGGTGTTCGGTGCGTACGGAGTGCCAGGGGCCGGCGGCGACGGCGACGAGGTAGGTGGAGATGAGGGGGGTGGGGGTGGCCTGCCAGTGGCCGTCGCCGAGGTCCGTGGTGATGCCGTTGGCGAGGACGGTCCAGTTCTCGGGGGCCTTCACGGACAGGTCGAAGACGGCCTTGAGGTCGGGCTGGTCGAAGGCGGCGAAGACGCGCTGGACGTCGTCGAGGAAGAGCTGGGTGTAGACGTAGGTCTCGCCGTCGGTGGGGTCGGTGAAGCGGTGCATGCCCTCGCCGGTGCGGGAGTACCGCATGACGGCGTCGATGCGCAGTTCGTGTTCGCCGGCGGTCAGTGCCTTGAGGGGCAGCCGGTTCTCCTCGAGGGTCTCCGGGTCGAGGGGGTGGCCGTCGAGGGTGGCCTCCCGCAGTTCGGCCGGCTTGAGTTCGACGAAGGTGTCCGCCTGCGTGCGCGCGGTGAACCGGATGACGGTCTGGGACGCGAAGGTCTCGTCGCCGGTGGTGAGGTCGAGCGCGATGGTGTAGCGGTGAACGTCAAGGAGCTTGGCACGGGTCTGCGCTTCGTCGCGCGTCAGTACGGACATGCAGGACATGCTGCCTGATGGCACGGGCAACTCACAGAGGCGGATCGGTACACGCCTTTTGTCCGGTCCTGTTCGAGCTCCCCGGTGTGCGCCCCTTCGCCGCGCTGCACCGGAACCCTGGCGTCCGGGTGGGGCAGGGCCCGGTGGGCGGCGAGGCCGCCGTCCTCGTCGTGGCCCTTTTCCTCGGTGTGGTCCTTGACGAGAGCCCTTAACTCCCGCACCTCGTGTTCGAGGGCGAGGTGGCGGCGGTGGGCGTCGAAGAGGTAGCGGACCTTGGTGCGCAGGGCCCAGGGGTCGATGGGTTTCATCAGGAGGTCGGCGACGCCGAGGCCGAAGGCGGCGGAGGTCAGTTCGTGGTCGGGGCCGAAGCCGGTGAGCAGGACGACGGGGATGTGCTGGGTCTGCTCCAGGCGCCGCATGTAGCGGACCACGTCGAGGCCGCTTACGCCGGGCATCCGTACGTCGAGGAGCAGGAGGCCGACCTGGCCCCGGAGCACCTGCTTGAGGGCCTCGTCACCGCTGGTGGCGCGGGCGAGCCGGTAGCCCAGCGGGGCCAGGGCGCTCTCCAGGGCGTAGAGCGTGTCCTCGTGGTCGTCGACGATGAGGATCTTGGCATCCGAAGGCATGGCCCGACGTCCCTCCCTCGCGGACGGTCAGCCTACTCCCGCGTGTTGACGCGGTGTGCTCGTGGACTGACAAGGAGTGCACAGCGCAGCATGCCGTGTGCCGGTCGCCGTGTCACCTCCACGGGGCGTCGGCGGAGGTCAATCGGCCAGCGGGGCGGAGCCGTTCACGGTGTCCTCGGCGATGCGCTCGTGGTGTCTGATCACCTCGGCGATGATGAAATTCAGGAACTTCTCAGCGAAGGCCGGGTCGAGTTTGGCGTTCTCGGCGAGGGTGCGCAGGCGCTCGATCTGGCGGGCTTCGCGGGCCGGGTCGGCGGGCGGCAGCTGGTGGTGGGCCTTGAGGTGGCCGACCTGCTGGGTGGCCTTGAAGCGCTCGGCGAGCATGTGGACGACGGCCGCGTCGATGTTGTCGATGCTGTCGCGCAGCCGGGCGAGCTCTTCGCGGACGGCGGGGTCGACGTCACCGGATCCGGTGTTGCTGGTGGTCATGAGTGACAACCCTACGGGGGCGGGGGGAGCGGACGGTCGGCGGATCGAGCGGCGCGGCCCGAGCGGGTAGGTCGGTGCCCCGGGTGATCGTCTCTCCGACGGAACGACCGAATCCGGGGGGCGGGTGTTCGGCTTTCCGGCGGAGGGGCCGGACGGGGGGGCTGGGCGATCGACTTCCCTTGGAGGCCCGGGTCCTTGGCGGCCCGGGTCCTCGGCGGCTCGGTCCTCGGAGGCTCGGTCGCTCCGAACCCGGTCTCCAGGCCCACAGCCCGGACCCCGGCCCCCCGACCCGGACCATCACACGCCCCCGATCAACTGACCCGGGCACCAGCCTCCCGCCCCACAGCCCACGCCGACAGCCGACAGCCGACAGCCAGAACCAACCCCCACATCCGCCCGCCCAGACCCCGAACCCGGACCGTCACACCCCCACCGGACGCCATCCCCCAGAACCCGTCCCCCACCCCCACAGCCGGCACCCGAACCCCAGACACCACACCCCCACCCGCTCAGCCAATCCCCACCTCAGTCCCCGTCCTCAAACCCTCCCGCCCCCGTCCTCAAACCCTCGGCGGATCCTCCGGATCAGGGACCTGGTTGCTCCAGCCCCCCGGCAGGGTCCGGCTTTCCTGGGCGCGGAAGCGGATCGGGGCCATGCCGACGCGGCGGGTGAAGAGGCGGGAGAAGTAGGCGGGGTCGTCGTAGCCGACGCGGCGGGCGATGGCGGAGACGGGGAGTTCGGTGGCGGCGAGGAGTTCCTTGGCGCGGTCGAGGCGGATGCCGAGGAGGTAGTCCTTGGGGCTGGAGCCGGCGCCGCGGCGGACCGCGGTGCGCAGTTCGGCGAGGGTCATGCCGTGCCGGGTGGCGTGGTCGGCGACGGACATCGGTTTGAAGGCGTCGCGGGCGAGGGCCTTGAGGACGGGGTCGCCGTCGGGGGCGAGGTCGGCGCGGGCGCGGCGCAGGGCGACGAGGAGTTCGTGGACGGCGGCGCCGGTCTCGACCTCCAGGAGCGGGTTGTCGCGGCGGGCGGCGCGGGCGATGCGGGCGATGACCGCGCGTGGGCCGGTGGCGTCGGACAGGGGCACGACGGGGCGGTCGGGTTCGATGTAACCGAGTTCGGCGTAGGTGGCGGTGGCGGGCCCGGTGAAGCCGACGAAGCCCTCGTCCCAGCCGGTCTCCGGGTCGGGCCCGTAGTGGTGGGGGATGCCGGGGGTGAGCCACAGCAGGGAGGGCGCGGTGACCGTCGTACGGCGGCCGTCGGGGGTCTCGTACCACCCGGTGCCGGTGCTGATGACGACGGCGACGTGGCTGTCGAGGGTGCGGGGACCGACGGTGGGCAGCGCGCCGTACTGGAGTCCGACTCCCAGGCAGACCAGGCCCAGGCGGTGGTGGACGGGGCTGGGGGTGAGGAATCGCATCCAGGTGTGGTACATCGCGCTCCTTGCATGCGCTTCGGTCCAAGCAGCGCCGATCTTTGTCCATGGACGTGATCGTCGCCAGTGGCGAGGGTGGAGCCTATGAGTGAGTTCACGGTGGGTGAAACCGATTTCCTGCTGGACGGGAGGCCCGTGCGGCTGCTGTCCGGGGCGCTGCACTACTTCCGGGTGCACGAGGCGCAGTGGGGGCAGCGGCTGGCGATGCTGCGGGCGATGGGCCTCAACTGCGTGGAGACGTATGTGCCGTGGAACCTGCACGAGCCGCACCCGGGCGAGTTCCGGGACGTGGAGGCGCTGGGCCGGTTTCTGGACGCGGCCCGGGAGGCGGGGCTGTGGGCGATCGTCCGCCCTGGCCCCTACATCTGCGCGGAGTGGGAGAACGGCGGTCTGCCGCACTGGCTGCAGGGTCACGCGCGCACGAGCGACGAGCGGTACCTCACCCCGGTCGAGCGCTGGTTCGGGCGGCTGCTGCCGCAGGTCGTGGAGCGGCAGATCGACCGCGGCGGCCCGGTGCTCATGGTGCAAGTGGAGAACGAGTACGGCAGCTACGGTTCGGACGCCGCCTATCTGCTGCGGCTGACCGAGGTGCTGCGCGCGGTGGGGATCACGGTCCCGCTGTTCACCTCGGACGGCCCCGAGGACCACATGCTCAGCGGCGGTTCGGTCCCCGGTGTCCTCGCCACGGTGAACTTCGGCTCCGACGCCCGCACGGCCTTCGAGACGCTGCGCAGGTACCGGCCGGACGGCCCGCTGATGTGCATGGAGTTCTGGTGCGGCTGGTTCGAGCACTGGGGTGGGGAACACGTCGTACGGGATGCCGGGGACGCGGCCGCGGCGCTGCGGGAGATCCTGGAGTGCGGGGCCTCGGTGAACTTGTACATGGCGCACGGCGGCACGAACTTCGCGGGCTGGGCGGGTGCCAACCGGGGCGGGGGCGCGCTGCACGACGGTCCGCTGGAGCCGGATGTGACGTCGTACGACTACGACGCGCCGATCGACGAGTACGGCAGGCCGACAGAGAAGTTCTGGCGTTTCCGTGAGGTGCTGTCCGCGTACGGTCCGGTGGCGGACCTTCCGCCCGCGCCGGGGGTGCTGGGGGCGGCCGCCGACGTGCACCTGCCCGAGTGGGCGGCCCTGTCCGCCGTACTGGAGGAGCGCGGCGGGCCGCTCCACGAGGGTCCCGTCCCGCCGACCTTCGAGGAGCTGGACGTGGACCGGGGGCTGGTGCGGTACGAGGTGAGCGTGCCGGGGCCGCGGCAGCCGTACCCGTTGACCGCGCGGGGGCTGCGGGATCTCGCGGTGGTGTACGTCGACGGGGAGCGGGCCGGGGTGCTCACCGAGGACGACGTGGAGCTCAAGGAGCCGGTCGCGGGGTACGCGCGCGTGGAGCTGTGGGTGGAGTCGCTGGGGCGGGTCAACTACGGGCCCAGGAGCGGGGAGGCCAAGGGGATCACCGGGGGGCTGCGGCACGAGCGGCAGTTCCTGCACGGGGTGCGGGCGCGGGGGCTGCGGCTGGACGCGCTGGACTCCTCGGACTCGTTGGCGGGGATCGGCTTCGGTGAGGTCCCCGGGGACGGCTCGGCGGGCCTGTACCGGGGTGAGGTGAGCGTGCGGGGCTGCGGGGACGCGGTCCTGGAGCTGCCGGGCTGGACCCGGGGGTTCGTGTGGGTCAACGGCTTCAACCTCGGCCGGTACTGGTCCAAGGGCCCGCAGCGGACGCTGTACGTGCCCGGGCCGGTGCTGCGGGAGGGCGGCAACGACGTGTGGGTGCTGGAGCTGGAGGAGGCACCGCAACGCGGGCCCGCGCTCCGGCTCCGCGCCCCGGATCCGGCCCACGAGGATCCGGCTCATGAGAATCCGCACGGGACCTCGTAGACACTCGACCTCGTAGAGTGGAATCGGGTTCAGGGCGTCTTGGGGGTACGGGCGTGACGAACGACGGACCGGTCCAGCACGGCTACCCGCACCTGGAGACGGTGCGGGCCTCGATCAACGCGCTCTACAAGCGGCTCTCCTACGACACCGTCCAGACGTTCGCGACGAGCGTGGCGCCGGTGGACGTGGCGTTCTGCGACACCGACGATCTCTATCTCGGGGCGCAGCGGGTGGCCCGGGAGCTGGTGCGGCACTACCGGCTGCCGGACGCCCGGTTCGTGGTCAGCTTCCGCGAGATGACCCACGCGGCGAACGTCGAACTCACCGCGGGCCCCGAGTACTTCGTCGAGCTGAACGACCGTTTCCGCACCCATCGGCGGGACATCGGCGCGGCACTGGCCCACGAGGTCATGCACGTGTATCTGCACCGGCTGGACCTCTCCTTCCCCGGGGTGCGGGAGAACGAGATCCTCACGGACACGGCGACGACGTATCTGGGGGCGGGGTGGCTGCTGCTGGACGCCTACCGGGAGGACGCGGCGTCGTCGCAGAAGCTGGGGTATCTCACGCCGGAGGAGTTCGGGTACGTGCTGGCGAAGCGGTCCCTGGTGTTCGGGGAGGATCCCTCGGTGTGGTTCACCAGTGCGCAGGCTTATACGGCGTATGTGAAGGGGATGGCGCAGGCCCGCCAGGACTCCGAACAGCCACCTCTGACCGCGGCGGGCTGGGCGGGCCGCCGCCGCTACGCACGCGACCGCCGCCACGCCCCCGGCCCCCAGCCGGGAGCCCCCGTCCCCTACACCTTCACCCCGGACGGCCCCGGGCGCCTGCGCGTCTCGTTCCCGTGCCCCACCTGTCACCAGCGGATCCGGGTTCCGGTGCGGGGGCGGGTGCGAGCTCGCTGCGCGCTGTGCCGGACGGTGCTGGAGTGTGATACGTAGCGTCGTGTGCCGTCTGCCGTCTGCCGTCTGCCGTCTGCCGTCTGCCCTCTGCCGTCTGCCGTCTGCCGTCCGCCGTCTGCCGTCTGCCGTCTGCCGTCTGCCGCATCGTCGTGGCTGGTCGCGCAGTTCCCCGCGCCCCTAAGGTGATCATGTTGGCGCTCCATGTACCGGAGCCGGAGCCTCTGCCTCCCCCAACAGCTTCCGCGCCGCCTCTCCCGCCTCCGCCGGGGCCCACCTCGCGGCCCTGTCGGTGGTCGGGCCCGGCCTCCAGCCCTCCATCACCGTGATCCGCCCGCCCTCGGCCTCGAAGACCCGGCCCGTCACTCCCGCACTCGCCTCCGAGCCCAGCCACACGACCAGCGGGGACACGTTCTCCGGGGCCATCGCGTCGAAGCCGTCGGACGGGGCCGCCATCGTGTCGGCGAACGTCCGCTCGGTCATCCTCGTCCGTGCCGCGGGGGCGATCGCGTTGACCTGGACGCCGTAGCGGGCGAGTTCGGCCGCCGCGACCAGGGTGAGGCCTATGATTCCGGCCTTCGCGGCGCTGTAGTTGCCCTGTCCCACCGAGCCCAGCAGGCCCGCCCCGCTGGACGTGTTGACGACCCTGGCCACAGGCGTACGTCCCGCCTTCGTCTCCCCCCGCCAATGCGCGGCCGCATGCTTCAGCGGCAGGAAGTGGCCCTTCAGATGGACCCGCATCACCGCGTCCCAGTCGTCCTCCTCCAGGTTCACCAGCATCCGGTCGCGCAGGAACCCGGCGTTGTTGACGAGGGTGTCGAGGCGGCCGTACGTCTCCAGGGCGGCCCGGACGAGGGAGGCGGCGCCGGCGGGGGTCGCGATGTCGCCGCCGTGGGCGACGGCCGCGCCGCCCGCCGCACGGATCTCCTCGGCGACGAGGAGAGCGGGGCTGTCGGGGCCCGGTGTGCCGTCGAGGCCGACGCCGAGGTCGTTGACGACGACCCGGGCGCCCTCGGCGGCGAAGGCGAGCGCGTGGGCGCGGCCGAGACCGCGGCCCGCGCCGGTGACGACGACGACCCGGCCGTCGCAGATTCCGGTCATCTCACGTCTCCTTGTTGACAGTTGCGGCCTCCTGGAAGGCCGGCCGCTCCCCGCCGCCGTGCACCAGCAGCGAGGCCCCGCTGATGTACGCGGCGGCGTCCGAGGCGAGGAACACGGCGGCCGCGCCCACGTCCGAGGGCTCGGCCAGACGGCCGAGCGGGACCGTGCGGGAGACGGCGGCGATGCCCGCCTCGTCGCCGTAGTGCAGATGCGACCGCTCGGTGCGGACCATGCCGACGACCAGGGTGTTCACGCGCACGTCCGGTGCCCACTCCACGGCCATTGAGCGGGCCAGGTTCTCCAGGCCGGCCTTGGCCGCCCCGTACGCGGCCGTGCCCGGTGAGGGCCGGCCGCCGCTGACGCTTCCGATCATGACGATGGAGCCGCGGGTCCGTTTCAGGTGCTCGTAGGCGGCCAGGGACACCGTCAGGGGGGCGAGGAGGTTCAACTCCAGTACCCGGGCGTGCTGTTCGGCGCGAGCCTCGGTGAGCAGCCGATAGGGCGCGCCTCCCGCGTTGTTGACCAGGACGTCCAGGCGCGGCAGTTCGGCGAAGAAGTGCCGTACGGCGTCGGGTTCCCGGACGTCCAGTTCCACGAACCGCGCTTGCGGCAAGGGGACTTCGGGCGGCCTGCGCGCGCAAACGACGACGTCCGCCCCCGCCTGTGCGAAGGAGCGGGCGATCCCGGCGCCGACTCCGCGCGTGCCGCCGGTGACGACCACGACCCTCCCGCTCAGCTCCATTCACCGCTACCCTTCACCTAACAAACGTTTGGTGGAAAGGTAGCTGATGCAGCGATGGGTGTCTCCACCTCGTCCCCGGAAAAGGGGATCGTCCTGGTCGGGGTCGACTTCCCGCCGGTGAACGCCCTCCCGGTGGACGGCTGGTTCGCCCTGGCCGACGCCGTGCGCGCGGCGGGCCGCGATCCGGAGGTCAGGTGTGTGGTCCTGGCGGCCGAGGGGCGTGGTTTCAACGCGGGCGTGGACATCAAGGAGATCCAGAAGCGCGGCCCGGCCGCCCTGGTCGGCGCCAACCGCGGCTGTTTCGAGGCGTTTTCGGCGGTGTACGACTGCGAGGTGCCCGTGGTGGCCGCCGTGCAGGGATTCTGCCTGGGCGGCGGCGTCGGCCTGGTGGGCAACGCGGATGTGATCGTGGCGAGCGAGGACGCCACCTTCGGCCTGCCCGAGCTGGACCGCGGGGCCCTCGGCGCGGCCACGCACCTGGCCCGCCTGGTCCCCCAGCACCTCATGCGCGCCCTGTACTTCACCTCCCGCACGGTCACCGCCGCCGAACTGCACCGGCACGGTTCGGTGTGGAAGGTCGTCCCGAGGGACGAACTCGCCGCCGCGGCCCTGGAGTCGGCCCGCGAGATCGCCGCCAAGGACGGCGAGCTGCTGCGCCTGGCCAAGGCCGCCATCAACGGCATCGACCCGGTCGACGTCCGCCGCGGCTACCGCTTCGAGCAGGGCTTCACCTACGAGGCGAGCGTCAGCGGGGTCGCCGACCGGGTCCGTGACAGGTTCGGCGGGGAGGCCGAGTGAGCGACAAGACCATGACGGCCGACGAGGTCGTCTCCCGGCTGCGCAGCGGTATGACCCTCGGCATCGGCGGCTGGGGTTCGCGCCGCAAGCCGATGACGCTGGTGCGCGCGCTGCTGCGCTCGGACGTCACCGACCTGACGATCGTCTCGTACGGCGGCCCGGACGTCGGCATGCTCGCCGCCGCCGGGCGCATCCGCAAGCTCGTCGCCGCCTTCGTCACCCTCGACTCGATCCCGCTCGAACCCCACTACCGGGCCGCCCGCGAGGCCGGTGCCTTCGAGCTCATGGAGGTCGACGAGGCGATGTTCATGTGGGGCCTGCGGGCAGCCGCGAACCGGCTGCCGTTCCTGCCGGTGCGGGCAGGCATCGGCTCGGACGTCATGCGGGTCAACCCCGGTCTGCGGACGGTGACCTCGCCGTACGACGACCAGGAGACGTTCGTGGCCATGCCCGCGCTCAGTATGGATGCCGCGTTGGTGCACCTGAACCGCGCCGACCGGCTCGGCAACGGCCAGTACCTCGGACCCGACCCGTACTTCGACGACCTGTTCTGCGAGGCGGCCGACACCGCGTACGTCTCCTGCGAGCGGATCGTGGACACCGCGGAGTTGACGAAGGAGGCGCCGCCGCAGTCGCTGCTGGTGAAACGGCACACGGTCACCGGTGTGGTCGAGGCTCCGGGCGGCGCGCACTTCACCTCCTGCGCCCCCGACTACGGCCGGGACGAGGCCGTTCAGCGGGAGTACGCGAGCACCCCCTGGCCCGAGTTCGCCGCACGGTATCCCGGGGGAGGACTCCATGACCGCGCCCCGGAGTGAGTACTGCGTGATCGCCTGCGCCGAGGCCTGGCGGGACGAGGGCGAGATCCTCGCGAGCCCGATGGGACTGATCCCCTCGATCGGAGCCAGGCTCGCCCGCCTCACCTTCTCCCCCGACCTGCTGCTGACCGACGGCGAGGCCCTGCTGGTCCGCCCGGACGGCACCCCCGAGGGCTGGCTGCCCTACCGTCAGCACCTCGCCCTGGTCACCGGTGGGCGGCGGCACGTGATGATGGGCGCGAGCCAGATCGACCGGTACGGCAACCAGAACATCTCCTGCATCGGCGACTGGGCGAGGCCCAAGCGGCAGCTGCTCGGGGTGCGGGGCGCACCGGTCAACACCCTGAACAACCCGACCAGTTACTGGGTCCCGAAACACTCCAGACGGGTCTTCGTCGAGAAGGTCGACATGGTCTGCGGGGTCGGGTACGACCACGCCGCCGGGGCACGTTTCCACCGCATCCCGCGAGTCGTCTCCGATCTGGGCGTCTTCGACTTCGACACCCCGGACCACTCGATGCGGCTGGCCTCGCTGCATCCGGGGGTCACCGTGGAACAGGTGCGGGAGGCCACCGGTTTCGATCCGGTGGTCCCGGGCGAGGTGCCGTACACCCGCGAACCGACCGTCCACGAAATGGAGTTGATCCGAGAGGTGCTCGACCCGGCCGGCACGCGCGCTCGGGAGGTGGGTGCCTGATGGAGACCGCGTTCACCCGGCTGGTCGGGGTCCGGCATCCCCTCGTGCAGACCGGGATGGGGTGGGTGGCGGGCCCGCGCCTGGTCTCGGCCACGGCGAACGCGGGGGCGCTCGGCATCCTGGCCTCCGCGACCATGACGCTCGACCGGCTCCGGGACGCCGTACGGGAGGTCAGGTCCCGTACGGACGCGCCTTTCGGGGTCAATCTGCGGGCCGACGCGGTGGACGCCGGGGACCGGGTGCGCGTGATCATCGACGAGGGCGTGCGGGTGGCGTCCTTCGCCCTCGCGCCCTCCGCCGAGCTGATCGGCACGCTCAAGGAGGCGGGGGTGGTCGTCGTCCCGTCCGTCGGTGCCCGGCGGCATGCCGAGAAGGTCGCGGCCTGGGGCGCGGACGCGGTGATCGTGCAGGGCGGGGAGGGCGGCGGGCACACCGGGGAGGTGGCGACGACGGTCCTGCTGCCGCAGGTGGTGGACGCGGTGGACATCCCGGTCGTGGCGGCGGGCGGCTTCTTCGACGGGCGGGGTCTGGTCGCGGCGCTGGCGTACGGGGCGGCGGGCGTCGCCATGGGCACCCGCTTCCTGCTCACCTCCGACTCGACGGTGCCGGAGGCGGTGAAGGCGCGCTATCTGGCGGCGACGGTCAAGGACGTGACGGTGACCCGGGCGGTCGACGGCCTTCCGCACCGGATGCTCCGCACGGACCTGGTGGACTCCCTGGAGAACACGGGCCATGCACGCACCCTGCTGCGCGCCGGCCGGCACGCCGCCGCCTTCCGCAGGCTCTCCGGCCTGACCTGGCGGCAGCTTCTCCGTGACGGCCTCGCGATGCGCCACGGCAAGGACCTCACCTGGAGCCAGGTCCTGCTCGCCGCCAACACCCCGATGCTTCTCAGGTCGGCGATGGTGGACGGCCGTACGGATCTCGGGGTGATGGCCTGCGGGCAGGTCGCCGGGGTGATCGACGACCTGCCGTCGTGCGCGGAGCTGGTGGAGCGGGTCATGAAGGAGGCGGAGGGGGTTCTTCGGGGCCTCACAGCCTCTCGATGATCGTCACGTTCGCCTGTCCCCCGCCCTCGCACATCGGCACCATCCCCGACGGCCCCCTCGCACCGCTCGGCCCCAGGGGGCCCCACGGGCTTCGAGAGCCTGCGCCGGACTCCGTCCGCCGAAGCGAGCGTCCCACCGCCTCACAGCCTCTCGATGATCGTCACGTTCGCCTGTCCCCCGCCCTCGCACATCGTCTGGAGCCCGAACCGGCCGCCCCTGCGCTCCAGTTCGTGCAGCAGGGTCGTCATCAGCTTCACGCCCGTCGCCCCCAGCGGGTGACCGAGGGCGATCGCGCCGCCGTTGACGTTGACCTTCTCCGGGTCGGCCCCGGTCTCCTTCAGCCAGGCCAGCACCACGGGCGCGAAAGCCTCGTTGATCTCGACGAGGTCGATGTCGTCGATGGTGAGGCCGGTCTTCTTCAGGGCGTGCGCGGTGGCCGGGATGGGCGCGGTGAGCATGCGGATGGGGTCCTCGCCGCGGACGGAGAGGTGGTGCACGCGCGCGCGTGGGGTGAGGCCGTGTTCGCGCACCGCCCGCTCCGAGGCCAGCAGCATGGCCGCCGCGCCGTCGGAGACCTGCGAGGAGCAGGCCGCGGTGATGGTGCCGCCCTCGATCACCGGCTTGAGGCCGGCCATCTTCTCCAGGGAGGTGTCCCGGCGCGGGCCCTCGTCGACCGCGACCGGACCGTAGGCCACCGTCTCGCGCTCGAAGCGCCCCTCGTCGATGGCCCGCAGTGCCCGCCGATGGGACCGGAGCGCGAACTCCTCCTGGTCCTCGCGGCTGATCCCCCACTTCCCTGCGATCGTCTCGGCGCCGACGAACTGGTTCACCGCCCGGTCCCCGTACCGCGCCCGCCACCCCTCGCTGCCCGCGAAGGGCCCCTGGGTCAGCCCGAGCGGCTCGGCGGCCTGCCGGGTCGCGAAGGCGATCGGGATCATCGACATGTTCTGCACCCCGCCGGCGACCACCAGGTCCTGCGTCCCGGACAGCACGCCCTGCGCGGCGAAGTGCACGGCCTGCTGCGAGGACCCGCACTGCCGGTCCACGGTCACCCCGGGCACCTCCTCGGGCAGCCCGGCCGCGAGCCACGAGGTCCGCGCGATGTCCCCGGCCTGCGGACCGACCGCGTCCAGACACCCGAAGACCACGTCCTCGACGGCGCCGGGATCGACCCCTGCCCGCTCGATCAGCGCGCGCAGCACATGCGCGCCCAGATCGGCCGGGTGGACCCCGCTCAGTCCTCCCCCGCGCCGCCCGACGGGCGTACGGACCGCTTCGACGATGTAGGCCTCGGCCATGGCAACTCCCCAGTGAGTTACGTACGTACGGCGATCCCGTCCAGCACCATCGACAGGTACTGCCGGGCGATCTCCTCCGGGCTGTGCTGTCCGCCGGGCCGGTACCAGGACGCGGCGACCCACACGGTGTCGCGCACGAACCGGTAGGTCAGCCGCACGTCGAGGTCGGCCCGGAACACCTCGGCCGCGACCCCGCGCTCCAGTGTGGACAGCCAGGCCTTCTCGAACCTGCGCTGCGACTCGGCGAGGAACGCGAACCGCTCCTGCGCCACCAGCTGCTTGCTCTCCTTCTGGTAGATCGCGACGGCGGCGCGGTGCCGGTCGATCTCCCGGAACGACTCGGTGACCAGGGCCTCCAGCGTCTCGCGCGGCCCCGACTCGGCGCCCAGGACGGTGTCGTAGCCGTCCCAGAGCTCGTCGAGGAAGGTCCGCAGGATCTCCTCCAGCATCGATTCCTTGGAGTCGAAGTGGTAGTAGAGGCTGCCCGCGAGCATGCCCGCGTGGTCCGCGATCTTGCGTACGGTCGTGGCGTTGTAGCCCTGTTCGGCGAAGACCTCGGCGGCGGTGTCGAGGAGTTCACGGCGGCGCGCGGGCGCTGCGGCGCTCACCTGGGGCTTCTTCTTGGTCGGCACATCGTCCATTGTCCTAGGCGTGTTGACTGCTGACGGCGACGACCTCGCCCGTCATGTACGAGGAGTAGCCGGACGCCAGGAACACGATCACGTTGGCCACCTCCCAGGGCTCGGCGTAGCGTCCGAAGGCCTCGCGCGCGGTGAGCTCCTCCAGCAGTTCGGCCGAGGTCACCTTCACCAGGTGCGGGTGCATGGCGAGGCTGGGCGAGACGGCGTTGACACGGACGCCGTACTCAGCCGCCTCCAGGGCCGCGCACCGGGTCAGCGCCATGACTCCGGCCTTCGCGGCGGCGTAGTGCGCCTGTCCGGCCTGGGCACGCCAGCCGACGACGGAGGCATTGTTGACGATCACGCCGCCGCCGGAGTCCCGCATGTGCCGCAGGGCCGTCCGGGTGCACCGGAAGGTGCCGTTGAGCGTGACGTCCAGGACTCGGGTCCACTGGTCGTCGGTCATGTCGACAAGCGCCGAAGTCCCGCCCAGACCGGCGTTGTTGACGACGATGTCCAGCCGTCCGTGCTCCCGCACGGCCGCGTCGAACAGTGCGCCGACCTGCGCCTCGTCGGTGACATCGCACGCCACGGAGGTCACCGCGCCCTGGAATTCCCCGGCCAGCTCGGCGCCGTACTCCTTCAGCCGCCGCGCGTGCGCGTCGCTGATCAGGACGCGCGCGCCCTCCTCCAGGAAGCGGCGCGCGGTCGCCCCGCCGATGCCCGCGCCCGCGGCGGCGGTGATGACGGCGGTGCGCCCCTTCAGCAGCCCGTGCCCCGGTTCGTACACCGGACTCTCGACGCCTGTCATAGCGCCACGCTAACCTACCAAACACTTGTTAGGGAAGGACGGGTGTCCATGGATCTGGCGTTCACGCAGGAGGATGAGGCCTTCCGCGCCGAGGCCCGGGCATGGCTGCGCGCGCATCTGCCCGCCTCCCCGCTGCCCTCCCTGGAGACCGAGGAGGGCTTCGCGGCCCACCGCGTCTGGGAGTCCGAACTCGCCGCGGACCGCTGGTCGGTGGTCAACTGGCCCGTTCAGTACGGCGGCCGGGACTCCGGGCTGGTGCGCTGGCTGGTCTTCGAGGAGGAGTACTACGCGGCCGGGGCGCCCGGACGCGTCAACCAGAACGGCGTCAGCCTCCTCGCCCCGACCCTCTTCGACCACGGCACCCCGGAGCAACGCGCGCGCGTGCTGCCGCCGATGGCCACCGGTGAGGTGATCTGGGCGCAGGCCTGGTCGGAGCCGGAGGCGGGCTCGGACCTGGCGTCCCTGAGGTCCAGGGGGGTGCGCACGGAAGGGGGCTGGCTGCTCAGCGGCCAGAAGACCTGGTCCTCCCGGGCCGCCTTCGCGGACCGCGCCTTCGGCCTCTTCCGCACCGATCCGGACACCCCGAGACCCCACCAGGGCCTGACCTACCTGATGTTCGACCTGCGTGCCCCCGGTGTCACCGTCCGCCCGATCCGCCGTCTCGACGGCAAGCCGGCCTTCGCCGAGCTCTTCCTGGACGAGGTGTTCGTGCCGGACGAGGACGTCATCGGCGGGCCCGGGCAGGGCTGGCGGATCGCGATGTCGACGGCGGGCAACGAACGGGGCCTGATGCTGCGCTCGCCGGGCCGTTTCCTGGCGGCCGCCGACCGGTTGGCCGCGCTCTGGGAGTCCCGCGGCGAACCGGGGAGCGAGCGGGTCCGGGTCGCGGACGCCCTGATCGGCGCCCGCGCCTACCAGCTGTTCACCTACGCGGCCGCCGCCCGCTTCCTGGACGGCGAGACACTCGGCCCCGAGTCCAGCCTGAACAAGGTCTTCTGGTCCGAGTACGACATCGCGCTCACGGAGACGGCGTTGGATCTCCTCGGTGAGGAAGAGGACCCCGACTGGTCCGAGCGCTATGTCTTCGCCCTCGCCGGCCCGATCTACGCCGGCACGAACGAGATCCAGCGCGACATCATCGCCGAACGCCTGCTGGGTCTGCCGAAGGGACGCCGCTGATGCGCTTCCGCCTCGACCCCGAGCAGCGGCAGTTCGCCGACTCCCTGAACGCCATGCTGACGGCCGCGGACACCCCGTCGGTCGTACGGGACTGGAGCCACGGCGACCACGGCAGTGGCCGTGCGCTGTGGCGCCGTGTCGCCGAGGCGGGCGTCTTCGCACTGGCGGTGCCCGAGGCCTACGAGGGGCTGGGCCCTCGCCCCGTGGAACTCGCACTCGCCTTCGTGGAGTTGGGGCGGCACGCGGTACCGGGTCCCCTGGTGGAGACGGTGACGGCGGCGGCGCTGCTCACCGAGCGGGGGTGGCGAAGCGACTGCTCCCGGCGCTGGCCTCGGGGGAGACCATGGCCACCGTCGCCCGCGACGGCGGGTACGCCCTGGACGGCCAGGTCGCGGACATCTGCCTCTCCCTCACCGCCGAGGGCCTGTACCTCGCCCCCGGCCACGGCCCGGCGCACCTCTCGCTCGACCCCGCCCGCCGTCTCACCCGGCTGAGCTCGGGCGGCGAACTGCTCACCGGGCACCCGCCCGTCACCGCCGCCCTCCTCCTCGCCCGCCTCACGACCGCCGCCCAGGCCCTCGGCGTGGGCCTCGCCCTCCTCGACCGGACCGTCTCCCACGTCAGGCAGCGCACCCAGTTCGGCGCCCCCATCGGCTCCTTCCAGGCGGTCAAGCACCGACTGGCCGACGCGAAGATCGCGTTGGAGTTCGCCCGCCCCCTGCTGTTCGGCGCCGCCCTGACGATGGCCGAGGAGGATGTCGCCGCCGCCAAGGTCACCGCGTGCGAGGCGGCGTACCGGACGGCCCGTACCGCGCTCCAGCTGCACGGCGCGATCGGGTACACGGCCGAGTACGACCTGTCCCTGTGGCTCACCAGGGCCCGCGCCCTGCGCACCGCCTGGGGCGGCCCCGACGAGTGCCGCGACACGGTCCTCAGCGCTGGTGGCCGCCGCCGGTGAGTTCCCGGTACACATCTCGTCCGACCGGGCCCCTCCACCCACCCCGCCCCCAAGGTTCGATATTTTGTTCGCCGCCGTCCCCACCGGCTCAAGATCACCCCTGTCACTCCGAGGAGAGCCGGCCGTGGAACCCGAATCCGCCGTCACCACCTGCTATCGCCACCCCAGGGTGGAGTCCCACGTCCGCTGCACCCGCTGCGAGCGGTACATCTGCCCGGACTGCATGCGGGAGGCGGCCGTCGGCCACCAGTGCCCCGACTGCGTACGGGAGGGGGCGCGGACGGTGCGGCGGGCCCGGACCGCGTTCGGCGGGCGCATCACGGCCGTCCCCCTGGTGACGTACGTCCTCATCGGCCTCAACGCGCTCGCCTACCTCGGCGAGCTGGTGCGCCCGGCGATCGTGGACCGGTTCGAGATGCTGGGCGTCGGCCTGGTGGGCCCGGACGGCGGCCACTATGTGTGGCAGTCCGGATACCCCGCCGACTTCCATGCCGAGGGTGTCGCCGAAGGCGAGTGGTACCGGCTCCTGACCGGCGCCTTCCTTCATCTGCCGCCCACCGGGGGCACGTTCGGGATCCTGCACATCGTGATGAACATGGTGTCGCTGTGGAACATCGGCCGCGTGGTCGAGGTCCAGCTCGGCCGCCTCAGGTATGTCGTCCTGTATCTGCTCTCCGCGCTCGGCGGCTCGGTCCTGGTCCTGCTGGTCGCACCGACCGAGGCCACGCTCGGCGCGTCCGGCGCGATCTTCGGGCTCGGTGCCGCGTACTACGTGATGGCCCGCCGACTCGGCGCCGACATGGCCCAGGTCAACCGGTTCATGGCGGGGCTTCTGCTGTGGCTGCTGATCTCCGCGGGGCTGACGTCATGGCAGGGTCACCTCGGCGGTCTGCTCGCCGGAGCCGTCGTCACCCTCGCCTACGCCTACGCTCCCCGGGACGGCCGCCGCGCCCTGGTGCAGGCCGGAGCCTGCGCCGTACTGCTGCTCGTGCTCCTGGTGGCCACCTGGGCCAAGGTCGCCGAACTGACGGGAGCGCGGTGAGGCGGGCCCGCCTGCTGCTCCTCGCGGCCGTCCCCGTGCTCGTCACGGCGTCGGTCTACGTCCTCGCGCCCGAGGACCCCCGGGCCGGCGGGGCGGGCCCCGACCTCTCCGCCGCCTACCGCGCGCAGGCGGCCCAGGACGCCAAGGGCGCCCAGGGCGCCAAGGTCTGGGCCGAGGAGACGGACGGCGCCACCGACGAGGTGCTCGCCGACCAGCCGCTGGGCCTCGCCGCCCCCGCCGGGAAGGACCTCGCCCAGCAACTCGTCGCGAGTGCCGAGAACTCCACCCTCGACTGGCGCAGCGCCTACGCCTACGTCGAGGACATCGGCGACGGCCAGGGCTACACGGCCGGCCTCATCGGCTTCTGCACCGGCACCCACGATCTGCTCACCCTCGTCGAGCGCTACACGAAGGCCCACCCCGGCAACGGTCTCGCGAAGTACCTCCCCGCCCTGCGCGAGGTCGACGGCACCGACTCCCACGAGGGCCTGGACCCCGGCTTGCCGGCCGCCTGGAAGACGGAGGCCACCCGGCCGGCCTTCCAGAGGGCCCAGGACGCGGAGCGCGACCGGGTCTACTTCGACCCCGCGGTCCGCCTCGCCAAGCTCGACGGTCTCGGCGCGCTCGGCCAGTTCGTCTACTACGACGCCATGGTCTTCCACGGCCCCGGCACCGACGCCACCAGCTTCTACGGCATCCGTGAAAGCGCCCTCCACAAGGCCCACAGCCCCACCGAGGGCGGCTCCGAGAAGGCATACCTGGACGCCTTCCTGGACGTCCGCCGGGCGGCCATGAAGACCCGCGAGGCGGACATCGACACCTCCCGCGTCGACACCGCGCAACGGCGGTTCCTGGACGAGGGGAACCTGGACCTGAGAAGACCGCTGGAGTGGCAGGTGTACGGGGAGACGTACAAGGTGCCGTAGGAAAGGCGACGGCGCCTGCTTCCGGTCCGGTCGGGGACGTGGAGGCAGGCGCCGTCAGTGTTCCGTACGCCTTTGTACGGGACGCTTTGTGAGGGACCGTCAGGTCCCCGTGGTGACCGTCAGACCATCAGGGACCGGTCGGTCGGCCGGATCGGCGCGGGCAGTTCGCTCGCGCCGGTCAGGAAGCGGTCGCAGCCGCGGGCGGCCGAGCGGCCCTCCGCGATCGCCCACACGATGAGCGACTGGCCGCGGCCGGCGTCACCGGCGACGAAGACGCCCGGCACATTGGTCTGGAAGTCGGCGTCGCGGGCGATGTTGCCGCGCTCGTCGAGCTCCAGACCGAACTGATCCACGAGACCGTTCTCGCGGTCCGTACCCGTGAAGCCCATGGCCAGTGTCACCAGCTGGGCGGGGATCTTGCGCTCCGTGCCCGGCTTCGGGGTCAGTTTGCCGTCGATGAACTCGACCTCGGTGAGGTGCAGCCACTGGACGTTGCCGTCCTCGTCGCCCTCGAAGTGGGTGGTGGAGACGGAGTAGACCCGCTCGCCGCCCTCCTCGTGCGCGGAGGTGACCTTGTAGAGCATCGGGAAGGTCGGCCACGGCTGGTGCGGGGCACGGTCCTCGCCCGGACGGGGCATGATCTCCAGCTGCGTCACCGAGGCCGCGCCCTGGCGGTGGGCGGTGCCCACGCAGTCGGCGCCGGTGTCGCCACCGCCGATGACGATGACGTGCTTGCCCTCGGCCGTGATGGGGGGCGCCACATAGTCGCCCTCCTGCACCTTGTTGGCCAGCGGCAGGTACTCCATGGCCTGGTGGATGCCCTTGAGCTCGCGGCCGGGGACCGGCAGGTCACGGGCGGTCGTGGCACCGGCGGCGATGACGATCGCGTCGTAGCGCTTCTTCAGGTCGGTCGCCCTGAGGTCGCGGCCGATCTCGATGCCGGTACGGAAGCGGGTGCCCTCCGCGCGCATCTGCTCGATACGCCGGTTGATGTGCCGCTTCTCCATCTTGAACTCGGGGATGCCGTACCGGAGGAGGCCTCCGACGCGGTCCGCGCGCTCGTAGACGGCGACGGTGTGACCGGCCCGCGTGAGCTGCTGCGCGGCAGCCAGACCGGCGGGGCCGGAGCCGATCACCGCGACGGTCTTGCCGGACAGGCGCTCGGGGGCCTGCGGCTCGACATCGCCGCTGTCCCACGCCTTGTCGATGATCGAGACCTCGACGTTCTTGATGGTGACCGGCGGCTGGTTGATGCCGAGCACACACGCCGACTCACAGGGCGCCGGGCACAACCGACCGGTGAACTCCGGGAAGTTGTTGGTCGCGTGCAGACGCTCGGAGGCGGCGGACCAGTCCTCGCGGTAGGCGAAGTCGTTCCACTCGGGGATGAGGTTCCCGAGCGGACAGCCGTTGTGACAGAACGGGATACCGCAGTCCATGCAGCGGCTAGCCTGCTTGCTGATGATCGGCAGCAGGGAGCCGGGGACGTAGACCTCGTTCCAGTCCTTCAGGCGTACGTCGACCGGGCGGGACTTGGCGACCTCACGGCCGTGGTTCAGGAAGCCCTTCGGGTCAGCCATTGATCGCCGCCTCCATCATCTTCTCGGTGATCTCGGACTCGGAGAGTCCCGCCTGCTCGGCGGCGTCCTTGGCGGCGAGCACTGCCTTGTACGTGCTGGGGATGATCTTGCTGAAGCGGTCCACTGCGGTGTCCCACTCGGCCAGGAGCTTCTCGGCGACCGTGGATCCGGTCTCCTCCTGGTGGCGGCGCACCACGTCGTGCAGCCACTGCTTGTCGGTGTCGTCCAGCGCCTCCACGGCGTCCACGTTGCCGACGTTGACGTTGTCCCGGTCGAGGTCGATCACGTAGGCGATGCCGCCGGACATGCCGGCCGCGAAGTTGCGGCCCGTCTCGCCGAGGACCACCGCGCGACCGCCGGTCATGTACTCGCAGCCGTGGTCGCCCACGCCCTCGGAGACGACCGTCGCGCCGGAGTTGCGGACACAGAACCGCTCACCGGTACGACCGCGCAGGAACAGCTCGCCGCCGGTCGCGCCGTAGGCGATGGTGTTGCCCGCGATCGTGGAGAACTCGGCGAGGTGGTCGGCGCCCCGGTCGGGACGGACGATCACCCGGCCGCCGGAGAGGCCCTTGCCGACGTAGTCGTTGGCGTCGCCCTCCAGGCGCAGCGTGACACCGCGCGGCAGGAAGGCGCCGAAGGACTGGCCGGCCGAGCCGGTGAAGGTGATGTCGATGGTGTCGTCGGGCAGGCCCGCGCCACCGAACTTCTTCGTCACCTCGTGGCCGAGCATGGTGCCGACCGTGCGGTTGATGTTGCGGATCGCGACCTGGGCACGCACCGGCTGGGCGTCGGTCGCCGAGTCGGCGGCCAGGGCGTCGGCGGCGAGCTTGATGAGCTCGTTGTCGAGCGCCTTCTCCAGGCCGTGGTCCTGCTCGATGACCTGGTGCAGCGCGGCACCCTCGGGCAGTTCGGGCACGTAGAAGAGCGGGGCCAGGTCCAGGCCCTGCGCCTTCCAGTGGTTGACCGCGCGCTCGACGTCGAGCGTCTCGGCGTGGCCGACGGCCTCCTCGATGGAGCGGAAGCCCAGCTCGGCGAGGATCTCGCGGACCTCTTCGGCGATGAACTTGAAGAAGTTCACGACGTACTCGGCCTTGCCGGTGAACCGGTCGCGGAGCACCGGGTTCTGGGTGGCGATGCCGACCGGGCAGGTGTCCAGGTGACAGACGCGCATCATGACGCAGCCGGAGACGACGAGCGGCGCGGTCGCGAAACCGAACTCCTCGGCGCCGAGCAGCGCGGCGATGACGACGTCACGGCCGGTCTTGAGCTGACCGTCGGTCTGGACGACGATCCGGTCGCGCAGGCCGTTGAGCAGCAGGGTCTGCTGGGTCTCGGCGAGACCGAGCTCCCAGGGACCGCCCGCGTGCTTCAGCGAGGTCAGCGGGGAGGCACCGGTACCACCGTCGTGACCGGAGATCAGGACGACGTCCGCGTGCGCCTTGGACACACCCGCCGCGACCGTGCCGACGCCGACCTCGGAGACCAGCTTGACGTGAATCCGCGCCTGCGGGTTCGCGTTCTTCAGGTCGTGGATCAGCTGGGCCAGGTCCTCGATCGAGTAGATGTCGTGGTGCGGCGGCGGGGAGATCAGGCCCACGCCCGGGGTCGAGTGCCGGGTCTTGGCGACCCACGGGTAGACCTTGTGGCCGGGCAGCTGGCCGCCCTCGCCGGGCTTGGCGCCCTGGGCCATCTTGATCTGGATGTCGTCCGCGTTGACCAGGTACTCGGAGGTCACACCGAAGCGGCCGGAGGCGACCTGCTTGATCGACGAACGCCGCGCCGGGTCGTACAGCCGGTCCGCGTCCTCGCCGCCCTCACCGGTGTTGGACTTGCCGCCCAGCTGGTTCATGGCGATGGCGAGTGTCTCGTGCGCCTCCTTGGAGATGGAGCCGTACGACATGGCGCCGGTGGAGAAGCGCTTGACGATCTCGGAGACCGGCTCGACCTCGTCGACGGAGATCGGCTGACGGTCGCTCTTGAAGCCGAACAGGCCGCGCAGCGTCATCAGGCGCTCGGACTGCTCGTTCACGCGGTCCGTGTACTTCTTGAAGATGTCGTAGCGGTTCGCACGCGTCGAGTGCTGGAGGCGGAAGACCGTCTCCGGGTCGAAAAGGTGCGGCTCGCCCTCACGGCGCCACTGGTACTCGCCGCCTATCTCGAGGGCGCGGTGCGCGGGCGCGATGCCGGAAGCGGGGTACGCCTTGGCGTGCCGGGCGGCGACCTCCTTGGCGATGACGTCGATGCCGACGCCGCCGATCTTGGAGGCGGTACCGCTGAAGTACTTCTGGACGAAGCCCTCTTCGAGACCGACGGCCTCGAAGACCTGGGCGCCGCGGTAGGACGCGACGGTCGAGATGCCCATCTTCGACATGACCTTCAGCACGCCCTTGCCCAGGGCGTAGATCAGGTTGCGGATGGCCTGCTCGGCCTCGATGTCGGAGAGGAAGGTGCCCGCACGGACCAGGTCCTCGACGGACTCCATGGCCAGGTACGGGTTCACGGCCGCGGCGCCGAAGCCGATCAGCAGGGCCACGTGGTGGACCTCGCGGACGTCACCGGCCTCGACCAGCAGGCCCACCTGGGTGCGCTGCTTGGTGCGGATGAGGTGGTGGTGGACGGCCGCGGTGAGCAGCAGCGACGGGATCGGCGCGTGCTCGGCGTCCGAGTGGCGGTCGGACAGGACGATCAGCCGGGCGCCGTTGTCGATGGCTGCGTCGGCCTCGGCGCAGATCTCCTCGATGCGCGCGGCGAGGGAGTCGCCGCCACCGGAGACCCGGTACAGGCCGGACAGGGTCGCGGCCTTGAAGCCGGGCATGTCGCCGTCGGCGTTGATGTGGATGAGCTTGGCCAGCTCGTCGTTGTCGATCACCGGGAAGGGCAGCACGACGGAACGACAGGAGGCGGCGCTCGGGTCGAGCAGGTTGCCCTGCGGGCCCAGCGAGGAGCGCAGGCTCGTCACCAGTTCCTCGCGGATCGCGTCCAGCGGCGGGTTGGTGACCTGCGCGAAGAGCTGGGTGAAGTAGTCGAAGAGCAGTCGCGGACGCTCGCTCAGCGCGGCGATCGGCGAGTCGGTGCCCATCGAACCGATCGGCTCGGCACCGGCCTTGGCCATCGGCGCGAGGAGAACACGGAGCTCTTCCTCGGTGTAGCCGAAGGTTTGCTGGCGGCGGGTGACCGAGGCGTGGGTGTGCACGATGTGCTCGCGCTCGGGCAGGTCGCCGAGCTCGATCTCGCCGGCCTCCAGCCACTCCGCGTAGGGCTGCTCGGCGGCGAGGCCGGCCTTGATCTCGTCGTCCTCGATGATGCGGTGCTCGACGGTGTCGACGAGGAACATCCGGCCCGGCTGCAGGCGGCCCTTGCGGACCACCTTGGCGGGATCGATGTCGAGGACGCCGACCTCGGAGCCGAGGACGACGAGGCCTTCATCGGTGACCCAGTAGCGGCCGGGGCGAAGGCCGTTGCGGTCGAGGACCGCGCCGACCTGCTTGCCGTCGGTGAAGGTGACACAGGCCGGACCGTCCCAGGGCTCCATCAGGTTGGAGTGGAACTGGTAGAAGGCGCGGCGTGCCGACTCCATGGAGTCGTGGTTCTCCCACGCCTCCGGGATCATCATCAGCACGGAGTGCGGCAGCGAACGGCCGCCCAGGTGCAGGAGTTCGAGGACCTCGTCGAAGGACGCCGAGTCGGAGGCTTCCGGCGTACAGATCGGAAAGACGCGCTCGATGGCCTTGCTGTCGTTGCCGAACAGGTCGGAGACCAGCTGCGATTCGCGGGCCGCCATCCAGTTGCGGTTGCCCTTGACGGTGTTGATCTCACCGTTGTGCGCGACGAAGCGGTACGGGTGCGCGAGCGGCCACGACGGGAAGGTGTTCGTGGAGAACCGGGAGTGCACGAGCGCGATCGCGGAGGCGAAGCGGCGGTCGGACAGGTCCGGGAAGAAGGGCTCCAGCTGACCGGTGGTCAGCATGCCCTTGTAGACGATGGTCCGCGCGGACAGCGACGGGAAGTAGACGTCGACCTCGCGCTCGGCGCGCTTGCGCAGCACGAAGGCCTTGCGGTCGAGGTCGATGCCCGTGGTGGGCGCGGCGGAGGCGTCGCTGACGAAGATCTGGCGGAACGCCGGCATCGTCGAGCGGGCGGTGGCGCCGAGCAGCTCGGGGGCGACCGGGACCTCGCGCCAGCCGAGGACGGTGAGGCCCTCCTCGGCGGCGATCGTCTCGATCTTCGAGACGGCGTCCTCGAGTCGGTCCTCCGGAAGGAAGGCGATACCTACCGCGTATCCACCGGCCGCGGGCAGCTCGAAGCCGGCGACCTCACGGAAGAAGGCGTCCGGAACCTGGGACAGGATGCCGGCGCCGTCACCCGAGTCGGGCTCGGATCCGGTGGCACCGCGGTGCTCCAGGTTGCGCAGAACCGTGAGCGCCTGCTCGACCAGCGCATGGCTCGCCTCGCCGGTGAGGGTGGCCACGAAGCCGACGCCACAGGCGTCCTTTTCGTTGCGGGGGTCGTACATACCCTGCGCAGCAGGGCGAGCATCCATGAAGGACCACTTCTGGCCATTCGTGGAGTGCTGGGACGGCTGGCGCGGCGTACGCATCGGCTCTCCCGTCGTCGTCAAGTGGCATATGCAGATTGCCGAGGGACGACGTTGGCCCTCTGCGTGAGTGCAAAATTTCGTGCAGGTTACATGATGGGACGGATCTCGGGAACCGGATACTCCGTTCCAGCATGCGGACGCCACGCGGTGCGAGGGGGGTGTCGCACACGTGGCTTGAAGTATGTGGGGGCCGAGCTGGACCGATCGGTCAGATCGTGGTCCATCGGTCCAAGGGGCGGCGAAGGCGTCGTCGCCGACCCCGCGAGCGCACCGCAAGCGTCATTGCCCGCAGCGCTTACGGCTCATGCCCAGTGGTTAAGCATTCGAAACCAGCGAGTAACGGCTACTTATGCTGCCCAACGCATAAGTAGCAGCCGATCTATCCTACGGCCGTTCCGAAGAAACTGCCCAGGGCGTACGTCACACCGGCCGCCGCGCCTCCCAGGACGAGCTGCCGGAGCCCGCTGTACCACCAGGTCCGCGCGGTCACCCTGGCCACGACGGCACCGCAGGCGAAGAGCCCGATCAGGGCGAGCAGCAGGGCCGGCCAGAGCGCGGTGGCGCCGAGCAGATACGGGAGCAGGGGGAGGAGGGCACCCAGGGCGAAGGACCCGAAGCTGGACACGGCGGCGACGAGCGGCGAGGGCAGATCTCCCGGATCGATCCCCAGCTCCTCACGGGCATGGATCTCAAGGGCCTGCTCGGGGTCCTTCGACAACTGCCGGGCGACCTCGCGCGCCAGCTCGGGCTCGACACCGCGCCCCTCGTACAGGGCCGCGAGCTCGGCCTCCTCGTCCTGCGGGTGCTTGCGCAGCTCCCGGCGCTCCACATCCAGCTCGGCCTCGACGAGCTCGCGCTGGGAGGCGACGGAGGTGTACTCGCCGGCGGCCATGGAGAAGGCACCGGCGGCGAGCCCCGCGAGTCCGGTCAGCACGATGGTGTGCTGGCCGACGGCCCCACCGGCGACTCCGGTCATGAGCGCGAGGTTGGAGACCAGTCCGTCCATGGCGCCGAAGACGGCGGGCCTGAGCCAGCCGCCGTTCACGTCCCGATGCGTGTGGTTGTCGCGGTGGGCCTCGTGCAGCGGCGCTTCGATGTCGATGACGGCCATTCCGGTCCCCCAGGGAAGCTAAGCCAAAGCTAACTTTGGACACATTCTAATTCTCAACAACGCCCACAGTACGTCGCCCCATTCCCCTCCGCCAGCAAGGAAAGGCTCGGCTAACCTGCGGCTTTACCTTCGAATGCGCAGACGATCATGAGCGCGCTCAGATGTCGACCGGGTGACGTTGAGGGCAGGGAGGCTGCGGTCAACCGCCGATGGTGGGACATATGCAGCAAAAGGTTCCGCGCTCGGCGCAGAACCTCCTCTGCTCCCCGGAGAGGCCGCGCATGACATCGATCGCCCGCGTTTCCTCGGTCCCGGCGCCCCAGGACGCCGCCGAACTCCGTGAGCGGGCCCGCGGCGCCCTGCTGGGCCTGGCGGTCGGGGACGCTCTCGGAGCCCCCGCCGAGAACCTGAAGCCCTCGCAGATCCGCGCCCGCTGGGGCCGTATCGAGGGGTACGTGGTGGATGAGCCGACCGGCACGGACGACACGGAGTACGCGATCTTCTCCGGCCTGCTCCTCGCCCGCCACGGCTCGGCCCTCGCCCCCTCCCATGTGGAGGCGGCCTGGCACGAGTGGATCGCGGACCGCGACGAGGGCCCCTTCCGGGGGGCGGGCTTCAGCGAGCGCGGCACCCTCGAGAACCTCCGCCGCGGCCTGGCGGCCCCGATCTCGGCCCAGCACCGCCACGCCTGGAGCGACGGCCTGGCCATGCGGGCGGCCCCCTTCGGCGTCTTCGCGGCGGGCCGCCCCGCGGAGGCGGCCCGCCTGGTGGCCGTCGACGGCTCGGTGAGCCACGACGGCGAGGGCATCTACGGCGGCCAGGCGGTCGCCGCGGGAGTGGCGGCGGCGATGGCGGGCGCCCCGACGATCACGGTCGTCGCCTCCGCCCTGGCGGTGATCCCGGACGACAGCTGGACCGCCCGCTCCCTGCGCCGCGCCGTGGCGGTGGCCCACAGGGGCGAAAAGGCGGTCCGCTCCGCGGTGGTGATCGGCGGCTATCCGTGGACCGACCTGGCCCCGGAGGCGGTGGCCCTCGCCTTCGGCGCGTACGCGGCGGCGGACGGCGACTTCCGCGAGGCGGTGCTGACGGCGGTGAACATGGGGAGAGACGCGGACACGACGGCTGCGGTGGCGGGGGCGCTGGCCGGCGCGACGAAGGGTGCCTCGGCGATCCCGGCGGCGTGGGCCGCGGCGATCGGCCCGGCGAGAGGCAGCTGTCTGCCCTCCATGGCGGGCCATCACGTGCTGGACGTGGCGGAGTTGCTGGTGGCGGGCGAGGACGGGAAGTGGGGCACGACCGGTCTCGCGCAGGAGTGGCCCCCACCCGACCCGGACGCCTTCGCCCTGGCGGCGGGCGAGGAACCGGGGGCGGGCCGGTGAGGCCGCCGGGACCGTGGGGCGAGGGCTCGACGAACAGGTCGGGTGCTGCCGATCTCGGGTGCACGGCGAAACCGAACGCTCCCGCGTCCGCCGACGGCGAGTTCGCCCCGTCGGGGCCACCCGCACCCGACCACGAAAGTCGCACGGGTGGTGCGGGTGGGAACACAAAGGCCGAAGGCGAAGCCGAGGCTGCTGAGGCCGTTCGGAGAGTAACCGGCCTCCTCCTGGGCCTTGCCGCAGGCGACGCCGCCGGCTGGCCCGCCGCCCGCCACAGAGCCGCCCGCATGCCCGACTGGACCCGCCGCCTCACCCGCGAACTGGACACCTTCGCCGAACAGAACGCCACCACCACCCTCCCCGTCCCCATCGCCCTCAACCAGCCCCCCGAACCCCTCCGCCTCGGCCCCTCCGACGACGCCGAATGGGCGGCCTTCACCGCGGAGGCCCTCCTCAGGGCAGGAGACGACACCGCCCTCGGCGACCTGACCAGAGAACGCCGTACGAGAGCCGCCATCGACCTCACCTGGAACGCCCTCGCCGCCGAAGTGGCCGCCGCGGCGGGCCGGGCCCCCGAGATCGAGTCCGCCGTCCTCCCCCTGCGCGCCCGTATCTCCGTGCGAGCGGGACTCGGCAACCTCGCCACCGGTCTGCGCCCACCCGCCACCGGCCACGACAACCCGCACTACTTCGACGACGCCGCCTGCATCAGGGCCTGCGTCCTCGCGGTCGCCCACCCCGGCAGCCCCGAACTCGCCGCGGACCTGGCCGAGTTCGACGCCCGCTACTCCCAGGACGGAGACGGGGTGCACGGCGCGCGAGCGATGGCCGCGGCCGTCTCCATGGCGCTGGCCGGCGCCTGCGTCGACGCCTGTGTGACGGCGGCCCTCACCGAGCTCCCCGAGGAGACGGAGATCGGCCGCAACGCCCGGCACGCCCTGCACCTCGCCCGAACCGCCGGCACCGCCTTCGCCCTGATCCCCACCCTGGAACACGAGATCGTCGACCACGTCTACAGCTACGGCATCGCCGCCGCCGAGACCGTCCCGGTGGCCCTCGCCCTGGCAACCGCCGCACAGGGCCGTATCGCCGAGGCGATCCCCGCGGCCGCCTGCCTCTCCCGGGTGGCCGACTCGGCCCCGGCTCTGGTGGGCGCCCTGACCGGCGCACTCGGCGGCGCCACCGCGATCCCCGCCGCCTGGCGGGACTCCTGCCGCACCCTCTCCGGCTGCGCCCTGCCCCGTCTCACCGGCACGGACCTCGTGGAACTCGCCGAACTCCTGGAAGCCGCACAACCACCCCTCCCAGGAGGATGATTCCGGGCATGACGCCCAAAAGCCAAGAAAGCAGTCTCGAAGACCGCATCACCGGAGCCCTCGTCGGAGCGGCGGTGGGCGACGCCCTCGGCGGCCCCGTCGAGGGCTACTCCCCCGACCAGATCCTCGAACGCCACGCCGGCCGCGTCCATGGCATCGTCGGCCCCTGGAACGGCGACGCCTGGCGCACCGCCCGCCCCATCGCCCCGTACCACAAGGGCGACGGCCACGTCACCGACGACACCTTGATGACCCACGCGCTGATCCGCGTGTACGACCGGGTCAGGGACCACCTCGACGCCTACGCGGTCGCCGACCACCTGGTCCCCGACCTGATGACGAACCCGCGCTGGATCCCGGAACTGGAGGCGGAGGCCCTCCCCCTGCACCGCATCTTCCTCGCGGAGAAGTGGCTGGTCACCCGCCTGCACTACGGCCACGTCGACCCCCGGGAAGCAGGCGTGGGCAATGTCGTCAACTGCGGTGCGGCGATGTACATGGCCCCGGTCGGCCTGGTCAACGCGGCCGACCCGCGGGCCGCCTACACCGAGGCCCTGGACATCGCGGGCGCCCACCAGTCGTCGTACGGCCGAGAGGCGGCGGGAGTCCTCGCGGCGGCGGTGGCGGCGGCGTGCGAGCCGGGCGCGACCCCGGACTCGGTCGTGACGGCCTGTCTGCGGCTGGCGAAGGACGGCACGAGGACGGCGATCGAGAAGGTCTGCGAAGTGGCCACCCGCCACACGGACTTCGAATCGGCCCTACGACCCCTGCGGGCCGCCGTGGCTCCCTATGACACGGTCGGCCCCGACTACCGCAGCCCCTCCCTCGGCGCCCGCCGCCCCTCCCGGCTCCACACCATCGAGGAACTCCCCATCGCCCTGGGCATGTTGCTCGTGGCCGCGGGCGACTACCGCCAAGCGGTCCTCGGCGCGGTGAACTACGGCAGGGACTGCGACTCGATCGCCACCATGGCCGGTGCGATGGCGGGCGCCCTCGGCTCCCCGGTCCCGGACGACTGGGCGAAGACGGTCTCGGAGGCGAGCCGCCTGGACCTGTGGGAACCGGCGGCGACGCTGACCACAGTGACCAGGGAGATCTTCGAGAGGGACGTGGACCGCCGCAGGGCGCGCGAGGCGGCCTTCGCGGAACTGGGGGGCCCGGGATGCTCCGACTGACCTGGGTCCAGCCGGAGGACCTAATCGGCCACGAACTGCGCCAGGCGGCCCAGGACGGCAGGGAGCCGTCGGCGGTCGCGGCAAGGTGGCGAGCGGCGGGAGGCAGACAGGCGCCGACCCGGGCGGGCGCCTCGGCGGAGCCCGCGTCCAGGTATCTGCGGCAGCTCGCGGAGGACCTGCTGGACGAACTGGCGGACCTCCCGAGCGCGTTGGAGGACGACGAGCCCACCGACCTCGCGAGGATCAAGGCCCGCTGCCGGAACTGGCCGGCGCCCGCCTCCCCGGCCCCCCTCACCCAGGCCGGGCTGGAAGCTGCCTGGCTGGGCCGGGCCGTGGGCTGCCTGCTGGGCAAACCCGTGGAGAAGCTCCCCCTCGAAGCCATCCGCGCACTGGCCCGGTCCACCGGAAACTGGCCCCTGAACACCTACTTCACCGCGAAGGGCGTCCCCGCCGAACTCCTCGCCGCCCACCCCTGGAACCGCCGCTCGGCGGCCACCTCCCTCGCCGAGAACATCGACGGCATGCCCGAGGACGACGACCTCAACTACCCCCTGCTGAACCTGCTGTTGCTCCGACGCCACGGCAGGCACTTCACCACCACGGACGTGGCGCGGCTCTGGCTCGACGAACTGCCCGCCGGCCGCACCTTCACCGCCGAACGCATCGCCTACCGCAACCTCCTCCAGGGCCTGGAACCCCCCAGAACGGCCCGCCACCGCAACCCCTTCCGCGAATGGATCGGCGCCCTGATCCGCGCGGACGTCCACGGCTGGACCAACCCCGGCGACCCGGCGGGTGCGGCCGAACAGGCCCACCGGGACGCCACCCTCACCCACACGGCGAACGGCGTCTACGCGGCGATGTTCACGGCAGCCGTGATCGCCCAGGCGGCGGCGACCCCCGACATCCACACCTGTCTGCGCACCGGCCTCACCGTGATCCCCCCGAACTCCCGTCTGGCCAAAGCCATCACCCACGCCGTCCGACTGGCCGGACAGCACGACGACTTCGACACGGTCGTGGACGAACTCCACGCCACCCACACCGCGACCCACCACTGGGTCCACGCCGTACCCAACACCGCGCTGATCGCCGCCGCCCTCACCCACGCGAACGGCGACTTCACCGGCTCCGTCCGCAGAGCGGTCGGCGGCGGCTGGGACACCGACTCCAACGGCGCCACCGCGGGCAGCATCGCCGCCCTCCTGGCCGGCGCCCCCGACAACCTCCCCGACCGCTGGACCACCCCCCTGAAGAACCGCCTGGCCACCTCCGTCGCCGACTTCAACGGCACCGGCTTCGACACCCTGGCCCACCTCACCCACCGGGAGGCTGCTCGCTCATGACCCACATCGCCGTGCTCGGCAGCACGAACATGGACCTGGTCGCCTACGCCGAGAAAGCACCCCGGCTCGGGGAGACCGTCACCGGGAGGGAGTTCCGTACGATCCCCGGCGGCAAGGGCGCCAACCAGGCGATCGCCGCGGCCCGCGCCGGCGCCACCGTCTCGATGATCGGCGCGGTCGGCCACGACAACTTCGGCACCCGCCTGCGCTCCACCCTCGAACACTCCGGCGTCACCACCGACCACCTGCGCACCGTCGAGGGCCCCTCCGGCACCGCGCACATCGTCGTGGACGACGAGGGCGGCAACGCGATCGTCGTCGTCCCCGGTGCGAACGGCACCGTCGACCATCTCGTCCCCGGCGACGAAGGCCTGATCGCCTCGGCGGACGCCCTGCTCCTCCAGCTGGAGATCCCCCTGGCAGCGGTCCTCGCGGGCGCGCAGACGGCTCGCGGCCACGGCGTCCGTACGATCCTCACCCCCGCCCCGGTCCAGCCCCTGCCGCCCGAACTCCTCGCCGCCACCGACCTGTTGGTCCCCAACGAGCACGAGGCGGCCACCCTCACCGGCCTCGCCGACCCGTTCGCCGCGGGCGCCGCCCTCCTCGACCGGGTCCCGCGCGTGGTGATCACCCTGGGGGCGGCGGGCAGCCTGTATCTGACCCGGGACGCCGAACCCCTCGTCGTCCCCGCCCCGCAGGTCAGCGCGGTGGACTCCACGGGTGCGGGCGACACGTTCGTGGGCGCACTCGCCGTGGCCCTGGGCGAGGAACGGCCGATCCGGGAGGCGATGGCCTGGGCCGCCGCGGCGGCCGCGCTCTCCGTCCAACGGGAAGGCGCCTCGGCGTCGATGCCCTACCGCTCCGAGATCGAGGCCCGGTACACGTCATGACCGAGACCCCCCTCGAGGGCCTGCGCGTGCTCGACGCGGCCACCCTCTTCGCCGGCCCCCTCGCCGCCACCCTGCTCGGCGACTTCGGCGCGGAGGTCGTCAAGATCGAGCACCCCACGAAACCGGACCCCTCCCGCGGCCACGGCCCCTCCAAGGACGGCATCGGCCTGTGGTGGAAGGTCCTGGGCCGCAACAAGCGCACGATCACCCTGGACCTGTCCAAGCCGGGCGGCCGGACCACATTCCTCAAGCTGGCCGCCTCGGCGGACGTGGTCATCGAGAACTTCCGCCCCGGCACCCTGGAGAAGTGGGACCTCGGCTGGCCCGAGCTTTCCGCCGTCAACCCCCGCCTGGTCCTCACCCGCGTCACCGGCTTCGGACAGTTCGGCCCCTACTCCCGTCGCCCCGGCTTCGGCACCCTCGCGGAGGCGATGAGCGGCTTCGCGGCGATCACCGGCGAACCGGACGCACCCCCGGTCCTGCCGCCTTTCGGCCTGGCCGACTGCATCGCGGGCCTGGCCACGGCGTACGCGGTGATGACAGCGCTCGCGGCCCGCGACCGCACGGGCGAGGGCCAGGTCGTCGACATGGCGATCATCGAGCCGATCCTGACGGTCCTCGGCCCCCAGCCGACCTGGTACGACCAGCTCGGTCACGTCCAGGAGCGCACCGGCAACCGCTCCGCCAACAACGCCCCGCGCAACACCTACCGCACGGCCGACGGCACCTGGGTCGCCGTCTCCACCTCGGCCCAGTCCATCGCCGAACGCGTGATGCACCTGGTGGGCCGCCCGGAACTGATCGACGAACCGTGGTTCGCGACCGGCGCCCAGCGGGCCGCCCACGCCGACATCCTCGACGCGGCGGTCGGTTCCTGGATCGCCGCACGCACCCGCGTCGACGTCCTCGCGGCCTTCGAGAAGGCGGAGGCCGCCATCGCGCCGATCCAGGACATCCGGGACGTGATGACCGACCCGCAGTACCAGGCGCTCGACACCGTCACCACGGTCGACGACCCCGAACTCGGCCCGCTGCGCATGCAGAACGTCCTGTTCCGGCTCTCCTCGACCCCTGGCGCGATCCGCTGGGCGGGCCGTCCGCACGGCGCGGACACCGATGAGATCCTGACGGAACTGGGCCTGACCGAGGCCGAGTTGAAAGCGCTGCGCACGGAGGGCGCCCTGTGAGGCCGTACCCTCTGACCTGGCTCTATGTCCCCGGTGACAGCCCGGAGATCGTCACCAAGGCGCTGGCGGCCGGGGCCGACGTCGTGGTCGTCGATCTGGAGGACGCGGTCGCCCCCAACCGCAAGCGGTACGCCCGCGAGGCAACCGCCGAACGTCTCGGCGACCCCCAGCCGATCCCGGTCCACGTCCGGGTGAACGCCCTGGACAGCCCCTGGGCGGCAGCGGACCTGGCAGCGCTCGCCGCCCTCCCTGGCGTCTCCGGCCTGCGCCTGCCCAAGGTCACCGCCCCCGCGCAGATCATCGACGTCGTACGGACGACGGCCCGGTCCGCGGGAGGCGCCCCACCCCTGTACGCCCTCCTGGAATCAGCCCTGGGCGTCGAGCACGCCTACGCCATCGCCACCGCCCACCCGAACCTGCGAGGCATCGCCCTCGGTGAGGCGGACCTCCGCGCCGACCTGGGCGTACGGCACGACGGAGGCCTGGACTGGTCCCGCTCCCGGGTGGTCGTGGCGGCGAGAGCGGCGGCCCTTCCTCCCCCGTCCCAGTCGGTCCACCCCGACATCCGGGACCTGGAGGGTCTGAGATCCTCCTGCGCCCACGGCCGCGCCCTGGGCTTCCTGGGCCGGGCAGCCGTCCATCCCCGCCAACTCCCGGTGATCGAACGTGCCTACCTCCCCACGCAGGAGGAGATCGAGCACGCGGAGACGATCATCAAGGCGGCGGAGGCCCACCAGGGGGCCCAGGCCCTCCCGGACGGCACCTTCGTCGACGCGGCGGTGGTGACCCAGGCCCACCGGACCCTGTCCCTCGCCCACCGCGGCTGACACACGACGAGGGCGCCCCGGCGATCCGGGGCGCCCTCGTCGACGTACGACCGACCGTCAGGTCTTCTTCGCGGACTCGGCCTCGGCCTCGTCCGTCACCTCGGCGGAGGCGGGCTCGGTCTTCTTCCCGCCGTCGGCCTGCGCGCCTTCGGTCTTCGCGTCCTCGGTCTTCGCGTCCTCGGTCTTCGCGTCCTCTTCGGCCTCGTCGTCGGCGGCATCCGCGCCCGGCTCGACGACTTCCTCACGCCCCGGCCGCTTCTTCGCCGACACCACGATGTACGTCACCGCGAGCAGGAACACGATGATCGCGGTCCAGACGTTGAGCCGGACCCCGAAGATGTGGTGGGCGTCGTCGATGCGCATGTACTCGATCCAGCCGCGCCCCGTGCAGTATGCGGCGACATACAGCGCGAACGCCCGTCCGTGCCCGAGCTTGAAGCGGCGGTCGGCCCAGATGACGAGGAGCGCGACGCCGACGCACCACAGCGACTCGTACAGGAAGGTCGGGTGGTAGTAGCCCGGTACCCGCCCGTCCGTGGAGGACGTGATGTGCAGGGCCCACGGCAGGTCGGTCGGCTTGCCGTACAGCTCCTGGTTGAACCAGTTGCCCCAGCGCCCGATGGCCTGCGCCAGGGCGATACCGGGGGCGATGGCGTCGGCGTAGGCCGGCAGCGGGATGCCCCGGCGGCGGCAGCCGATCCACGCGCCCACCGCACCGAGCGCGATCGCGCCCCAGATGCCGAGACCGCCCTCCCAGATCTTGAAGGCGTCCACCCAGTCACGGCCCTCGCTGAAGTACAGCTCGTAGTCCGTGATCACGTGGTAGAGGCGGCCGCCGAGCAGTCCGAACGGCACGGCCCAGACCGCGATGTCGGCCACCGTGCCGGCTCGCCCGCCGCGGGCGAGCCAGCGCTTGTTGCCGAGCCAGACGGCAACGAAGACGCCGATGATGATGCAGAACGCGTAGCCACGCAGCGGGATGGGACCGAGGTGGATCACCCCGCGCGACGGGCTGGGAATGTAGGCAAGTTCCATGGCAGGGTCGACGCTACCCTGCCGGGCCGGGCCCACGGCGGGCGGCCCGGCAACGGGTCCATAACAGGCCGGTGAGAGAAGGCGCCCGCCCCCTTACCGGCCCTCACCCCTTGTCGGCGGCCTCCACCTGCTGCTTCAGCTTCGCCGGGGTCATCGACCGGTCCTGGTAGATGTTCTTGCCGTCGAGCAGCACGGTCGGGGTGCCGGAGAAGCCACCGTGGCGGAAGACGGCCGCGGACTTGTCCACCCAGCTGTTGTGGGTGCCCTTCTCGACGCAGGACCGGAAGGCGGGCGTGTCGAGACCGTCGACCTTCTTCGCCAGTTCGAGGAGTTTCTCGGTGCCGGCGTACTCGTCGCTGGTCTCGTCGGGCTGGTTCTCGTACAACACGTCGTGGTACGCCGGGAACTTCCCCGCGTCCTGTGCGCAGGCCGCGGCATTGGCCGCGGTGCGGGAGCCGGTACCGCCCATGTTGCCGTCGATGATCGTCGCCAGGTGGTACTCGACCTTGAGCTTCCCGGATTCGGTCAGCTCATGGACGGTGGGGCGGTACGCCGCTTCGAAGGCCTTGCAGGCCGGGCAGCGGAAGTCCTCCCAGACGACGAGCGTCGACTTGGCGCCCTCCTTGCCGACCGGGATGGCGAGGCTGTCCTGCCCCTTGGCCCCCGAGGGCGCCACGACCGGGCCCGATTTGCTGTCCTTGTCCTTGCCTGCGTTGGCCGCGACGACGCCGACGACCGCCGCGAGACCGAGGACGCACACCACACTCGCGCCCACGATCAGCACCCGGCGCCGCTTCTCCGCGGACTTCTGCTTCGCGCGCTCCTCCGCCAGCCGCTCGCGGGCGGTGCGCTTTCCCTCACGGTTCTTCTCGCTCACACCCGCAGAACGAACCGGGGAGGCGCACCGCGCCTCCCCGGCCCCAGGTCCACCCGTTCGAGTGACCGAATTCTTCCGTGATGCCCTGACAGGCGTACGGCCGGCCTACGCCTGTCGGCGCACGCCCTTCGCGAGCTCGCCCGCGAGTGCGCGGACGCCCTCGACGCCCGCCTTGTCGTCCGGCGCGTCCAGCATCCGCTTCACGAAGGCCGAGCCGACGATCACGCCGTCGGCGAAGCCGGCCACCTCGGCGGCCTGCTCGGCGTTGGAGACACCGAGCCCGACACAGACGGGCAGATCGGCCCCGGCACCGGCGGCCCGGGTGCGCTCGACCAGGTCCTGCGCCTGCGCCCCGACCGACTCACGCGTGCCCGTGACGCCCATCAGCGAGGCGGCGTAGACGAATCCGCTGCCGGCCGCGGTGATCTCGGCGAGCCGCGCGTCCTTGCTGCTGGGCGCGACCACGAAGACCGTGGCGAGCCCGTGCTTGTGAGCGTGCTCCCTCCACAGCGCCGACTCCTGGACGGGCAGGTCGGGCAGGATGCAGCCCGCGCCGCCCGCCTCGGCGAGCTCGGCGGTGAAGCGCTCGACGCCGTAGCGGTCGATGGGGTTCCAGTACGTCATCACGAGCACCGGCTTCCCGGTGGCCTCGTGGGTCTCCTTGACCGTCCGCATGACGTCCGCGATCTTGACGCCGCCGCGCAGGGCGATGTCGTCGGCGGTCTGGATGACGGGGCCGTCGAGGACGGGGTCGCTGTGCGGCAGACCGACCTCGACGACGTCCGCGCCGCCGTCGAAGGCGGCCTTGATCGCCTCGATGCCGCCGTCCACGGTCGGGAACCCGGCCGGGAGGTAGGCGATGAGCGCGGACCGGCCCTCGGCCTTGGCGGCGGCGAGGGTGTCGGACAGCAGCTGAATGTTCCCGCTCACTTGGCGTCCCCCTCGATCTCGGCGGTCTCGGCGTCCTGGTCGGCGGCGACCTCGGCGTCGGTGTCGTACAGGCCGAAGTAGCGTGCGGCCGTGTCCATGTCCTTGTCGCCGCGGCCGGACAGGTTGACGACGATCAGCCCGTCCCTGCCGAGCTCCTTGCCGACCTCCAGGGCGCCGGCCAGCGCGTGGGCGCTCTCGATGGCCGGGATGATGCCCTCGGTGCGCGACAGCAGGCGCAGCGCCTGCATGGCCGCGTCGTCGGTGACCGCGCGGTACTCACCGCGTCCGGAGTCCTTGAGGTAGGAGTGCTCGGGGCCGATGCCCGGGTAGTCCAGACCGGCCGAGATGGAGTAGGGCTCGGTGATCTGGCCCTCCTCGTTCTGGAGGACGTAGGAGCGGGAGCCGTGCAGGATGCCGGGCTCGCCCGCGGTGAGGGTCGCCGCGTGCTCGCCGGTCTCCACCCCGTGCCCGGCGGGCTCGCAGCCGATGAGGCGTACGCCGGTGTCCGGGATGAAGGCGTGGAACAGGCCGATGGCGTTCGAGCCGCCGCCGACGCAGGCGATGGCCGCGTCGGGGAGCCGGCCGGCCCGCTCCAGGAGCTGGCGGCGGGCCTCGACACCGATGACCCGGTGGAAGTCGCGAACCATGGCCGGGAAGGGGTGCGGTCCCGCGACCGTGCCGAACAGGTAGTGCGTGCGGTCGACGTTGGCGACCCAGTCGCGGAAGGCCTCGTTGATGGCGTCCTTCAGCGTGCGGCTGCCGGACTTCACGGCGATGACCTCGGCGCCGAGCATGCGCATCCGGGCCACGTTGAGGGCCTGGCGCCGGGTGTCGATCTCGCCCATGTAGATGGTGCACTCGAGGCCGAAGAGCGCGCAGGCGGTGGCGGTGGCGACGCCGTGCTGGCCGGCGCCGGTCTCCGCGATCACCCGGGTCTTGCCCATGCGCTTGGTGAGCAGGGCCTGACCGAGGACGTTGTTGATCTTGTGGGAGCCGGTGTGGTTGAGGTCCTCCCGCTTCAGGAAGACCGTGGCGCCACCGGCGTGCTCGGCGAACCTCGGCACCTCGGTGAGCGCTGAAGGGCGGCCCGTGTAGTGCACGAGCAGGTCGTCGAGCTCGCGGGCGAACTCGGGGTCGTGCTTGGCCTTGTCGTACTCGACGGCGACCTCGTCCACGGCGGCGACGAGGGCCTCCGGGATGAACTTGCCGCCGAACGCGCCGAAGTAGCCCTCGGCGCTGGGGACCTGACCCTCGGGGTCGGGGATGAAGAACTCGCTGGGCATGGCTGAACCTCACGGTGAGTGTGTGTTGAGTGCACTAATCGCCGTGGGGGCGGGAAGTTGCTGGTCGACTGCAGGCCGTCAGTGGCTGGTCGCGCAGTTCCCCGCGCCCCCGAAGGGGCGCTGCCATCGCATGCCGTTCACTTGTCCGGGTTCGTCTCCGATGACGTACCGCACCCGGCGACCATGGACGCGCCGCGCGGGCGCACGGCAACCACGGGGGCGGCATCCGCGCGCGAGGCGGGCGTACCTGTCCGTGGTCGTCGTCGTGAGCGTCATCGGGGGAAGCCTAGCGAAAGATCAGCCGCGCCCGTGGCGGAGGGCCGGATGCTCGCCGGCCGCCACCAGGTCGGAGACCGCCGTCTTCGGGTCCTTGCCGGTGACCAGGGACTCGCCCACCAGGACCGCGTCGGCGCCGGCGTTGGCGTAGGCGATCAGGTCGTGCGGGCCGCGGACGCCGGACTCGGCGACCTTGACCAGGTGGGCGGGGATCTCGGGGGCGATGCGCTCGAACGTGCCGCGGTCGACCTCGAGGGTCTTGAGGTTACGCGCGTTGACGCCGATGATCTTCGCTCCGGCGTCCACCGCGCGCTCGACCTCGTCCTCGTCGTGGACCTCGACGAGCGGGGTGAGGCCGATGGACTCGGCGCGCTCGATCAGGGACTCCAGGGCGGGCTGCTCCAGGGCCGCGACGATGAGCAGCGCGAGGTCGGCGCCGTAGGCCCGGGCCTCCCACAGCTGGTACGACGTGACGATGAAGTCCTTGCGCAGGACCGGGATGTCCACGCGCGCGCGGACGGCCTCCAGGTCGGCCAGGGAGCCGCCGAAGCGGCGCTGTTCGGTGAGGACGGAGATGACGGCCGCGCCGCCCGCCTCGTAGTCGGCGGCGAGGCCCGCCGGGTCGGCGATCGCGGCCAGCGCGCCCTTCGAGGGGCTGGAGCGCTTGACCTCGCAGATGACCTTGACGCCGTCGCCGCGCAGTGCGGCCACCCCGTCCTTGGCCGCGGGAGCCTTCGCCGCGCGCTCCTTGAGCTCGTCGAGGCTGACGCGCGCCTGCCGTTCCGCGAGGTCGGCACGGACTCCGTCGATGATCTCGTCGAGCACACTCACGCGAGCGGCCCCCTTCCAGACGGTTGACAGTTCCAGCGACCGATGAGAACAAGTGGTCACTGCGATGGTATCCGCAGGAGGGCGTAGGCCTCACATCCGGTTGACACCGGTCCCACTACCTGGACGTTCGCCGGTGATCAAGGATGCAGCCAGCCACCGAACGGCAGGTTCCGGACAACCGTGAAGACCAGCAGCAACGCCCCCGCCGTCCACAGGTGCACCGGCCCGAGACCTGGGTTCAGCGGCCGTCCGCGCGCCGCCCGGACCACCCAGACGGTCCACAGCACGGCGAAGCCCAGATAGCCCACCACGGCCATCGCGTTGTCCTGGAGGGCGCCCAGGAAGTCGCCGTGGATGAACGCGTGCGCGCTGCGCAGGCCGCCGCAGCCGGGGCAGTACAGGCCGGTGATCCGGTAGAGCGGGCAGACGGGGTAGTGGCCGGGCTGGTTGGGGTCCACGGTCCCCACGTACGCGAAGGCCCCGGCGACGGCCGCGAGGATTCCGCCCGGGACGGCCAGGCGCCCCGGCAGACCGGTTCGGGACAGCACACGCTGAGTGTCGGCGTTCACGTCCGGCATTGTCCCCCGCCCTCCCCCCGAACGCGTGGGGGCGGCCCCGGCAGTTTCGCCGGGCCGCCCCTTCACGTGGTCCGTGTGTCAGCTCTTGGCGTCCGCCGACTCGGGCCGCGAGGTGGCGAGCGGCTTGTGGGCGTCCTTGGGCATGCCCATCCCCATGGCGCTCATGATCCAGCCGACGACACCGCCGATGACCACGATCGCCATACCGGCCCAGAAGCCCGCCGGCTGGGCCATCACCATGAAGGCGCCCGCGACGCAGAAACCGATGAAGGCGATTGTGACACCGGTCCAGGCGGCCGGGGTGTGACCGTGGCTGCTGCCCGCCATTGCTTGCTCCTAGGTGCTGAAGTACGTGACTGAGCCGGACGCTCGGGGTCCATTGTTCCGCACGCGAGGGCGCGATGTGCTCGGGGGGCACCTGCACGCACCCCCCAGGGGCGCGGGGCTGCATCGAGGTGCGGCTCCGCCGCGTGGGCGCGACCAGCCTGCACCGGCCCACGGCCACGATCCGACCGCTACGCCCCCGTGGGATCTTCCCCGCGATCGAGCGCCTTCCAGATGTCCTCGGGCCGGTCGGGATCCACCACAGCGGCCTTGCGCCGCACCCGGGGCGCCCCGTCCCGCTCGTACCGCCCCGACATCGCGGGCCACAACCGCCCGTACCGCAGAGCGAGCAGCCCGGCCAGAAGGATCAGCGCACCGCCCACCAGGGCGACATACGGCCAGGCGGTGTGCGAGAGGGAAGCGACGGTCGCCGAGGTGTCGCCGGAGGCCTTGGCCGCCTGCTCGTCCAGCGCGGACGAATCGCTCGCCCCGACCAGTGCCGCGGTGACGATTCCCGCGCCGGAGAGCGCGAGCAGCGCGGCGACCAGGAAACGCCCCGCCTTGCGGACGGCGAAGACGGCGACGAGCGCGGCGAGGCCGACTATGGCCAGGGCGGCGGGGACGCTGGTGACGTCGCTGCCCTTGGCGGTCAGGGGAAAGGCGCCGCCGGCCACGGTCGCGGTGCCCTCGGCCCACTGCTGACGGGTGGCCAGCAGCGCCACGGCGGCGCCGAGCGCGCCGCACAGCAGGGCGACGGCGAGACTCAGACGTCCGGCCCTGGCGGGTCCGGCGGCTTCGGAACGGGGGTGCGGTACAGCAGTCACTACCCCACTATCACCCGAACCCCGGGCGAACGGTGACCCGGGGTTCCGTGAGAAGCGCCTCATTCGGCGCCGAAGGCCCCTACTTGCCGAGCCGGTTCGCCGTGTGGACCGCCCGCAGGACTGCCGCGGCCTTGTTGCGGCACTCGGCGTCCTCGGCGACCGGGTCGGAGTCGGCGACGATGCCGGCGCCGGCCTGGACGTAGGCCGTGCCGTCGCGGAGGAGGGCCGTACGGATGGCGATCGCGGTGTCGGAGTCGCCCGCGAAGTCGAGGTAGCCGACGCAGCCGCCGTACAACCCGCGCCGGGACGGCTCCAGTTCGTCGATGATCTGCATCGCGCGCGGCTTGGGGGCGCCGGAGAGGGTGCCCGCGGGGAAGCAGGCGGTCAGGACGTCGAAGGCGGTGCGGTCCGGCGCGACCTTGCCGGTGACCGTGGAGACGATGTGCATCACGTGGGAGTAGCGCTCGACGGACATGAAGTCGACGACCTCGACCGAGCCGGGTTCGCAGACCCGCCCCAGGTCGTTGCGGCCGAGGTCCACCAGCATGAGGTGCTCGGCGCGCTCCTTCGGGTCGGCGAGGAGCTCGTCGGCGAGGGCCTGGTCCTCCTGCGGGGTCGCCCCGCGCCACCGGGTGCCGGCGATGGGGTGCACCATCGCGTGCCCGTCCTCGACCTTGACCAGGGCCTCGGGGGACGAGCCCACGACGTCGAAGCCGTCGAAGCGGAACAGGTACATGTACGGGGAGGGGTTCGTGGCCCGCAGGACCCGGTAGACGTCCAACGCGCTTGCCGTGCACGGCGTCTCGAAGCGCTGGGAGGGGACGACCTGGAAGGCCTCCCCGGCCCGGATGCGCTCCTTGATGTCCTCGACGGCCTCCTGGAAGTCGGGGCCGCCCCAGAGCGCGGTGTACTCGGGCAGCTCGGAGGGCGGCAGGACCGCCGGGGGCTGGGCCACCGCGCGGGACAGGTCCGCCTCCATGGCGTCCAGGCGGGCCACCGCGTCCGCGTAGGCCTCGTCGACGCCGGTGTCGAGGTCGTTGTGGTTGATCGCGTTGGCGATCAGCAGGACCGAGCCCTCCCAGTGGTCCATGACGGCGAGGTCGCTGGTGAGCAGCATGGTCAGCTCAGGCAGGTTGAGGTCGTCCCGCTCCCCCGGTCCGATCTTCTCCAGGCGGCGGACGATGTCGTAGCCGAGATAGCCGACCATGCCGCCGGTGAAGGGCGGCAGGCCTTCCTGGTGCGGGGTGTGCAGGGCCTCGACGGTGGCGCGCAGGGCGGCCAGCGGGTCGCCGTCGACGGGGACGCCGACCGGTGGGGTGCCGAGCCAGTGCGCCTGTCCGTCACGCGCGGTCAGGGCCGCGGCCGAGCGCACGCCCACGAAGGAGTAGCGGGACCACGAGCGGCCGTTCTCCGCGGACTCCAGCAGGAAGGTGCCGGGGCGCTCGGCGGCGAGTTTGCGGTAGAGGGCGACCGGGGTGTCGCCGTCGGCCAGGAGCTTGCGCGTGACGGGGATGACACGGCGGTCGGTGGCCAGCTTGCGGAAGGCCTCGATGTCCATGGCGGCTGACCTTACTGATCCGAGGCGGCGGCACCGGAATCAGCGCCGTCCTTGAGGAGTACGTCCTCGTCGAAACAGGTCCGCGCGCCGGTGTGGCAGGCGGCGCCGACCTGGTCCACCTTGACCAGCACGGTGTCGGCGTCACAGTCCAGGGCGACGGACTTGACCCACTGGAAGTGCCCGGAAGTGTCGCCCTTGACCCAGTACTCCCGGCGGCTGCGCGACCAGTAGGTGCAGCGGCCGGTGGTCAGCGTGCGGTGCAGCGCCTCGTCGTCCATCCAGCCGAGCATGAGCACCTCACCGGTGTCGTACTGCTGGGCGATGGCGGGGACGAGTCCGTCGTCGCTGCGCTTGAGGCGCGCGGCGATCTCGGGGGCGAGGCGACTGGATGGAGCACTGTGGCGCGAAGCGCCTCGATGAGGGGCGGTGGCCGGGTGACGGGCGGGCGGGGGCGTGCTGGTCATGGGTGCCATTGTGCCGCGCGCCACTGACAGAACCGGGCCGGTGTCCACTGGGCGGACCCGGGGAAGCCGGGTGGGGTGTCCACTGGGCGGACTTGCCGGGCGGCCGTAGGCTGACTGCATGTCGACTTTCGCCAAGCGTGAACGACTTCTCCTCGCCGACCTGTTGGAGGCGGAGGGCCCGGAGGCCCCCACCCTCTGCGAGGGCTGGCTCACCCGCGATCTCGCGGCGCACGTGGTGGTGCGAGAGCGCCGTCCCGACGCCGCCGGCGGTCTGCTGATCAAGCAGCTCGCGTCCCGCCTGGACCGGGTGATGGCCGAGTTCTCCGAGAAGCCCTACGCGGAGCTGATCCAGCTCATTCGTACGGGTCCGCCGCGCTTCTCGCCGTTCCAGCTCAAGCAGGTCGAGGAGCTGTCGAACACGGTGGAGTTCTACGTCCACACGGAGGACGTCCGGCGAGCCCGCCCCGACTGGACGCCGCGCGAGCTGGACCCGGTCTTCCAGGACACCCTGTGGTCCCGTCTGGAGCGCACCGCCCGGCTGATGGGCCGCGGTGTCCCCACCGGTCTGGTGCTGCGCCGCCCGGACGGCCAGACGGCGGTCGCGCACCGCGGCACCCCGGTCGTGACGGTGACCGGCGAGCCCTCGGAACTGCTGCTGTTCCTGTACGGGCGGCAGAGCGCGGCCAAGGTGGAGCTGGACGGCGACAAGGAGGCGATCGCCAAGCTGCACGAGGCGAAGGAACTCGGGATCTGAGGGGTCCCGGGCCGGTGCACGAGCCCCGGTCACCGGGTGACGGGGGCTCGGTCGCCGGCTACCGCACCGGGTGCCCCGCCCCTCGCAGCGTCTGCTTCACCTCGCCGATGCGCAGATCGCCGAAGTGGAACACCGAGGCCGCCAGTACCGCGTCCGCGCCCGCGCCGATGGCCGGGGGGAAGTGCTCCAGCCTGCCCGCGCCGCCGGAGGCGATCAGCGGGACGGTCACGTGTTTACGGACGGCCTCGATCATCTCCAGGTCGTAGCCGTCCTTGGTGCCGTCCGCGTCCATCGAGTTGAGCAGGATCTCACCGGCGCCCAGCTCGGCGGCCCGGTGCGCCCACTCGACGGCGTCGATGCCGGTGCCCTTGCGGCCGCCGTGCGTGGTCACCTCGAAGGAGCCTTCAGAAGTGCGGCGCGCGTCCACCGACAGCACCAGCACCTGCCGGCCGAACCGCTCGGCGATCTCGCGGATCAGGTCGGGGCGGGCGATGGCCGCGGTGTTCACGCCCACCTTGTCCGCGCCGGCCCGCAGCAGCTTGTCCACGTCCTCGGCCGTGCGGACCCCGCCGCCGACCGTGAGCGGGATGAAGACCTGCTCGGCGGTGCGGCGCACCACGTCGTAGGTCGTCTCGCGGTTGCCGGAGGACGCGGTGATGTCCAGGAACGTCAGCTCGTCGGCGCCCTCGGCGTCGTACACCTTGGCCATCTCGACGGGGTCGCCCGCGTCGCGCAGGTTCTGGAAGTTGACGCCCTTGACGACCCGGCCGTTGTCGACGTCCAGGCAGGGGATGACTCGTACGGCGAGGGTCATGCGGGGGCTCCTCGGAACGCCTCCACCTCGACCTCGACGACCAGGCTGGGGTCCACGAAGCCGGAGACGATGATCATGGACGCGGCGGGCCGGACGGTGTCGAACAGCTCCTTGTGAGCGCGTCCGACCTCCTCGACGTCCCGGGCGTGGGTGATGTACAGGCGCGTGCGCACCACGTCGTCCCGGCCGAGCCCCAACTCCTTCAGCGCCGCGAGGGCGACGTTGAAGGAGTTGACCGTCTGCTCGTACGGATCGCCCGCGACGATCTCGCCGTCCACCACCGAGGTGCAGCCGGAGACCAGCACCAGGCCGTTCGGGAGTTCCACCGCGCGGGAGTACCCGAAGGTGTCCTCCCAGGGCGCACCGGTCGTGACGCGTCGCAGATCGCTCACTGAGCCACCGCCTCCAAGGCCTCTTCCAGGGTGAACGCCTTCGCGTACAGCGCCTTCCCGACGATGGAGCCCTCGACACCGAGGGGCACCAGCTCGGCGATGGCCCGCAGGTCGTCGAGGGAGGACACGCCGCCCGAGGCCACCACCGGGCGGTCGGTCGCCGCGCAGACGTTCTTCAGCAGCTCCAGGTTGGGGCCCTGGAGCGTGCCGTCCTTGGCGATGTCGGTGACGACGTATCGGGCGCAGCCCTCCTTGTCGAGCCGCTCCAGCGCCTCGTAGAGGTCGCCGCCCTCGCTGGTCCAGCCGCGGCCCTTCAGGGTCGTACCGCGCACGTCCAGGCCCACCGCGATCTTGTCGCCGTGCTCGGCGATGACCTTGGCGACCCACTCCGGGCTCTCCAGGGCGGCGGTGCCGAGATTCACCCGGGTGCAGCCGGTGGCGAGCGCGGCGGCCAGCGAGGCGTCGTCGCGGATGCCGCCGGACAGCTCCACCTTGATGTCCATCGCCTCGGTGACCTGGCGGACCAGCTCGCGGTTGTCGCCGGTGCCGAACGCCGCGTCCAGGTCGACCAGGTGCAGCCACTCGGCGCCCGCCCGCTGCCAGGACAGGGCGGCTTCCAGGGGGGAGCCGTACGAGGTCTCCGTGCCGGACTCGCCGTGCACGAGCCGGACCGCCTGGCCGTCGCGGACGTCGACGGCGGGCAGGAGTTCGAGCCGTGAGGGGTTCGAGGGCATCAGAGGGTTCCGATCCAGTTGTTCAGCAGCTGCGCACCGGCGTCGCCGGACTTCTCGGGGTGGAACTGGGTGGCCCACAGGGCACCGTTCTCCACGGCGGCCACGAAGGGCTCGCCGTGGGTCGACCAGGTGACCTTGGGCGCGGTCATCGCCGTGTTGTGCGTCTCCAGCGACCAGTCGTGGACGGCGTAGGAGTGCACGAAGTAGAAGCGGGCGTCGGCGTCCAGGCCGGCGAAGAGCTGGGAGCCGGCAGGGGCGTCGACGGTGTTCCAGCCCATGTGGGGCACGATGTCGGCCTTCAGCGGCTCGACCGAGCCGGGCCATTCGTCGAGGCCCTCGGTCTCCACGCCGTGCTCGATGCCGCGCGCGAAGAGGATCTGCATGCCCACGCAGATGCCCATGACCGGGCGCCCGCCGGACAGCCGGCGGTCGATGATCCAGTCGCCGCGAGCCTCGTGCAGGCCCTTCATGCAGGCGGCGAAGGCGCCGACGCCCGGCACCAGCAGGCCGTCGGCGTTCATGGCCTTGTCGTAGTCACGCGTGATCTCGACATCGGCGCCCGCGCGCGCGAGAGCGCGCTCGGCGGACCTCACGTTGCCGAAGCCGTAGTCGAAGACGACTACTCGCCTGGAGCCGCTCAATTCCACACCTCCAGCCTCATGACACCGGCGACGAGACACATCCCGGCGGCGATGGAGAGCAGCACGATCAGACCCTTGGGCATCTGCTGCTTGACGAAGGAGTAGATGCCGCCGGCCAGGAAGAGGCCGACGACGATCAGGAGGGTCGAGAGGCCGGTCACAGCGCGCCCTTCGTGGAGGGGAGGATGCCCGCCGCGCGCGGGTCGCGCTCGGAGGCGTAGCGCAGGGCCCGGGCCAGCGCCTTGAACTGGCATTCCACGATGTGGTGGGCGTTGCGCCCGTAGGGCACGTGCACGTGCAGGGCGATCTGCGCCTGGGCCACGAAGGACTCCAGGATGTGGCGGGTCATCGTGGTGTCGTACTCGCCGATCATCGGCGCCATGTTCTCGGGCTCGGTGTGCACGAGGTAGGGGCGGCCGGAGAGGTCGACGGTGACCTGGGCGAGCGACTCGTCCAGGGGAACCGTGCAGTTCCCGAATCGATAGATCCCCACCTTGTCGCCGAGCGCCTGCTTGAAGGCGGCGCCGAGCGCGAGGGCGGTGTCCTCGATGGTGTGGTGCGCGTCGATGTGCAGATCGCCCTCGGTCTTCACGGTCAGGTCGAACAGACCGTGCCGGCCGAGCTGGTCGAGCATGTGGTCGTAGAAGCCGACGCCCGTCGACACCTCGACCTTGCCGGTCCCGTCGAGATCGATCTCGACGAGCACCGAGGTCTCCTTGGTGACCCGCTCGACTCTTCCAATGCGGACCTCGCGAGTCATGTGCTCTGCTCCTTCTTCAGTTCACGTACCGCGTCGAGGAACGCGTCGTTCTCCTGCGGGGTTCCGGCGCTGACCCGAAGCCACCCCGGGATGCCGTTGTCCCGGACCAGGACACCCTGGTCGAGGATCTTCTGCCAGGCCGTGTGGGAGTCCTCGAAGACGCCGAACTGCACGAAGTTCGCGTCCGACTCCACGACCTCGAAGCCGATCGCGCGCAGCTCGCTCACCAGCCGGTCCCGCTCGGCCTTGAGCTGCTCGACGTACTTGAGCAGCGTGCCGGTGTGCTCCAGGGCGGCCAGCGCGGTGGCCTGGGTGACGGCCGACAGGTGGTAGGGCAGCCGTACGAGCTGGACGGCGTCCACGACCGCCGGGTGCGCGGCGAGGTAGCCGAGGCGCAGGCCGGCCGCACCGAACGCCTTCGACATCGTCCGCGAGACGACGAGGTTCGGGCGTCCCTCGATGAGCGGCAGCAGCGAGTCGCCGTGGCTGAACTCGATGTACGCCTCGTCGACCACGACCATGGAGGGCTTCGCCGCCTGCGCGGCCTCGTACAGCGCGAGGACCGTCTCGGGCGGGACGGCGTTGCCGGTGGGGTTGTTGGGGGTGGTGATGAAGACGACGTCCGGCTTCCGCGAGGCGATCGCCTGCGCGGCCACCTCGACGTCGATGGTGAAGTCGTCGTTTCTGGGGCCCGAGATCCAGCCGGTGCCGGTGCCGCGCGCGATGAGCGCGTGCATCGAGTACGACGGCTCGAAGCCGATCGCCGTGCGGCCCGGTCCGCCGAAGGTCTGCAGCAGCTGCTGGATGACCTCGTTGGAGCCGTTGGCCGCCCAGACGTTGGCGAGGCCGACCTCGTGCCCAGAGGTGTCGGTGAGGTACTTGGCGAGCTGGGTGCGCAGCTCGACCGCGTTCCGGTCCGGGTAGCGGTTGAGGTCGCGGGCGGCCTCGCGGACGCGCTCGGCGATGCGCTCGACCAGCGGCTCGGGCAGCGGGTAGGGGTTCTCGTTGGTGTTCAGCCGTACGGGGACGTCCAACTGGGGCGCGCCGTAGGGGGACTTGCCGCGCAGCTCGTCCCGTACGGGAAGATCGTCGATGCCGGTCACTTGCTCTCGGGAACCTTCCAGTCGAACCGTGCCTTGATCGCCGCCCCGTGGGCCGGCAGGTCCTCCGCCTCCGCCAGGGTCACCACGTGGTGCGCCACGTCCGCGAGCGCGTCCTTCGTGTAGTCGACGATGTGGATGCCACGCAGGAAGGACTGGACGGACAGGCCCGAGGAGTGGCAGGCGCAGCCGCCGGTCGGCAGCACGTGGTTGGACCCCGCGGCGTAGTCACCGAGGGACACGGGGGCCCAGGGGCCGACGAAGATCGCACCGGCGTTGCGCACCCGGTCGGCCACCGCGGCGGCGTCGGCCGTCTGGATCTCCAGGTGCTCGGCGCCGTACGCGTCGACGACCCTGAGGCCCTCCTCGATGCCGTCGACGAGGACGATCGCGGACTGCCTGCCCTTCAGGGCGGGCACGATCCGGTCATCGATGTGCCTGGTGGCCGCGACCTGCGGCTCCAGCTCCTTCTCGACGGCGTCCGCGAGTTCGACGGAGTCGGTGACCAGGACGGCCGCGGCCAGCGGGTCGTGCTCGGCCTGGCTGATCAGGTCCGACGCCACGTGCACCGGGTCGGCGGAGGAGTCCGCCAGGACGGCGATCTCGGTCGGGCCCGCCTCGGCGTCGATGCCGATCCTGCCGGTGAAGTAGCGCTTGGCGGCGGCGACCCAGATGTTGCCGGGGCCGGTGACCATGTTGGCCGGCGGGCAGGACTCGGTGCCGTACGCGAACATCGCGACGGCGGTCGCGCCACCGGCGGCGTAGACCTCGTCGACGCCGAGCAGCGCGCACGCGGCGAGGATCGTCGGATGCGGGAGGCCGCCGAACTCGGCCTGGGCGGGCGAGGCGAGCGCGACGGACTCGACTCCCGCCTCCTGCGCGGGCACCACGTTCATGATCACGGAGGACGGGTAGACCGACCGGCCGCCGGGCGCGTACAGCCCGACCCGGTCGACCGGTACCCACTTCTCGGTCACGCTGCCGCCGGGCACGACCTGGGTCGTGTGGTTCGTACGGCGCTGTTCGCGGTGGACGAGCCGGGCGCGGCGGATGGACTCCTCAAGGGCCGCCCGCACGGCCGGGTCGAGCTCCTCCAACGCGCGCGTGAGAGCCTCCGCGGGCACCCGCACCCGCTCCAGCCGCACCCCGTCGAACTTCTCGGCGAAGTCGATCAGCGCCGCGTCACCCCGATGATGCACGGCCTCGCAGATCGGACGCACCTTCTCCAGGGCGGCCGAGACGTCGAAGTCGGCTCGGGGCAGCAGGTCGCGCAGGGCCGGGCCCTCGGGGAGGGCGTCGCCGCGCAGATCGATTCGGGAGATCACGTGGTCAATTCTCTCAGACCGCCGTCACGGCCCGTCCGCGCATTCCAGTGGCTGATACGCACCCCCGGCGGAACCCGGAAGATCGCCTTCACGTCTAGTGTTCCGTACGTCACTCAGCGGGCATGAACGGTTGTACGAAACCCGCGAGTAGATGAGGGGGATGGAAGAGACGTGACCGAGGGGGCCGGCATCCGCGACGGAGACCTGCCGGACGATCTGACCGCCGCCGAGGCCGGCATGTGGCAGGCCTTCCGCAACGGCACCGTGTACGACCTGAGCAGCGGCGACACCGTCGTCGACGATCCGCACGGCGGGCACCCCTGGGGCCCCGACCGGACGGTACGCGCGCGGATCGTGTGCTGGCTGCTCCTGGACGGTCCGCCCGCGCTCGCGGGCCGGGTGTCGTCCCTGAAGCTCACCGGCGTGCAGATCAGCGGCACCCTGGACCTCGCGGGCGGCACGGTGGAGCCGTACCTGGAGATGAAGGGCTGCCGTTTCGAGCGGGAGATCCTGCTGCCGGAGGCCCACTTCACCACCGCGCGGTTCGTGGACTGCTCGGTGCCGCGCCTGGAGGCCGCTCGGGTGCACACGGAGGGCGATCTGCATCTGCCGCGCTGCCGCTTCCACAACGGGGTACGGCTGACCGACGCGCACATCGGCACGGACCTGCTGATGAACCAGGCCATCGTCTACCGCGACCGCAGCGGCCGCTCGATCGCCGCCGACGGCATGACCGTGGGCCAGGACCTCCAGGTCGAACTCCTCGAGTCGCACGGCGAGCTGAGCCTGCGCAGCGCGACGATCGGCGTGTCGCTGAGCCTGCGCGGCGCCCGGCTGAACAACCCGTACACCCGGCTCGCGCTGAACGCCCCCCAGCTGACCGTCGAGCGCACGCTGTACCTGACGCCGGCGGGCGTCGGCGCCGCCATGCTGAGCGGGGCGACTCCCGCGCGCGGGACGCGCATCCAGCGCTTCGAGTGCCAGGGCGGTGTACGGCTGGACGACGGGCGGTTCGGGGACGCCGTGGACCTGGAGCGGGCCCGCTTCGTCTTCACCGACGAGCAGGAGCTGTCGCTGCGCCGCATCCAGGCGCCCGAGCTGCGCTTCCTCGGCGAGAAGCCGCAGCGCGGCAAGGTGGTGCTGTCGGGCGCGCGGGTCGGCAACCTCGTGGACCGGGCGAGCGCCTGGCCGGGGCCCGGCAATCTGCACATGGGCGGCTTCGCCTACGAGAACCTCGTGCCGCACGGCCCCTTCCCCCTGGCCGAGCGGCTGGAGTGGGTGGCGGCCGCGACCGCCGAGTACAACCCGGAGCCGTACGAGCGGCTCGCCGCCGTGCTGCGGGCCGGCGGCGAGGACGAGGACGCGCGAGAGGTGCTGCTCGCCAAGCAGCGCCGGCGCCGCGAGAGCCTGCCGCCGGCCGCCAAGCTGTGGGGATACGTACAGGACTGGACGGTCGCCTACGGGTACCGGCCCGGCCGGGCCGCGGTATGGATGGCGGTGCTGTGGGCGGCGGGCTCCCTGGCGTTCGCACACGCGAGCCATCCGCCGCTCAAGGGCGGCGACCATCCGGTCTGGAGTCCCGCCCTCTTCGCCCTCGACCTGCTGCTCCCGGTGATCGACCTGGGGCAGGTCGGTTTCTGGCAGCTGCGCGGCGGCTGGCAGTGGCTGGCCACGGCGATGATCCTCCTCGGCTGGGTCCTGGCGACGGCGGTGGCGGCGGGGGCCACGCGACTGCTGCGGCGGAACTGACGAGCGGTGTGAAGAAATCGGCAGGACACCGGGAGGGACTGGTGAGACCGCTGGTCAGAGTGTTGTTCAACGTTCACCTTTTTAACGTCCCTTGACCCTGCGGCGTACAACTTTCCACGAATTGCACGTTCGCACTGGCGCAGCCTCGGCCTGCCGACTTTCAATGGTCGACACCATGGCTCTGCTGCCCCCCTTCATCCGCGCGTCACGGGTGCCCCCGTACCTCACCGGCGGTCTGCCCGCCGACGACGAGGTACTGCTCGACGCGCCCGACGACCGGCTCGGGCCCGCGCTGGTCGCCGCCGGACAGGGCACGTACGGGCGCGCGGCCGAGCTGCTCCGCGCGACCCGCGAGGACGCCGCCTGGGAGCTGCGCGACCGGTACGTACGGCGGCTCTCCGCCTTCGCCCGCTCGCGCCCCGAGTGGTACGACACCTGGCGCGCCGAGGCTCCCCACGAGCCGGACCAGCTGCTGCTCGGCGCCCAGCTCGCCGTGGACCGGGTGTGGGACTCACCGGCCCGGGCGGAGCTGCTGCGCGAGGTGAGCCCGCTGATCACGGCCGCGGCGCGCGGCGAGGACCGCGACCCGGTGCCGTGGCGGATCGCACTGGACCACGCACGCGGCTCGCAGGCCGGGCACACCTACTTCGGTGAGCTGTGGGAGGCGGCCCTCCGGCGCGCCCCGCTGCACTACGGCTGCCATGTCGCCGCCCTGCGCTATCTGGCGGCCTCCTGGCGTGGCTCGTACCGCGAGTGCTTCGACTTCGCCGACCGGGCCGCGCAGGACGCCCCGCCCGGCTCTCTCATCCAGGCGCTGCCCGCGCGGGCGGCCCTCGCGTGTCTGACCGAGGCCGGCTCCGACGTGGTGCCTCGTGAGCGGCTGGACGCGGCGGCCGACCGGGCCATCGAGCTGTCCGCCACGTTCGCGCCGGCCGACCCCTGGCCGGCCGAGATCCGCAACAAGCTGGTGTACGTCCTGGTGCGCCTCGGCCGCTGGCCGGACGCCCTGGAGCAGCTGCGCATGCTCGGCCCGTACGCGACCTCGTTCCCGTGGAGCCGGGAGTCGGAGGACCCGCTGGGCCGCTTCCTCGAGGTCCGTGAGGAGGTCCGGCGGCACGCCTTGATCCATCCACGAAGTGGGCACGGGGGACGTGTCCGCTCCTGGGGCCATTAGGCTTTGGCGCCGTGACCACCGTGCGGCTCCCGCTCTTCCCCCTGAACTCCGTGCTGTTCCCGGGGCTCGTGCTTCCTCTCAACGTCTTCGAGGAGCGCTATCGCGCCATGATGCGCGAACTGCTGAAGACCCCCGAGGAGGAACCGCGCCGGTTCGCCGTCGTGGCGATCCGCGACGGCCACGAGGTGGCACCCAGCGCCACCGGCCTGCCGGACCGCACGGCCGTGCCCGACGGCGGCCCCGCGGCCGGCTTCGGTGACGACCCGGTCAAGGCGTTCCACGCGGTCGGCTGTGTGGCGGACGCGGCGACGGTACGGGAGCGGGCGGACGGCACGTTCGAGGTGCTGGCGACGGGGACGACCCGGGTCCGGCTCCTGTCCGTCGACGCCTCGGGCCCGTATCTGACGGCCGAGCTGGAGGAACTGCCGGAGGAGGCGGGCGACGAGTCCGGGCCGCTGGCAGAAGGTGTCCTGCGGGCCTTCCGCCAGTATCAGAAGCGCCTGGCGGGAGCCAGGGAGCGATCCCTGTCGTCGGGTGCGGACCTCCCCGACGAACCGTCGGTGGTCTCGTACCTGGTGGCGGCCGCGATGGTGCTGGACACCCCCACCAAGCAGCGCCTGCTCCAGGCCCCCGACACCGCGTCCCGTCTCCGCGACGAACTGAAACTCCTGCGCGCGGAGACGGCGATCATCCGTAATCTTCCGTCGTTGCCGGCGTCGGACCTGACGCTCGGCCCGACGAGTCTGAACTGAGGCCGGAACCCGTCAGATGGCGAAGAAGTCGAAGAAGCAACAGCCGGGGGGCACCCCGGCGACGGTGGCTCTGACGTCGGCGGGCGTGCCCTTCACGGTGCACGCCTACGACCACGACCCCTCCCACCCCTCCTACGGCGAGGAGGCGGCCGAGGCGATGGGGGTCTCCCCGGACCGCGTCTTCAAGACCTTGGTGGCGGACGTGGACGGCACCCTCACCGTGGCGGTGGTCCCGGTGGCGGGCTCCCTGGACCTGAAGGCCCTGGCGACGGCAGCGGGCGGCAAACGCGCGGCCATGGCGGACCCGACCCTGGCGGAACGCACCACGGGCTATGTCCGGGGCGGCATCTCCCCCCTGGGCCAGCGCAAGAAACTCCCCACGGTCCTCGACGCCTCCGCCTCCACCCACGACACGATCTGCGTCTCGGCCGGCCGCCGGGGCCTGGAGGTGGAACTCGCGCCGAAGGACCTGGCCGATCTCACGAACGCGGTCCTCGCGCCCATCGCCCGCGCGTGACCCCTCGACGCGGGCCCCTTCCTGGACTAAGCAGAAGGGGCATGTCGAAGAAAACACGCAAGCGCAAGTGGCGCATGAAGAAGGGCCGCTCCAACCATGGCAGGCGCCCGGCGTAGCGGGGCACCCGCGGCCCACGTGACTGAAGTCCGTCGAGGTGTCCGGGGTACGAGGTCCCTGTCGGAGCCCTACTGCGCAGGTGCCCCGTACCCGTCCTTCGGCACCGCCTGCCCGTACACCGGCTCAGGATCCCGAGGCCCGAACAACGCCGTGAGCCCCAGATGCACGACAAGCCCGGCCAACGACCAGGCGAGCAACGCGCCCTTCGCCCCCAGCTTCAGCGGGGCGGAGAAGGTGACTCCCTTGCCCACGGCCTTGGCGTGGGCGAGCACATCTGACGTGGGCCCGAGCCATGTCCCCACCCGCCACGCGAGCAAGGACCCCAGCAGTCCCCCGACGGCCAGCCCCACGACCAGCGGCACCCCACCCCGCCGCCGCCACAGGAACACGACGAGCGCGCTCACGAAACCGAAGGCCAGAGCCAGCAGAGTGAGCGTCCCGTCCACTCCCACCGCCTGCTCCCCCTCGGTGTCCTTGAGATAGACGACCCAGTTCCCCTGCGAGTCCACATCCCCGACCAGCGGCACATGCGGCGCCAGCCACCACCACAGCACCCCGAGCAGCACTCCGCCGAGCGCCACGGCGACCATGATCACTGCGCCTTCGATCAGTTCGGTCTTCATCCCGGGCCCGCCCTGCCCGTACGGGGCTTGGGCAGGGGCCGCGTACCCGGCTTCAGGGGCCTGCCACGCATCGTGCGGGGACGGTTCGTGCGGGGACGGTTCGTGCGGCGGCGGAGGAGGCGTCAACGGAGCGGTCACCCTGACATCGTGCCAGGCCCGCCTGTGCGGCGCGTCACCGGACGGCCGCCCGACGATAGGCCCAGGTGGCGACGGCCAGCGAGACCACGCCCACGCACCCGCACACGGCGAGGTCGCCGAGTACGAAGGCCCAGTCGGGATGCGGCCCGAAGGTCCGGGCGAACGCTTCGACGCCGTAGGTCGACGGCAGCAGATCCCGGGCGAACCGCACCGCCTCGGGCATCCGGTCGGCGGGCAGCACCCCGAGCAGCAGTGCGGCGGACATCCCGAGCTGACCGAGCAGGGTGGCCAGTTCAGGCCGGGGCGCGAGCAGCCCGAGGGCGGCGCCGAGGCCCGCCAGAGCGGCGCCCGCCAGCGGAATCACCGCCAGCAGGACCCACAGGTGCGCCAGCGGCAGCCCGAACAGCACACACCCGAAGACCGCGGTCACGACGGTTCCCGGCACGGTGAACGAGGCGTACGCGCCCGCGGCGCCGAGCACCACGGCGGCGGGCGGCACCGGCAGGGTGGCGTAGTGGTCGAGCCCGCCGCTCGCCCGCAGCTGCCCGAAGTACTGGGCGAGCAGATTGAGCGCGACGAAGGCCACGACCAGCACGGACGCCCCGGCGACCACGGACCGGGCCTCGCCCCCGCCGTCCACGACCCCCCGCATCAGGATCATGATCCCGATCGACTGGAAGGTCGCCACGAACAGCAGCGGGATGCGCGCGACCCGCGCGCGGGACAGCTGGGCCCGGTACACGGCCGCCAGCGACGGCCACAGCCGCGCGCGCGGCCCGAGCTCCGCGGCCGCGTCCCGGTCCGTCTCCTCGGCGGCCAGGGCACCGCCCGGCAGAACCCCGGCGGGTACGACACTCATGTGGCTCTGCTCCTCTTCGCTCCGGCGGTCGCCCTGTGACGTACGGACACGGCCGTCCGCGTACTCAACGTGCTCAAGCCTTCACCAGTCCCTGCTGCGCGGCCCCGCCCAGCGCGAGGTAGACGTCCTCCAGGCTGGGCGTGGCGAGCGTGAAGTCGTCCAGCGCGGCGAAAGCGGCCCCGCCGGTGACGGTGGCGACGACCGCGCGGGCCTCCTCCGGAGCGAGCCGCAGCGTCCAGCGGCGCCCGGCGGCCACGGCCCGGTCCTGGAGCGCGGCGACCTCGGGGACGTGCAGCGGGGCCGCCTCGCGCCACACGAGGTCGACGCGGACCTCTCCGGCGACCTGTTCCTTGAGCCCGGAAGGCGTGTCGCAGGCGATCACACGGCCCTGGTCGAGGACGGCGACGCGGTCCAGGACCGTCTCCGCCTCGATGACGTTGTGGGTGACGAGAAGGACGGTGGTCCCCCGCTCGGCCCGCCGCCGGTCCACGGCGGACCACACCGCGCGCCGTGCCACGGGGTCCATCGCGGTGGTCGGCTCGTCGAGCACGAGCAGCGGCCGCTCCCCGACGAGCGCCGACGCGAAGCACGCCAGGCGCCGCTGCCCGCCGGACAGCTTCTTCAGCGGCCGTCCGGCGATCGGCGTGAGCCCCAGCTCGTCGAGTACGGCGTCCCGCTCCGCCCGTGCCTTCCTGGCCTCCAGGCCGCGCAGCCGACCGGTGGTCTCGGCGGCCAGGGAGACGGTGAGTTCGTCCAGGGCGGTGGACTCCTGACCGAGGTAGGCGAGGATCCGCGAGGCCCGGTCCGGGTGGCGCACGATGTCGTGCCCGAGGATCTCGACGCTGCCGTGGTCGGGCCGCATCAGTCCGGTGAGCTGCCGTACGAGCGTGGTCTTCCCGGCGCCGTTCGGCCCGAGCAGCCCGAAGATCTCACCCCGGCGGATGTCCAGCCGTACGTCGTCGGTGGCCCGCACCTCGGGCGTCGCCGGCGTCCCGCGCCGCCCGCGCACCGCGGGATAGGTCTTGGTCAGTCCGCGCACCGCACACACGACGTCCCCACTGTGTCGAAGTGCCGGTGCAGCGCGCGTACTCACAAAGGACGAGACTACGGGGTCGGGGAGCTTTGCTCGTCCTTGGGGCGCGATATGTGCCCTTCACTCCCCGGCGGGGGCGTGCTCCGCAGCCGTCCGCACATCGATCTCCCGCCAGAACCCGGCGCGGATCGCATAGCGGTCGTGCTCGTCGATCTGGTCGTCCTTGTGCGCGAGCAGCCCGAACCGGGCCGCGTATCTGAGCAGCTCCCCGTCGATCCGGTGCGGCACCCGCGGGTACATCCCGGACAGCCGCTGCAGATGCGCCTGGTCCCCGAGCCGCTCCATCCACCGGCGCGCGAAGACCTGCCCCACCTCGAACGGGTCGCCGCCGACCGTGGTGATGTCCTCCTCACGGTCGGCCCACCGCTGCTCCGCCGTGGTCAGCTGCGCGAGCGTCGGCATGGAGGCGACCTCGGGCGGCTCGGCGGCCCCGCCGGGCCGGTCGACCCAGCCCTTGTCGGAGGACCAGCGCAGGGTCGCGCTCGCGGGGTGCTGGGCGGGCTGGGCACCGGGCGCCCGCAGCGCGGCGAGGTCCTTGGGCGTCGGCACCCCCTTCGGCGCCGGCACCCGCTCCTGCGTGCCGTTCTCGGAGGCGGCCGCCGGGGCGTGCTCGCTGTCCTCGGAGGTCCGCTCGGGGGCCTGTGAGAGCGAGGACTCGGGCAGCGGCGCCGAAAGGATCGCGGCGATCTCGGGCCGCGGCACGGGCGGCGGCGCGCAGATCCCGCCGACCTCCTTCGCGCGTACGGCCTTGGTGATCCACACACGGTCGAGCACCCGCCGCTCGTCCGCCTCGGCGACCAGGTCCTCCGACTGGTTGTAGTCCCCGTCGGCGGCCTGCACGGCCCACAGGTGTACGGCGACCCCGTGCTCCTTGGCCGCCATCATGCCCGGCAGCAGATCCCCGTCGCCGGTGACGAGGACGATGTCGGAGCAGGCGCGGTTGCGGGCCAGCTCGGTGAGCTCGGCGTGCATGGCGGCGTCCACGCCCTTCTGGGCCCAGCGCCCGTCGCTGCGGGTCAGGGCGCCGAGCCGGACGGTGACCCGGGGCATCACCCGAAGTCTGCGGTGCTCGGGCTGCGGGACACGGTCGGGGGCGCCGTCGAACCAGTAGATACGCAGCAGGGGCCGTTCCGTGTCGGACTCGGCCCGGTCGCGCAGCCCCTGGACGAGGGCGGCGTGGTCGACGGTGATACGGGAACGGGAGGGCTCCCCGGCAAGGAGACTGGCGGCGGCCCCCAGCAGATACCCGGCGTCCACCAGGACGATGCAGCGGTCCACGCGATCCACCCTCTTTCCGGGAGGTTTGCTTCGGGCTTCCTTCGAGTCTGCCCGACCACGCGTGGGTTAACGGCCCGAACTCGATCTTCGGCGTGGCGTTTCGGGGCAGCGCTCGGCGACATTCCCTGTCACACACGGTAATTATCCGAAATGCGCCTGCTGTCAGCGTATGTGAATCTGGTCCCGGCCCTGGCCCCTAGAACTCCCCAGGAGGCAGATCCCCATGGCCAAGAACAAGAAGCAGAACCGTAAGCCGTCGCAGACCGAGCGCGCCGGGCAGGAGCCCCAGCACTCCTCGATGGAGACGCCGACCGAGCAGCATGCCCAGCAGGTGACCCCCGGCGACGTGGCCCGCAAGGGGCGGCAGAAAAGCTTCGGCCACAACTGACATCTGCATAAAGGGTTGTTGAGACCCAGGCACACAGAGGGGCGCACTCCGTCAGGAGTGCGCCCCTTCGCCTGTCCCGAGCCCGGGTCGGTCAGCCCGCCAGACAGGACGGCCCGAGCAGGACCTTCAGGTCACCGAAGAGGGCGGGGTCCGGCTTCACCCGGTGCCGGTCCAACCGCAGGACCGTCGTCTTGCTGGGCCCCTGAAGCCTGATGCGGACCTCGCTGTCGCCCTTGTGATGGCTGAGGATCTCACCGAGCCTGCTGACCATCGGCGGGGTGACCTTCAGCGCCGGGATGGTGAGGATCACGGGCGCGTTGGTGCCCGCGTTGGACAGGTCGGGGACCTGGAGCTCCATCGCGACGAGACGGGGCACGTCCTCGCGCTTGTCGAGACGGCCCTTGACGAACACCACGGCGTCCTCGACGAGTTGGGTCGACACCAGCTGGTAGGTCGCCGGGAAGAACATGCACTCGATGGAACCGGCGAGGTCCTCGACGGTGGCGATCGCCCAGGCGTTGCCCTGCTTGGTCATCTTGCGCTGGAGGCCCGAGATGATGCCGCCGATGGTGACGACCGCGCCGTCGGCGTGCTCACCGCCGGTGAGTTGGGCGATGCCCGCGTCGGCCTTGTCGGACAGCACGTGCTCCAGGCCGAAGAGCGGGTGGTCGGAGACGTAGAGACCGAGCATCTCCCGCTCCTGGGCGAGCAGATAGGTCTTGTCCCACTCGTCCTCGGTGAACTGGACGTCCAGTCCGAAGCCGGGTTCGTCGCTCTCCTCCTCGCCCATCCCGCCGAAGAGGTCGAACTGGCCCTCGGCCTCCTTGCGCTTGACCGCGACCACGTTGTCGATCATCGGTTCGTACTGCGCGGTGAGGCCCTTGCGGGTGTGCCCGAGGGTGTCGAAGGCGCCCGCCTTGATCAGCGACTCGGTGGTGCGCTTGTTGCAGGCGACCGCCTCGACCTTGTCGAGGTAGTCGGGGAAGGAGGCGTACTTCCCCTTGGCCTTGCGGCTCTTGATGATCGACTCGACCACGTTGGTGCCGACGTTGCGCACCGCCTCCAGGCCGAAGAGGATCACGTCGTCGCCCTGGGCGGCGAAGTTGTGCACCGACTCGTTGACGTTCGGCGGGAGCACCTTGATGCCCATGCGCCGGCACTCGTTGAGGTAGACGGCCGACTTGTCCTTGTCGTCCTTGACCGAGGTCAGCAGGGCGGCCATGTACTCGGCCGGGTAGTTGGCCTTCAGATAGGCGGTCCAGTACGACACCAGTCCGTACGCGGCGGAGTGCGCCTTGTTGAATGCGTATCCGGCGAAGGGGACCAGCACGTCCCACAGGGCCTTGATCGCCTCTTCGCTGTAGCCGTTCTTCTGGGCGCCGGCCTGGAAGATGGTGAAGTTCTTCGCCAGCTCGTCGGGCTTCTTCTTGCCCATCACGCGGCGCAGGATGTCGGCCTCGCCGAGCGAGTAGCCGGCGATGATCTGGGCGGCCTTCTGCACCTGCTCCTGGTAGACGATCAGGCCGTAGGTGACGTCCAGGACCTCCCTGAGGGGCTCTTCGAGCTCCGGGTGGATGGGGGTGATCTCCTGGAGCTTGTTCTTGCGCAGCGCGTAGTTGGTGTGCGAGTCCATGCCCATCGGGCCGGGACGGTAGAGCGCGGAGACGGCGGAGATGTCCTCGAAGTTGTCGGGCTTCATCAGGCGCAGCAGGGAGCGCATGGGGCCGCCGTCGAACTGGAAGACGCCGAGGGTGTCGCCGCGCTGGAGGAGTTCGAAGGTCGTCGGATCGTCCAGCGGGAGGCTCAGCAGCTCCAGGTCGATGCCCTTGTTGGACTTCACCATCTTGACGGCGTCGTCCATGATCGTCAGGTTGCGCAGGCCGAGGAAGTCCATCTTCAGCAGGCCGAGCGACTCACAGCTCGGATAGTCCCACTGCGTGATGGTCACGCCGTCGGTGTGCCGGACCCAGACGGGCACGTGCTCGGTGATGGTCTCGCTGGACATGATCACGCCGGCGGCGTGCACGCCCATCTGCCGGACCAGGCCCTCGACGCCCTTGGCGGTGTCGATGACCTTCTTCACGTCCGGTTCGTTCTCGTACATCCCGCGGACCTCGCCCGCCTCCGAGTAGCGGGGGTGCGAGGGGTCGGTGATGCCGTTGAGGTCGATGCCCTTGCCGAGGACGTCGGCGGGCATGGCCTTGGTGATGCGGTCGCCCATCGCGTACGGGTAGCCAAGGACGCGCGCGGAGTCCTTGATCGCGTTCTTGGCCTTGATCTTGCCGTAGGTGCCGATCATGGCGACCTTGTCGGCGCCGTACTTCTCGGTCACGTACCGGATCACCTCGACGCGCCTGCGCTCGTCGAAGTCGATGTCGACATCGGGCATGGAGACGCGCTCGGGGTTGAGGAACCGCTCGAAGATCAGGCCGTGCGGGATCGGGTCGAGGTCGGTGATGCCCATGGCGTAGGCGACGATCGAGCCGGCCGCGGAGCCTCGGCCGGGGCCGACCGCGATGCCGTTGTTCTTGGCCCACATGATGAAGTCGGCGACCACGAGGAAGTAGCCCGGGAACCCCATCTGGATGATGACGTCCATCTCGTACTCGACCTGCCGCTGGCGGTCCTCGGGGATGCCGCCGGGGAAGCGGCGCTCCATGCCGCGGCGGACCTCCTCCTTGAACCAGGTGACCTCGGTGTAGCCGTCGGGGATGTCGAACTTCGGCATGAGGTTCTTGGCCTCGAACATGCCGGTGGTGTCGACCATCTCGGCGATCAGGAGGGTGTTGGCGCAGCCCTCCTGCCAGGCGTCCGAGGAGTCGATGGCGTACATCTCCTCCGTGGACTTCAGGTAGTAGCCGGTGCCGTCGAACTTGAAGCGGTCCGGGTCGGAGAGGTTCTTGCCGGTCTGGATGCACAGCAGGGCGTCGTGGGCCACCGACTCGTGCGCGTACGTGTAGTGCGAGTCGTTGGTGACCAGCGGGGGGATGCCGAGCTTCTTGCCGATCTCCAGGAGACCGTCGCGGACCCGGTGCTCGATCTCGATGCCGTGGTCCATCAGCTCCAGGAAGTAGCGGTCCTTGCCGAAAATGTCCTGGTAGTCGGCGGCCGCCTTCAGTGCCTCGTCGTACTGGCCCAGACGCAGCCGCGTCTGGAGTTCGCCGGAGGGGCAGCCGGTGGAGGCGACGATCCCCTCGGACCACTGGGAGATCGTCTCCTTGTCCATCCGGGGCCACTTCTGCAGCCAGCCCTCGGCGTAGGCGTCGGAGGAGAGCCGGAAGAGGTTGTGCAGGCCGGTCGAGTTCACGGCCCACATCGTCTTGTGGGTGTAACCACCCGAACCGGAGACGTCGTCCCGCTTCTGGTGCGGCTGGCCCCACTGGATCTTGCGCTTGTTGCGCCGGGACTCGGGCGCGACGTACGCCTCGATCCCGATGATCGGGGTGACCCCGGCCTTCTTCGCCGAGTGGAAGAAGTCGTACGCCCCGTGCAGGTTGCCGTGGTCGGACATGGCGATGTGGCTCATGCCCATCTCGTTGCACGCGTCGAACATGTCCTTGAGCCGCGCGGCACCGTCCAGCAGGGAGTACTGGGTGTGGACGTGCAGGTGCGTGAACGGCGGCTTTGACACGGCGTGGCCTCCATGGAAAACACTCGACGACAGACGGGCGGACAGTTCGGGGGACAGCGTCGAAGTCTATGCCTCGGCACTGACACTCAAGGGGCCGCCCCGCGTACCTTCACAACGAGGGTCGCGGGCACTTTCGCCGGGACCCGCCCGTTGGAGAGACGACAGAAACGCTGTCGTACACATGTACCAGGAGGCACCCCGCGATGTCGGTTCCGCAGCTCAAGGACGAGCACCGCGGCGAGGAGATTCTCGCTGTCTTCGACACCGCCTTCGGCGAGCTCCTGGCCGCCGATCCGGCCGCGTTCCGCGTGAAGTTCCGGAAGATGGCGGCCTCGGCGTTCGCGTTCTACCGCGGTACGGCGTGCCTCTTCTACCACGACCTCGACGCCGAGAAGAGGGGCGGCCCGTACCTGGACGAGCGCACCTCGCGCGTGTGGATCCACGGCGACCTGCACGCGGAGAACTTCGGCACGTACCTGGACGCCAACGGCCGGCTGATCTTCAACGTCAACGACTTCGACGAGGCCTACGTCGGCCCCTTCACCTGGGACCTCAAGCGCTTCGCCGCCTCCGTCGCGCTGATCGGGTACGCCAAGGCGCTCGGCGACGAGCAGATCACCGAGCTGGTGGAGGTGTACGCGGGCGCGTACCGCGAGCGGATCCACGCCCTGGCCACCGGCGCCAAGAGCGACGAGGTGCCGCCCTTCACGCTGGACACCGCTGAGGGCCCCCTCCTGGACGCGCTGCGCGACGCCCGCTCGCTGACGCGCTTCGGCCTTCTGGAGTCGATGACGGAGATCCGCGACTTCGAGCGCCGCTTCGCGCCGGGCGGCGGCTCCATCGAGCTGGACGCGGCCACCCGCTACAAGGTGCTCGCGGCCTTCGACGGCTATCTGGAGACCCTCCCGGAGGCGTCCCTGTCCCGCCCGGACTCCTACCGCGTCAAGGACGTCGTCGGTCGCCGCGGCATCGGCATCGGCTCGGCCGGGCTGCCGTCGTACAACATCCTTCTCGAAGGGCACACCGACGCCCTGGAGAACGACGTGGTGATCTACATCAAGCAGGCCCAGACCCCGGCCGTCTCCCGGCACATCACCGATCCGGCGATCCGCGACTACTTCCAGCACGAGGGCCACCGCACGGTGATCTCCCAGCGCGCCCTCCAGCAGCACGCCGACCCGTGGCTGGGCTGGACCGAACTGGGCGGCGCGGGCCAGCTGGTCGCGGAGATCTCGCCGTACGCGGTGGATCTGGACTGGGGCGACATCGACGACCCGGAGGAGATCGCGGGGGTCGTCGCCGACCTCGGCCGGGCCACGGCCACCATGCACGCGGCGGCCGACGACACCTCCGGCGAGTCCCTGGTGCCGTTCTCCACCGAGCGGGCCATCGACGCGGCGATCGCGGCCGACGAGGACGGCTTCGCGGGCCTCCTGGTCGACTTCGCGCACAGCTACGGCGCACGCGCGCGTGCCGACCACCAGACCTTCGTCGACCTGTTCCGCAACGGCCGTATCCCCGGCCTGTGACAGGCCCCATACCACTGTCGATAACGATAGGGCCGCTCACAGGGATTCTTTAGGGGTCCCTTACAGGCCCGCGTGACACACTCTCCACGCTATGGACATATCCGGGACCCAGCTACGAGCGCTCCGCGCGGCGCTGTTCACGGCACTCGTCGTGACGCTCAGCACCGCGTCGCACGTGCTGCTGTCCCGGGCTCCCCTGCCGCTCAACACGGTGGCGGCGGTCGCCGCCGCCGTGTTCGCCCTCAGCTACGCGCTGGCCGGCCGGGAGCGCGGCTTCGGGCGGATCGCCGTCGTGCTGATCCCGCTGGAGCTCGCCGCCGACACCGTCTTCACCACCGGCCAGCACGTCTGCTACGGCGCCGCGGGCGGCCCCGTCGCGGGCCCGCTGCGCTCGGTCGGCTGGGACGTGTTCTGCGGTGACGGCACCAGCGTCGGCTCACCGCTGGCCCGGATGACCGGCACCGACCCCGGCCGGCTCGGCGGGCTGCTCGCCCACGCCGACCCACAAACCGCCTGGCTGCTGCTGGGCGCCCATGTCTGCGTGGGCCTGATCGCGGCCGCCTGGCTGCGCCGCGGTGAGCGGGCCCTGGCCCAGCTGCTGCGGGCCGTCGCCACCACGACCTTCCGGCCGCTGCTGCTGGCGGCCGCCGCGCTGACCGTGCGGTCGGCGCCGGAACCTGCCCGTCCGGTGCGCCCCGGCCGCCGTACGTCCGTCGTACTCGACGAGATCCTCGTGCACTCCCTGGGACGGCGTGGACCGCCGTGCTCGGTCGCTGTCGCCTGAGCCTCACCCGCTCGCCACAGCCGCCGCGCACCACCAGTCCCGACCTACGTATCCCCGCACACCCCGTGTGCGCGTCCCCTTGATGGAGAACACCACCATGAGCAAGCGGAACAGCCAGGCCTCGAAGACCGCCGCCCGTGAGCGGCTGCGCCAGGAGCGCGAGCGCCAGGCCAAGCGCGACAAGGTCAAGCGGCAGGTCATCGTCGCCTGCTCCGTCGTCGGCGTCCTGGCGATAGCCGGCGGCATCGGCTACGCGGTCGTCCAGAACAACAAACCCAGCTACTGGGAAGAGGCCAAGAACGACAAGCTCGTCAAGCCGGCCAACAGCACGGGCGCCAACGGCACGACGGTCGTCATCGGCAAGAGCACCGCCAAGAAGACCCTGGTCATGTACGAGGACCCGCGCTGCCCCGTCTGCGCCCAGTTCGAGCAGACCGTCGGCTCGACCGTCGACAAGGACGTCGAGGACGGCAAGTTCAAGCTCCAGTACGTCGGCGCCACCTTCCTCGACGGCAACCTCGGCGGCGAGGGCTCCAAGAACGGCCTCAGCGCCCTCGGCGCGGCGCTGAACGTCAGCACCGAGGCGTTTTTGAAGTACAAGACCGCGATGTACTCCACGAAGTGGCACCCCGAGGAGAGCGGCCCCGACAAGTTCAAGGACGACGCCTACCTCATCAAGATCGCGCAGACCGTCCCGGAGCTGAAGGACAACAAGACCTTCCAGAACGCCGTGAAGAACGGCACCTACGACAAGTGGGCCCTGGACATGTCCGAGAAGTTCAACAAGGACGGCGCGACCGGCACTCCGACCCTGAGGATGGACGGCAAGAACCTGACCGGTTCCGACGGCAAGAGCGCACCGATGACGGTCGCCGACTTCAACACGGCGCTGGAGGCGGCGCTGAAGGGCTGATCCCCGAACTCTTCGGGCAAAGAGCGGGCGAACTTTCATGAGTTCGCCCGCCCTCGTTCATACCGATCAGTAACCTGATCGGCCGTGACTAGTAGACAGAGCACAGCCGGGAGCAACTCCCCGTCCCCGCGCCGCCGTACGGTCGTCAAGGCCGCGGCGGCCACTGCTGTCCTGGGCGCCCCGCTCGCCGCCGCCTGGCCGGCCGGCGCGGTCGAGGCCCCGGCCTTCCTGCACGGTGTGGCCTCCGGCGACCCGCTCCCGGACGGCATCCTGCTGTGGACCCGGGTGACCCCGGCCGCCGAGGCCGTACCCGGTTCCGGGCTCGGCCCCGACACCGAGGTCGGCTGGGTCGTCGCCAGGGACAAGGCCTTCACGACCGTCGTCGCCAAGGGTTCCGTCACCGCGACCGCCGCCTCCGACCACACGGTCAAGGCGGACGTGCGCGGCCTCGCGCCCGCGACCGACTACTGGTTCCGCTTCTCGGCCGGTGGCACCGACTCCCCGGCGGCGCGCACCCGCACCGCGCCGGCGGCGGACGCGGCCGTCACGAACCTCCGCTTCGGCGTGGTCTCCTGCGCCAACTGGGAGGCCGGTTACTTCTCCTCCTACCGCCACCTCGCGGCCCGCGGCGACCTGGACGCCTGGCTGCACCTGGGTGACTACATCTACGAGTACGGCACCGGCGGCTACGGCACGCGCGACACCGTCGTACGGCAGCACGCGCCGACCCACGAGATCCTCACCCTCGCCGACTACCGGATCCGGCACGGCAAGTACAAGACCGACCCGGATCTCCAGGCCCTGCACGCGGTCGCCCCCGTCGTCGCGATCTGGGACGACCACGAGTTCGCCAACGACGCCTGGTCGGGCGGTGCCGAGAACCACACCGAGGGCACGGAGGGTGCCTGGTCGGCCCGTCAGGCCGCCGCCAAGCAGGCCTACTTCGAGTGGATGCCGGTGCGCCCGGCGCTCGCGGGCACCACCTACCGCCGGCTGCGCTTCGGCAAGCTCGCCGACCTCTCGCTGCTCGACCTGCGGTCCTTCCGCTCGCAGCAGGTCGCCGTGGGCAACGGCTCGGTCGACGACCCGGACCGCACCATCACCGGCCGGGCCCAGCTGGACTGGCTCAAGACGGGGCTGAAGTCCTCCGACACGACCTGGCGGCTGGTCGGCAACTCCGTGATGATCTCGCCCTTCGCGATCGGCTCGCTCTCCGCCGATCTGCTCAGGCCGCTCGCCGAGCTGCTGGGCCTGCCGAAGGAGGGCCTCGCCCTCAACCCCGACCAGTGGGACGGCTACACCGACGACCGCCGCGAACTCCTGGCCCACCTGCGCTCCAACGCCATCCGCAACACCGTCTTCCTGACCGGCGACATCCACATGGCCTGGGCCAACGACGTGCCGGTGGACGCCGGTACCTATCCGCTGTCGGCCTCGGCCGCCACGGAGTTCGTCGTCACCTCGGTGACCTCGGACAACCTCGACGACCTCCTGAAGGTCCCCGAGGGCACGGTCACCGCGCTCGCGGCGCCGGTCATCCAGGTCGCCAACCGGCATGTCCACTGGGTCGACACCGACCGGCACGGCTACGGCGTCCTGGACATCACGGCCGACCGGGCGCAGATGGACTACTACGTGCTGTCCGACAAGACCAAGGCCAACGCGACCTCGTCCTGGGCGCGTTCGTACCGCACGCGGAGCGGCACACAGAAGGTCGAGCGGACGTACACCCCCGTCTAGACCGTCTCGAAGAAGCCGGGCCAGAGCGTCTCCGAGTAGCCGGCTAGAGCGTCTCCAGGAAGCCGAGGGCCACCCGCCAGGTGGCCTCGGCGGCCTCCTCGTCGTAGTCCGGCAGGCCGGGGTCGGTGTAGAGGTGGCCGGCCCCGGCGTACCGGTAGACCTCCACGTCGGCGCCGGTGCGGCCCATCTGGAGATACCAGGCGCTCAGCCAGTCGTCGGTCTCGAAGGGGTCGGGCTCGGCCACGTGCAGCTGGACCGGCAGGTCGTCCGCGGTCGCGTTCGGCGCGATGTCCGAAGTGCCGTGCAGGAGCAGCAGTCCGCGTGCCTTCTCGTCGCCGAGGGCGAGGGTCTGCGCGATCGAGGCGCCGAGTGAGAATCCGGCGTAGACGAGACCGCGCTCGGAGTAGGGCGCGGCGGCCAGGACTGCCCGCTTGAGCAGTTCGTCCTTGCCGATCTCCTCGTTGAAGGCCATGCCCTCCTCGACCGTCTCGAAGGTGCGCCCCTCGAAGAGGTCCGGCGTCCACACCTCGTGACCGGCCTCCCGCAGCCGGTCGGCGGCCTGACGGACGGCGGGCCTGAGGCCGTGGGTCGAGTGAAAGAGCACGATGTTCATGAGGCCATGGTGCCAGCCTGCACCGACAGTGCCGTTCCACGGGCACGGCCGGGGCCCGTACCCACTTCGGGGCAGAAGTCACATGTTCATGACTCCCCCGGGCCGGTTAGGTTCGGGGTCATGGAGAACGTACTCCGCCCACTGATCGTGGTCGGCGGCTCAGTGCTGCTCACACTGCTGATCGGGTGGGCCACCGACCGTCTGCTGCGCAAGGCCGACGACCGGCACAGCGAGACCCCGCTCTGGGGTCTGCTGCGCCGTGGCCGCATCCCCTACATGCTCGTGCTGTGCGCGGCGATGCTGAGAGGGGCGTACGACGAGGCGAGGGTGCTGGAGGGGCACAGCGCCGGCATCGGGCAGACGCTGACGCTGGTCCTCATCGGGGCGACCGCCTGGCTGGTGATCCGGATCGCCGCCGCCATAGTGGAGACGACGTACACCCGCTACGCCCGCGCCCATCACGACGCCGCCCGGGTCCGCCGGGTGCGCACCCAGGTCACGCTGATCACGAGGGTGGTCGCCGCGGTCGTCGGTGTGATGGCGGTGGCCGCGATGCTGCTGACGTTCCCGGCGATGCGCGCGGCCGGTGCCTCGCTGCTGGCCTCGGCCGGAATCCTCGGCATCGTCGCCGGTGTGGCCGCCCAGTCGACGCTGAGCAACATGTTCGCCGGGCTGCAGATCGCCTTCGGCGACATGGTGCGCATCGGTGACACCGTGGTGGTGGACGGCGAGTGGGGCACCGTCGACGAGATCACGCTGACCTTCCTGACGGTTCGGACCTGGGACGAGCGCCGGATCACCATGCCGGTGTCGTACTTCACCTCGAAGCCGTTCGAGAACTGGTCGCGCGGCACCCCGCAGATGACCGGCATCGTCTACTGGCACGTCGATCACACGGCCCCTGTGGAGCTGATGCGCGAGCGCCTGCGGGACATCCTGCGCGAGTGCCCCGCCTGGGACGGCCGCGACTACGGCCTCGCCGTCACCGACACCACCCCCAACACCATGCAGGTGCGTGCCCTGGTGACCGCCAAGGACGCCGACGACATCTGGACGGTACGGGTCACGGTCCGCGAGCAGATGATCCGCTGGCTCACCGACAACCACCCGTACGCCCTGCCGCGGGTCAACACGGCGGACGCGACGCTGGCGCCGGGGTTCCGGCGGGACGGCGACCGACGGAACGGCCACAACTCCGACGGCGCGACCGTCGGCGGCCCCCACGAGCCCCCTCGAACAGGCCGCGGGTGACCCCCGCCCCGTCGCGGCACGACTGAAGCCCCATACCGACCCGGCACGCCTACCGGGCCCCTGGCCTCACCCGGCTGCCGGGCCCGCCCCGGCGTCACGCGGCGGACCGTCCGCCGCGTGGCAACGGGCCCGTCCCGACTTCGTAGCCGCACCCACCCCGGGGGCGCGGGGCCGCGTCCATGTGCAGCTACCGGTGCGCGGGCGCGACCGGCCACGACGGACCCGCACCCGCCTACCGACCGGTCAATGCCCCCTCTCCGCCCCACCGTTGACCTGCACCACCTGCGAAGTCACATGCCCGGCTCCAGGCGACGCCAGCCAGTGAAGCGTGGCCGCGATGTCCCCCGGCGTCCCGGCCCGCCCGGTGGACGTGTCACCGATGAGCCGCTCCCGCCGAGCAGGATCGATGGCCGGACCGAAGAACTCCGTGTCCTCGACATACCCCGGCGCCACCACGTTCGCCGTGATCCCGCGCGGCCCCAACTCCCGCGCCAGATCATGGGCGTACGGATGCAGCCCCGCCTTGGCCGCCGCGTACGCCCCGCTCCCGGACCCCCGGTAGGCGGCGATGGAGCTGACGAACAGCACCCGGCCGCCCGGGGAGGCGAGCCGGTCCTTCAGTCCCTCGGTGAGCAGCGCCGCGGTCAGCAGATTGAGCCGGAAGTTCACGGTCCAGTTGTGGGCGACGGCGTCGAGCGGATCGGAGAGGTCGGCGGGCGGTTCGAGCTGCCCGGTGCCCCCGGCACTGTGGATCAGCACGTCCACGGCCCCGAGTTCGCGCTCCACGAAGCCGACGACCCCGCGCACCTGGTCGACGTCGGCGAGATCGGTGGCGTACGTCAACGCCCCGGGTACCCCGGCCTTCTCCAGCACCTCGGCGCGCCGCCCGAGCAGCAGCACCCTGTCACCCTCCGCGGCGAAGACCTGCGCCGCTGCGAGCCCGATTCCCGTGCCGCCACCGCTGATCACTACGTTGCGAGCCATAACCGCAGCCTACAAACAGGGGCTTGGCGATTTCACCCCGGTTCTCCGCGGACTCAGCGCAGACTACGGACGTCCAGGTGCCGCAGCACCCGGTCCACGACCTCGGGGTCGGCCCCCGGTTCGCTCCGCGCCGCCAGCACCTCGTGCCGCGCCGCGCTCAGCAGCTCGCCCTGGATCCGCCGCACCCGCTTGAGCCGCCGCCGGGCCTCGCGCCGCTCCTCGTCCCCCATCTCGGGATGGATCCGCACGCCGATCTCGAACGCCCGCCGCTGCATCTGCTCGGCCAGCTCCTCCGGCAGCTCCTCCACGGCCTCGATCTCCCGCAGCCGCCGCTTGGCCGCCTTCGCCGCACGGGCCGCGAGGGCCTTCTCGAACTCCTTCTCCCGCTCGGTGTCGGCCTGCACGCCCAGTCGCCTCACCAGCCACGGCAGGGTCAGCCCCTGGAGCACCAGTGTGGCCATGATCACACCGAACGCGATGAAGACGATCTCGTCCCGGTCGGGAAAGCCCGCCCCCGAGTCCGTCTCCAGCGGAATGGCCAGTGCCAGTGCCACCGACGCCACGCCCCGCATCCCGGACCACCACATGATGACGGTCTCCCGCCAACTGGTCGGGATCTCCTCGCTGTAGTCCCGCTTCGCGTGCATCCGCTTGGTGAGCCAGGTGGCCGGCATCAGCCAGGCGAGCCGCACGAACACGACCACGGCCACGATCGTCGCGGCCCAGCCGAGCATCTCGCCCCAGCGGCCGGACGCGGTCCGGATCGCGTTGTGCAGTTCGAGCCCGATGAGCCCGAAGGCCACCCCGGTGACGAGCGTGTCGACGATGTCCCAGAAGGTGTGCCCGGCCAGTCGGGTCATCACGTCGTCGGCGTCGCTGCCGTACTCGGCGAGGAACAGGGCGGTGGTCAGCACGGCGAGCACCCCGGAGCCGTGCAGCTCCTCGGCGAGCACGTAGGAGGCGTACGGCACGAGGACCGTCAGGCCGATCTGGAGGGTGGCGTCGCCCAGCAGATCCATCAGCTTGTTGGCACCCCAGCCCAGCGCGAGCCCCACGGCGACGGCGACCACCGCGGAGAGCACGAACTCCAGGCCGGCCTCCCCGGCCTTGAACGAGCCGCTGACGGCCGCGGCGACGGCCACGTGGTAGAGCACGATCGCCGTGACGTCGTTGAAGAGGCCCTCGCCCTCCAGGATGGACACCAGCCTTCGGGGCAGCCCAAGTTGGCCCGCTACGGCGGTCGCGGCGACCGGGTCGGGCGGCGCGACCAACGCGCCGAGCGCGACGGCGGCGGCGATCGGCAGCCCGGGCACGATCGCGTGGGCGACGACGGCGACGCACAGGGTCGTCACGAACACGAGCGCGACGGCGAGCAGGAAGATCGGCCGTTTGTTGGCCGTGAACTGGCGCCAGGAAGTGCGCCGCACCGCCGCGTAGAGAAGGGGCGGCAACAGGATGGGCAGGATCAGCTCGGGCGGGATGTCGACATTCGGTACGAAGTCCAGCACCGCGAGCACTATGCCGAGCAGCGTCATCAGCACCGGCGCCGGCAACCCGAAACGGTCCCCCACTGGGACACTGATCAGAGCCCCCAGCAACAACACGAACAACAGGGCCAGCTGATCCACGGTCAGAACTCCGGGCAGATCGACAGAACATCGGTCACTTCAGTCTGCCCGCAAAACGCCCGAACCCTCCCGACCGCCGCTCCCGCCGAGGGTCAGAGAACCCGCCGCATGGCCCGGTGCGGTATCCCCGCGTCCGGGAACTCGGGCCCGTACGCCACGTACCCCAGCCGCTCGTAGAACCCCAGCGCGTGCGTCTGGGCGTGCAGATCCACAGCCGTCAGCCCCCGCGCGCGTGCCGCGTCCTCGACGGCCCGCACGAGTGCGGCCCCGACCCCGAGCCCCCGCGCCTCCTGGGTCACCGCAAGCCGCCCCAGCGACCCCACCGACGCGTCACCGCCGGTCTTCCCGGCCGCCGCCTCGCCGGACAGCAGCCGCCCGGTCCCGAGCGGCACCCCGTCCTCCCGCACGGCCAGCACATGCACCGCTACGGCGTCGTAGGCGTCGTACTCGATGTCCTCGGGCACGCCCTGCTCACCGACGAAGACCTCCTTGCGCACCGTGAAGCAGGCCTCACGGTCGGCGGGGTCCTCGGCGACCCGCACCTCGTACGCGCGCGTGCTCACCCGTAGGTCTCCTCACGCACCAGGTCCAGGGCCTGCTGGAGGTCCTCCGGGTAGTCGCTGGCGAACTCGACCCACTCCCCGTCGCCGGGGTGCTCGAAGCCGAGCCGCACGGCGTGCAGCCACTGCCGGGTCAGTCGCAGCCGCTTGGCGAGCGTCGGGTCGGCGCCGTACGTCAGGTCGCCGACGCAGGGGTGGCGGTGGGCCGCCATGTGCACGCGGATCTGGTGGGTGCGCCCGGTCTCCAGCTTCACGTCGAGCAGGGAGGCCGCGCGGAACGCCTCGATGAGGTCGTAGTGCGTGACGGACGGCTTGCCCTCGGCGGTGACCGCCCACTTGTAGTCGTGGTTGGGGTGGCGGCCGATGGGCGCGTCGATGGTGCCGCTGGTCGGGTCCGGGTGGCCCTGGACGAGCGTGTGGTACCGCTTGTCGACCGTGCGCTCCTTGAACTGCCGCTTGAGCGAGGTGTACGCCCGCTCCGACTTGGCCACGACCATCAGCCCCGAGGTGCCCACGTCAAGCCGGTGCACGATGCCCTGGCGCTCGGCGGCACCGGAGGTCGAGATGCGGTACCCGGCGGCGGCCAGCCCACCGATCACGGTCGTCCCGGTCCAGCCCGGCGACGGGTGCGCGGCCACACCGACCGGCTTGACGATCACGACCACGTCGTCGTCGTCATGGACGATCTCCATGCCCTCGACCGGCTCGGCGACGATCTGCACCGGCGCGGGCGCCTGCGGCATCTCGACCTCCAGCCAGGCCCCGCCGTGCACCCGCTCGGACTTCCCGACCACCGACCCGTCGACCAAGACCTTCCCCGAGGCGGCGAGCTCGGCCGCCTTGGTCCGGGAGAAGCCGAACATGCGGGAGATGGCGGCGTCGACGCGCTCGCCCTCCAGGCCGTCGGGCACGGGCAGGGTGCGGATCTCGGGAATGGTGCTCACCCGTCGAGTATGCCGGACGGGTGAGACAGCCCCGACCGCGCGCTCAGTCCTTGTGGACGGTCCCGTCCGGGTCCAGCCCCCTGAAGGACAGCAGCACGATCAGGATGCCGCCGCACACGATCGCCGAGTCGGCGAGGTTGAAGACGGCGAAGTGCTTGGGCGCGATGAAGTCGACGACCGCGCCCTCGAACACGCCGGGCGAACGGAAGAGCCGGTCGGTGAGGTTGCCGAGCGCGCCACCGAGCAGCAGCCCGAGGGCGATCGCCCAGGGGAGGCTGTAGAGCTTGCGGGCGAGCCGCGCGATGACCACGATCACGGCCGCCGCGATCACCGTGAAGATCACGGTGAAGGCCTCACCGAAGCCGAAGGCCGCGCCCGCGTTGCGGATCGCCTCGAGCTTCAGCCAGTCCCCGATGATCTCGATCGGCTCGTGGTGCTCCAGCCTGGCGACCACGATCATCTTGCTGACCAGGTCGAGGGCGTACGCGAACGCGGCCACGCCGAACAGCACGGCGATACGGCGCCTGCCCCGGGGCCGCGCCGTCTGGTCCTGCTCCGGCTCGGCCCCCGCCGCCTCTGGGGTATCCGGCGTACCGATGATGCGCTCCGCCTCTGCCACGTGAGTCCCTCGACCTAGGTACCTGACTGAGGACGAGGGTACGACACGCCGCCAAGCACCCTCAGTACCGGCGTTCCTGCTTCTGCTTGCACTCCACGCACAGGGTCGCGCGCGGGAAGGCCTGCATGCGCGCCTTGCCGATGGGGTTGCCGCAGTTCTCGCACAGGCCGTAGGTGCCGGCGTCGAGCCGTCCCAGGGCGCGCTCGGTCTGGGTGAGCATCTCGCGCGCGTTGGCCGCGAGGGCCATCTCGCTCTCGCGCGTGATGTTCTTGGTCCCGGTGTCGGCCTGGTCGTCGCCGGCGCCGTCCCCGGAGTCCCGCATGAGCCCGACCAGGGACTCCTCCGAGGTGGCGATCTCGGTGCGCAGCCGCAGGGCCTCGGCCGTCAGCTCGGCGCGGGCCTCCGCGACCTCTTCGGGCGTCCACGGGTCCTCACCCGGGCGCACCGCGAGTTCGCCGGGCTCCACCGCGGCGACACGCGCGTTGGGTAGGGCGGTCTTCGCCGCTGTGGCCGTGCCAGGGGTCTTCTTCGCAACCACAGTCGTGGCTCCCGTCTGCTTCGCGGCCTCGGCCGCGCCCGCCTTCTTGGCCGTGCTCTTCCTGGCCGCCCTCTTCCCGAGGGTGTTCTTCCCGGAGGTGCCCTGCCCGGCATCCCCCTGCGGGACACCGGCCTCCGTGGCGACCGTCTCCTCGACCGCGGTGTCCGCCACGGCCGTCTTCTTCCCCGCGGTCTTGGTCGCGGCCGTGCTGTTGGCCCCGGCCTTTGTCGCGGCCGTGCTCCTGGCCGCGGACTTCGTCGCGGTCGTGCGCTTGGCGGCGGCCTTCTTCGTGACCGCCTTCTTCTTGGCGGCCGCGGACTTCTTCGCGGCCGCGGACTTCTCGGCGACCGCCTTCTCGGTGACCACAGCCTCCTTGACCGCCTTCTCGGTGACCACAGCCTTCCTGACCGCCTTCTCGGGGACCCCAGCCTCCTTGGCGGCCGCCTTCTTGGTGACAGCGGACTTCTTGGTGACCGCCGCCTTCTTGGTGACCGCCGCCTTCCTGGTGACCGAGGCCTTGCCGACGCCCTTGGTGGCCTCCGCCGACCCGCCGACAGGCGGCTCGGCCGCCGGTCCCCCGGCCGAGACCTCGTCCCCGGCAGCCGCCTGCCCGCCTGGAGCCGCCCTGGAGCCCGCGGCCTTCCCGGGCGCCGCCTTCTTCGCCACGGCCCTCTCGGCACCCGCGCGCGTGCTCTTGACGCCGGCCTTCTTCGCGACGCTCTTCGCCGCCGCTCCGACCGCTTTCACAGCCTTGGCCGCAGCACTCTTGCCGGACGCCGCGGACGCCGCAGTCGCCCCGGCGCCCCCGGAGGACACCCCGCGCGCACTCTTCTTCCCGCCCGCGTCCTTGGCCTCGCCGCCGGAGGCACGGGCATGGGTGGACCGGCCCGACGCCGACTGCTGTACGGCGGTCTTCTTCGCCACCATGCCGCGGCCCCTTCACATATTGTGATCTTGCACGCGAATCGTGCTGGGACGATAAATCGACTTGAGTCCCGCGGCAACGGGGCACGCCGCCCGATTCGCCCGCCCCGCGCGCGCGGGGCGGGAAGCATGCATGCGTTGTGCCCAGCTCCCCGCCGGGTAATCCGCCGAACCGTCCGTCCCGCAATCCGAACAGCCGTGCCGCTCCATTCGGGTCACCTCCGGCCCTACGGCGGCCTCCGCGCCCGGCCCCGGAAAAGCGGTCGGCCACTGTCCCCGGGGCGCCGTACACTGGGCGGAGCGAAAAGCGTGGATGGGGACGAGTAGCGGCGTACGCAGCCCAGAGCGACCCGGGGACGGTGGAAGCCCGGGGGTGAGCGCGACGCGAAGATCACCCCGGAGCCGCCGGAAGAAAGCCTTGGACCAGTGGGCTCCGCCCACGGGCCACCAGGGCCGGTAGACCCGGCATCGCGACCCCAATGAGGGGGCTCACCGACGCACACCAGGCGTCGGCGGGCCAAGGAGGGTGGTACCGCGGGAGCGCGCCGAAACCGGCGCACGGACTCTCGTCCCTCCGGACGGAAGGCAGCAAGTCCGCCGGAGGAAGCTCGCTGATGACAACGCCGACGTACCGCCAGGTGCCCGCCCAGGTCGACCTGCCCGCGCTCGAGCACGCGGTGCTCGACTTCTGGCGCGAACAGAAGATCTTCGCCAAGACCCTGGAGCAGTCCGAGGGCCGCCCCGAGTGGGTGTTCTACGAGGGCCCGCCCACCGCCAACGGCATGCCGGGCGCCCACCACATCGAGGCGCGCGTCTTCAAGGACGTCTTCCCCCGCTTCCGCACCATGCGCGGCTACCACGTGGACCGCAAGGCCGGCTGGGACTGCCACGGCCTCCCGGTGGAGCTGGCGGTCGAGAAGGAGCTCGGCTTCAGCGGCAAGAAGGACATCGAGGCGTACGGCATCGCCGAGTTCAACGCCAAGTGCCGCGAGTCCGTGACCCGCCACACCGACGCCTTCGAGGCGCTCACGACCCGCATGGGCTACTGGACCGACCTCCAGGACCCGTACCGCACGATGGACCCGGAGTACATCGAGTCCGTCTGGTGGTCGCTGAAGGAGATCTTCAACAAGGGCCTGCTGGTCCAGGACCACCGCGTCGCCCCCTGGTGCCCCCGCTGCGGCACCGGCCTGTCCGACCACGAGCTGGCGCAGGGCTACGAGACGGTCGTGGACCCGTCCGTGTACGTCCGTTTCCCGCTCACCTCCGGTCCGCTCGCCGACGAGGCAGCGCTCCTGGTGTGGACGACGACCCCCTGGACCCTGGTGTCCAACACGGCGGTCGCCGCGCACCCGGAGGTCACCTACGTCGTCGCGACCGACGGCGAGGAGAAGCTCGTCGTCGCCGAGCCGCTGCTCGCCAAGGCCCTCGGCGAGGGCTGGGAGACCACCGGCCAGTCCTTCACCGGCGCCGAGATGGAGCGCTGGACCTATCAACGTCCGTTCGAGCTCGTGGAGTTCCCGGAGCCGGCCCATTACGTGGTCAACGCCGAGTACGTCACGACCGAGGACGGTACGGGCCTGGTCCACCAGTCCCCCGCCTTCGGTGAGGACGACCTCAAGGTCTGCCGCGCCTACGGCCTGCCCGTGGTCAACCCGGTCCGCCCCGACGGCACCTTCGAGGAGGACGTCCCCCTCGTAGGCGGCGTCTTCTTCAAGAAGGCGGACGAAAAGCTCACCGAGGACCTCCAGCAGCGCGGCCTCCTCTTCCGGCACATCCCGTACGAGCACAGCTACCCGCACTGCTGGCGCTGCCACACCGCGCTCCTCTACTACGCGCAGCCGTCCTGGTACATCCGCACCACGGCCATCAAGGACCGCCTCCTCCAGGAGAACGAGAACACCAACTGGTTCCCGGACACGGTCAAGCACGGCCGCTTCGGCGACTGGCTGCAGAACAACATCGACTGGGCGCTGTCCCGCAACCGCTACTGGGGCACCCCGCTGCCGATCTGGCGCTGCGAGGACGACCACCTCACCGTCGTCGGCTCCCGCGCGGAGCTCACCGGGCTGACCGGCACGGACCACTCCGAGCTGGACCCGCACCGCCCGTTCATCGACGACGTCACCTTCGCCTGCCCCCAGTGCCAGAAGACGGCCACGCGCGTGCCGGAGGTCATCGACGCCTGGTACGACTCGGGTTCGATGCCGTTCGCGCAGTGGGGCTACCCGTACAAGAACAAGGAACTGTTCGAGTCCCGCTACCCGGCCCAGTTCATCTCCGAGGCCATCGACCAGACGCGCGGCTGGTTCTACACGCTGATGGCCGTCGGCACCCTGGTCTTCGACAAGTCGTCGTACGAGAACGTCGTCTGCCTCGGCCACATCCTCGCCGAGGACGGCCGCAAGATGTCCAAGCACCTGGGCAACACCCTGGAGCCGATCCCGCTGATGGACCGGCACGGCGCCGACGCGGTGCGCTGGTTCATGGCGGCCGGCGGCTCCCCGTGGGCGGCCCGCCGGGTGGGCCACGGCACGATCCAGGAGGTGGTGCGGAAGACCCTCCTCACCTACTGGAACACGGTCGCCTTCCAGGCCCTGTACGCCCGTACGTCGAACTGGGCGCCCAGCGAGGCGGACCCGGCTCCGGCCGACCGCCCGGTCCTGGACCGCTGGCTGCTGTCCGAACTCCACGCGCTGACCGACCAGGTGACCCAGTCCCTGGAGTCGTACGACACCCAGCGCGCCGGCAAGCTCCTCTCGGCGTTCGTCGACGACCTGTCCAACTGGTACGTACGCCGGTCCCGGCGCCGCTTCTGGCAGGGCGACAAGGCCGCGCTGCGCACCCTGCACGAGGTCGTCGAGACGGTCACCAAGCTGATGGCCCCGCTGACCCCGTTCATCACCGAGCGGGTCTGGCAGGACCTGGTCGTGCCGGTCTCCCCGGGCGCCCCGGAGTCGGTGCACCTGGCCTCCTGGCCGGAGGCGGACCTCTCCGCGATCGACCCGGAGCTGTCCAGGCAGATGGTCCTGGTGCGCCGGCTCGTCGAGCTGGGCCGTGCCACGCGCGCGGAGTCGGGCGTGAAGACCCGTCAGCCGCTGTCCCGGGCGCTCATCGCAGCCACCGGCTTCGACTCCCTCGACCGCGAACTGCACGCGCAGATCACGGACGAGCTGAACGTGAGCGCGCTCGCCTCCCTCAGCGAGGTCGGCGGCAGCCTGGTCGACACCACGGCGAAGGCCAACTTCCGCGCGCTCGGCAAGCGGTTCGGCAAGCGCGTCCAGGACGTTGCCAAGGCCGTCGCGAACGCCGACGCGGCCGCGCTGTCCCTCGCCCTGCGCGAGGGCACGGCATCGGTGGAGGTCGACGGCGAGACGATCACCCTCGCTCCCGACGAGGTGATCATCACGGAGACTCCGCGCGAGGGCTGGTCGGTGGCGTCCGACTCCGGTGCGACGGTGGCCCTGGACCTGGAGATCACAGAGGAGCTCCGCCAGGCGGGCCTCGCCCGTGACGCGATCCGCCTGATCCAGGAGGCGCGCAAGAACAGCGGCCTCGATGTGGCCGACCGCATCGCGCTCCGCTGGACGGCGACCGACCCGGCCGTGATCGCGGCCCTGTCCGAGCACAGCTCCCTGATCGCCGACGAGGTCCTGGCGACGGACTTCGCCCAGGGCGAGGCGGACGACACCTATGGCACCCCGTTCACCGACGAGGGCCTGTCGCTGACGTTCCGCCTGCGCAAGGCGTAGCACCGACGAAGACGGCCCGGTTCCCCCGAGGGCGGGGGGGCCGGGCCTTCTTCGTGTCCGCGACACCGTGATCAACACGCGTAAAAGGGAGGGGCCCCGGATCGAAATCCGGGGCCCCTCCCTGAACGCTGCCGACGCCTAAGGCGTACTAGAGGCCGTCAGTTGTCGTCCTCGTCGATGAGGAAGCCACGCATGGGCGAGGGAGCCTGTCCCATCGGACCGGGACCCTGCGGCCGCACCGGCGCCATCGGCTGGGTCATCGCGGGCGACATCTGCTGCTGGCCGCCGTACGACGGACCGGCCTGCGAAGGACCGCCGCCCATGCCCTGGTTGCCACCGTACGACGGCGCGCTCGCACCGGCCGGAGCCATGGAGGGCGCCGGGGACGGCGGCAGCGACGCGGTCGCCGGGGTACGCGGCGGAGCCAGCGAGTCGTCGGCCTGGGTCTCCAGCTGACGCAGCTGCGACTCGAGGTACGACTTCAGACGCGTGCGGTACTCGCGCTCGAAGCCGCGCAGGTCCTCGACCTTGCGCTCCAGCGTGGCGCGGGCGGACTCCAGGGAGCCCATCGCGACGCGGTGCTTCTCCTGCGCGTCCCGCTCCAGGGCGTCGGCCTTGGCACGGGCGTCGCGCTCGAGACCCTCGGCACGCGAACGCGCCTCGCCGACGATCTTGTTGGCCTCGGAACGGGCCTCCGCGATCGCCTGGTCGGCGGTCTGCTGGGCCAGCGAGAGGACTCGGGCGGCACTGTCGCCACCGGGGCCCTGACCGGGGCCGCCCATCGGGCCACCCATGGGGCCGCCCATCGGGCCACCCATCTGCTGCTGCATGGGCGGCTGACCGCCCATGGTGCCCTGACCCATCTGGCCCTGGCCCATCTGACCCTGACCCATCTGGCCCTGGCCCATCGGACCCTGACCCATGGGACCCTGGCCCATCGGACCGGGCCCCTGCGGGCCGCCCTGGCCACCGCCGGGACCGGCGGGCAGCTGCGGCGCTCCGCTCGGCAGCTGGGGCGGGCCTCCCATGGGGCCACCCATCTGCTGCTGCGGCGGACCCGATATGCCGGCGGGTACAGGGGCACCGGGACCAGGTCCACGCATGCCCTGTTGCGGCATTCCCTGTCCGGGCATGCCACCCTGCTGGTCCTGCTGCTCCGGGGGCTTGCGCATGTTCTGCTGGTTCTGGGCAGCAGCACGCGTCGCCGCGGCCAGCTTGGCGCGCAGGTCCTCGTTCTCGCGCAGCAGGCGGGTCAGTTCGGCTTCGACCTCGTCGAGGAAGGCATCGACCTCGTCCTCGTCATAGCCTTCTCGGAGGCGGACGGTCGTGAACTGCTTGTTCCGCACGTCCTCGGGGGTCAACGGCATCTCTTCACCTCAACGTAGTCATCGGCAGTCGGCAAGACCGTATCGTCCACAGTCACCTCGCCAGGTTTCCCGTGACGGAGATGAGGATGTAGACGATGATCATCAGCACGAAGAAGGACAGGTCGAGCGCCACGCCCCCGAGACGCAGCGGCGGGATGAACCGCCGCAGAAGCTTCAACGGTGGATCGGTGACAGTGTAGGTGGCCTCCAGAACGACCACCATCGCCTTGCCGGGTTGCCACGAGCGGGCGAACTGGAAGACGTAGTCCATGACCAACCGGAAGATGAGCACGATGAGGAACACCATCAGCGCGATGTAGATCACCTGCGCGAACACGCTCATGGTCTGTCTTTCCCTCTCCCCTGTTCATACTTCGTTCCGATTGTTGCTTCTCAGCTCTGGTTGAAGAACCCGCCCTCTGCGATGCGGGCCTTGTCCTCCGCCGTGACATCGACGTTAGCAGGCGACAACAGGAACACCTTCTGCGTCACCCGCTCGATGCTGCCGTGAAGACCAAACACCAAACCGGCCGCAAAGTCGACAAGTCGCTTGGCGTCTGTGTCATCCATCTCAGTCAGATTCATGATCACCGGGGTGCCCTCACGGAAGTGTTCCCCGATGGTACGGGCCTCGTTGTAGGTCCGGGGGTGAAGCGTGGTGATCCGGTAAGGCTCTCGTTCCGACACGACCTTGGGCATGATCACCGGTGCGTTCTTCTCCAGGCTGGCGCGCTCTTGTGTGATGGATGCCACGGGCGCGATGCGCGCGGGACGCACCGATTCCGCGGCGAGCGAAGAGGATCGGGGCAACGGGTCGCGCGGCACCGAGCTCTGCACAACTCTGACCGATTCGTCCCTTTCAGGCTGAAGTGCCTGATGTGACTGGTGAGACGGCTCATGCCGTCGGCGGTCCCGCTCGGGCTCCGGATCGAGTTCCGGTTCGAAGTCGTCGTCGGGGTCGAAACCGCGGCCGTCGTACCCATCGTCCTCCACGAGGCCGAGGTAGACCGCCATCTTGCGCATCGCGCCGGCCATTCTCTGAGTCCTCCGCTCTGTGGTGGATCGGCTGACGACTGCCAAGTGCCCGCGATCCACGAGGTCGTTATGACCGCCTTGCGGCGGTAATGACCATATTTTCTGCTGTGGTCCGACTTCTTGGCGACGTTACCCGAGCCTGGGGCGGACTCCGAGTACCGCGGTGCCGACGCGCACATGTGTCGCTCCGGCCGCCACGGCCTGTTCGAGGTCCGCACTCATCCCTGCCGAGACCATGTTCGCAGCAGGATGAGCTCGGCGCAGGTCGGTCGACAAATCCATCAACCGCTCGAACGCCGCCTGTTCGCGTCCCGCGTACTCCCCGGTGAGCGGGGCGACGGTCATCAACCCGTCGAGCCGCAACCCCGGAGCCCGGGACACGAGATCCGCCAACTCCTCGATCCCGCCCGGCGCCACACCACCCCGCTCCCCTCGCTCGCTCGAACCGGCGTCGAGAGCGACCTGGATCAGGCAGCCCACTTCACGCTCGGCCTTCACGGCCTCCTTGGAGAGAGCCGTCACCAACTTCGAACGATCGACGGACTGCACGAGATCCGCGTAACCCACAACAGATCGCACCTTGTTGGTCTGCAATTGGCCAACAAAGTGCCAAGTAAGGGGCAGATCCGCGCATTCGGCGGCCTTGGGTGCCGCGTCCTGGTCCTTGTTCTCGGCCACGTGACGCACCCCGAGCTCGGAGAGAATCCGCACATCGCTCGCGGGGTAGGTCTTGGTGACCACGATGAGGGTCACCTCTTCCCGCCGTCGCCCGGCGGCCGCGCACGCGGCGGCGATGCGCTCCTCCACCTTCGCCAGATTCGCGGCGAGTTCGTCCTTACGGTCCGTCATGCCCCATCAGTCCAGCCAGACATATCCCGCGAGTCGCCCCGTGGTGCGATCGCGGCGGTACGAGAAGTGGTCGGCCGACTCCAGCGTGCACACCGGCGACTGCTGCCGGTCGCACACCCCGAGCCGGTCGAGCTGGGCGTGCACTCCGGCGGTCACGTCGACCGCGGGAGTGCCCCAACTCGTTTCGGCGTGCGCCGCGGGTTCGGCGGCGGCGACATCGGCGCGCATCTCCTCGGGCACTTCGTAGCACCGGCCGCAGACCGCGGGTCCGGTGCGGGCGACGATCCGGGCCGGATCGGCGCCGAGTTCGGTCATCGCGCGTAGCGCGGCCGGGACGATACCGGCCACCATGCCGGGCCGGCCCGCGTGGGCCGCCGCGACGATCCCGGCGACCGGGTCGGCGAGCAGCACCGGGGTGCAGTCGGCGGTGAGGACGGCGAGGGCGAGACCGCGTTCGGCGGTGACGAGCGCGTCGACCCGGGGCACCGGCTTCTCGCCCCACGGCTCCGAGACCACCGCGACATCCGCCCCGTGCACCTGGTTCATCCAGACCACCCGGGCGGGATCGAGTCCGAGCGACTTGGCGGCCAGTTCACGATTGGTCCGTACGGCCTCGGGGTCGTCGCCGACCGCCCCGCCGAGGTTGAGCTCCGCATACGGAGCGGCGCTCACCCCGCCCCACCGGTCGGTGAAGGCGAAGTGCGCGCCGCTCACGCTCTCGCGCCGACTTGTCACTTCAGGAAGTCCGGCACGTCCAGCTCCTCGGCCGCGCTGTCCGAGTAGGTCCGGGACGGCGGGACGGGCGGGGCGACCGGGAGGTCGGCGGCCGGCTCGGGTGCGGGCTCCGGGTCCTCCTTCGGCGTGACGCTGCCGAGCGAGCCGAAGGACGGACGGCTCTCGGTCTGCCGTACCGGAGTGGGCTCCTCGCGGCGGGCCGGGGCCGAGGAGGACCCCATGACCGTCTCCCGGCGGGTCGGCGGCTGGCCCCCGTCGAAGCCGGCGGCGATCACGGTGACGCGGACCTCGTCGCCGAGGGCATCGTCGATGACCGCACCGAAGATGATGTTGGCCTCGGGGTGGGCGGCCTCGCTGACCAGCTGGGCCGCCTCGTTGATCTCGAACAGGCCGAGGTCGGAGCCGCCGGAGATGGAGAGCAGCACGCCCCGGGCGCCGTCGATGGACGCCTCCAGGAGCGGCGAGGAGATCGCCATCTCGGCGGCGGCCACCGCGCGGTCGTCGCCGCGGGCCGAGCCGATACCCATGAGCGCCGAACCGGCCTCGGACATGACCGACTTGACGTCGGCGAAGTCGAGGTTGATCAGGCCGGGGGTGGTGATGAGGTCGGTGATGCCCTGGACACCGGAGAGCAGGACCTGATCGGCCGACTTGAAGGCGTCGAGCACCGAGACCTGGCGGTCCGAGATGGACAGCAGCCGGTCGTTGGGGATGACGATGAGGGTGTCGACCTCTTCGCGGAGTTCCGCGATGCCGTCCTCGGCCTGGTTGGCGCGGCGCCGGCCCTCGAAGGTGAACGGGCGGGTGACCACGCCGATGGTGAGGGCGCCGAGGGAGCGGGCGATGTTGGCCACGACGGGCGCGCCGCCGGTGCCGGTGCCGCCGCCTTCACCGGCCGTCACGAAGACCATGTCGGCCCCCTTGAGGACCTCCTCGATCTCCTCGCGGTGGTCCTCTGCGGCCTTGCGTCCGACGGCCGGGTTGGCGCCGGCGCCGAGTCCGCGGGTGAGTTCGCGGCCGACGTCGAGCTTGACGTCGGCGTCGCTCATCAACAGCGCCTGCGCGTCGGTGTTGATGGCGATGAACTCGACGCCCTTGAGACCGACCTCGATCATCCGGTTGATGGCATTGACACCACCGCCGCCGACACCGATGACTTTGATGACTGCGAGGTAGTTCTGCGGTGCTGCCACGTCGAAGGCCTCTCGCCTCGAGTTACGTGTCGCCGGACCGACGAAGCACTGCTGCCTCGCGATCCGTCGACTGATGCCGAATGGGACGGTCCGTAGCGCCGACCCGAACCCTAACGCTGAAGTTTAGGGTTACCAGTGTGTCTGTTCCCTGGAGTCTTCTGAACAGGACACTAAGTCGACAAGTGGCGCACGTTCAACGAACACGCCGAACCTCCCGTTTTTCTTTTCACCCTATGTGATCAGCCGTAGCAGTGCCCAACCAGGGTGCTGGCCTGCGCTGATGTGCGTCAACTCCCCGATGACGCAGGGGCGGTGGGAACGCTGACGTCGAAGCGCCGCGCATCGGGGGTGGCTTTCATGAGAGCGATGAGCGTACGGGCCTTCGCGGCGCCGCTCTCGCTGCTCCCCCAGCCGACGGTGCGACCGCCCCTCAACTCCAGCGAGATGTCGTCGTACGAACGCACCTTGACGGAACGGGTCGCGCGCGCGACGTCGACCGGAATGTCACCGGCAACCCGCACCGCCTCGCGCACGAGCCGGGCCTCGCCGAAGCGGCGCAGGCTCGCGGCGCGGGTGTCCGGTCGGCCGAGCGCCAATTCCAGTGCGGGGACGCCTTTCGGGGCCACGGGAACCGTGGCGAATCGGACACCGTCATCGTCTACTTCGACAAAGTTTCCGCCCTTTTGGACAAGCAGAACCGGAGTACGCTCAGTCACTTTCAGTCCGATTCCGTTGGGCCAGGACCGAGCGACATCAACTGAGTCAATTCGGGGCAATTTCCGGCGCAGTCGTGCCTCGATCGCATCGGTGTCGACGGAAATCAGCGGCGCGCCGATCGGAACGTCCGCGGCCTCGCGGACCTGTTCCGGAGTCAGCACCAGGGTTCCCGAGACCGACACGCGTTCGACGCGCACCCACTGGGAGCCGTACAACAGCCAGACGGCGCCCGCGGAGAGAAGCACGAGCGCCACGGCGAGGATGATGATCGTACGGAGCCGACGCACCCTCAACCGCCGGGCGGGAGGCGGGCCGGACGACTCCTGCTGGCGTTCACCGCGCTCTGCGGTCGTCGATCCGGCCACGCGCACTCCCTTTTCCTGGCTACTGACGTCGGTGCGAGGCGATCGCCTCGTACACCATGGCGACAAGCAGGTCGTCGGCGTCCCGGCGGCCGAACTCGGCGGCGGCGCGGGACATCTCGTACAACCGGTGCGGGTCGGCGAGCACGGGCAGGACGTTGCCCCGTACCCACTCGGGCGTCAGTTCCGCGTCGTCGACCAGCAGTCCGCCGCCGGCCTTGACCACCGGCTGGGCGTTGAGCCGCTGTTCGCCGTTGCCGATGGGCAGCGGGACGTAAGCGGCCGGGAGCCCGACGGCGGAGAGTTCGGCGACGGTCATCGCGCCCGCGCGGCAGAGCATCATGTCGGCCGCGGCGTACGCGAGGTCCATCCGATCCAGGTAACTTACCGGGATGTACGGGGGCATTCCCGGCATCTGCTGTACATGCGGCAGTTCGTTCTTCGGACCGACCGCGTGCAGGATCTGGATCCCGGCCTGCTGAAGCAGGGGCGCGACCTGCTGGACGACCTCGTTGAGGCGCCGGGCGCCCTGCGAGCCGCCGGAGACCAGCAGGGTCGGCAGGTTGGGGTCGAGGCCGAACATGTGCCGGGCCTCGGGACGGGCGGCGGCCCGGTCCAGGGTGGCGATGGTGTGGCGCAGCGGGATGCCGATGTAGCGGGAGTTGCGCAGCTTGCTGTCCGGCGTGGCGACGGCGACCTGGGCGGCGTACCGGGAGCCGATCTTGTTGGCGAGCCCGGGGCGGGCGTTGGCCTCGTGGATCACGATCGGCACACCGAGCCGCTTGGCGGCGAGGTACCCGGGCAGCGCCACATAGCCGCCGAAGCCGACGACGGCGTCGGCCTTGGTGCGCTCCAGAATCTGCTCCGTGGCCTTGATCGTGCCGCGCAGCCGTCCCGGGACGGTGATCAGCTCGGGGGTGGGCTTACGGGGCAGCGGAACGGCCGGGATGAGCGCGAGCTCGTAGCCGCGCTGCGGGACGAGCTTGGTCTCCAGCCCCCGTTCCGTGCCCAGGGCTGTGATCCCCACGCTCGGGTCCTGCCTGCGCAGGGCGTCCGCGAGGGCGAGCGCGGGCTCGATGTGGCCGGCGGTCCCCCCACCGGCGAGTACGACATGCACCGAAATTCACCGCTCTCCGGACGAACGCGCCGATGGGGCGCGCCGTCGCATCGTGTTCCATCTCCGAGGCCCCCGTGCCGGCACGGCGCCTCCCGCCCGCTTTCTACCAAAGCGAGGTTGCCGCATCGAAAGCGCCGCCCGCGCAGCGGGGTCGTCACGCGCGAATGCGATCAGCAGCCCGATGGCGAACATGGTCGGCAGCAGGGCGGACCCTCCGTAGGAGAACAGCGGGAGCGGGACACCGGCGATCGGCAGCAGACCGAGCACCGCACCGATGTTGATCACTGCCTGAGCGGTGATCCAGGTGGTCACGCCTCCCGCGGCATACCTCACGAAGGGGTCCTCCGTGCGTCCGGCCACGCGGATACCCGCATAGCCTAGAGCCGCGAAGAGAGCGAGTACCGACAGCGTCCCCGCGAGGCCCAGTTCCTCACCGGTGACGGCGAAGATGAAGTCGGTGTGGGCTTCGGGGAGTTGGCCCCATTTCTCCACACTCGCGCCGAGCCCGGAGCCGAAGATCCCGCCGGAGGCGAGGGCGTAGATGCCGTGTACGGCCTGCCAGCAGTCGGCGCCGCCGGACTTGGGCTCGGTGGCGCCGATGCAGGCGAGCCGCGCCATGCGGTTGGGGCTGGTCTTGATGAGGATCATCCCGATCAGCCCGGCGATCGACAGCACTCCCACGAACAGCCGGGTCGGCGCCCCGGCGAGCCACAGCAGGCCGAACAGGATCGCCGTCAGGATGATCGCCGTGCCCATGTCGCCGCCGAGCATGATCAGCCCGAGCAGCAGGAAGGCGACCGGGACGAGCGGCACCAGCATGTGCTTCCACTGGGTCAGCAGCTTCTTGTCCTGCTTGCGGGCCAGCAGGTCGGCCGCCCACAGCACGAGGGCGAGCTTGCCGAACTCACTGGGCTGGATCTGGAAGGAGCCGCCGAGCGAGATCCAGTTCTGGTTGCCGTTGACCGACATCCCTATCCCCGGCACCTGCACCAGGGCCATCAGGAAGACCGCGCCGGCCAGGATCGGGTAGGCGAGGGCCCGGTGCAGCTTGACCGGCATCCGGGAGGCGACCAGCAGCAGTACGGTGCCGATGGAGGCGGCCAGGAACTGCTTGCGGAAGAAGAAGGATCCCGGCAACGACATCTGCAGGGCCGTGATCTGGGAGGCCGAGTAGACCATCACCAGACCGAGCACGGTGATCAGCAGGCTGCCGCCGAGGATCAGGTAGTAGGCCGTCAGCGGCCGGTCCCAGGCCTTACGCGCGCGCGTGTAGAGCCGCTGTACGGCGTTCTCGGGCGAGGGCCGGGGGACGGCGGGGCGCCGGGACGCCCGCTGCACGGGCGGCCTGCCGGTACGGCTGGTGGGCATCAACGCCTCCGCTACGTCGGTCAGGAGCCGAGTTCGCGAACCGCCTCCGCGAACGCGTCACCGCGCTGGTTGTAGTTGGCGAACATGTCCATCGAGGCGCAGGCCGGAGCCAGCAGCACCGTGTCACCTGCGACGGCGAGGCGGGAGGCCTCCTGGACAGCCGCGAGCATCGCCCCAGTGTCGGTCCGGTCGAGGTCCACCACGGGTACTTCCGGGGCGTGTCGCGCGAGGGCTTCACGGATCAGGGCGCGGTCCCGGCCGATGAGCACGGCCCCGCGAAGTCGCTTTGCCGACTTGGCGACCAGCTCGTCGAAGGTCGCGCCCTTGGCGAGCCCGCCCGCGATCCACACGATCGACTCGTAGGCCGCCAACGAGGCTTGTGCCGCGTGGGTGTTGGTGGCCTTGGAGTCGTCGACGTACGCGACCGAGTCCACATCGGCCACGTGGGAGATGCGGTGGGCGTCCGGGGTGAAGTCCCGCAGCCCGTCCCGTACGGCCCTGGCGGGCACCCCGAAGGCGCGTGCGAGGGCCGCCGCCGCGAGGGCGTTGGCGATGTTGTGCGGGGCGGGCGGGTTGACGTCGGAGACCTCGGCGAGCTCCTGGGCGTTCTTGTGCCGGTCCTCGACGAAGGCACGGTCCACCAGGATGCCCTCCACGACGCCGAGTTGGGACGGTCCGGGGGTGCCGAGGGTGAAGCCGACAGCCCGGCAGCCCTCCTCGACGTCCGCCTCGCGCACCAGGTCCTCGGTGGCCTTGTCGGCGACGTTGTAGACGCAGGCGACCCGATTGCCCTCGTAGACACGGCCCTTGTCGGCGGCGTACGCCTCCATGGAGCCGTGCCAGTCGAGATGGTCGGGGGCGAGGTTGAGCACGGCGGCGGAGTGGGCGCGCAGCGAGGGCGCCCAGTGCAGCTGATAGCTCGACAACTCCACGGCCAGGACGTCGTACTGCTCGTCACCGAGCACCACGTCCAGGAGGGAGACGCCGATGTTGCCGACGGCGGCGGTGCGCAGCCCCGCGGCCTTCAGGATCGACGCCAGCATCTGGGTGGTGGTCGTCTTGCCGTTGGTGCCGGTGATCGCGAGCCAGGGAGCCGCGTCTGGGCCGCGCAGCCGCCAGGCGAGCTCCACGTCGCCCCAGATCTCCAGGCCGGCCGCGCGGGCCGCCGTGAAGAGCGGTTTGTCGGGCTTCCAGCCGGGCGCGGTGACGACGAGTTCGGTGCCCTCGGGCAGGGTCGCGCCGTCACCGAGGCGCACGGTGACGCCCAGCGCCTCCAACTCCGCGGCCTGCTCACGCGCGCGTGCGTCGTCGCCGTCGTTGACGACCGTGACGTGCGCACCGCGCGCGTGCAGCGCCTTGGCCGCCGGGATGCCGGAGACACCGAGTCCGGCGACGGTGACGTGCTTGCCCTGCCAGTCGAGGTGCTCCGAGGAGGTCACTTTTCTGCTGCCCATCCCGCGTAGAAGAGACCCAGGCCGACGATCACGCAGATGCCCTGGATGATCCAGAAACGGACCACCACGAGGACTTCGGACCAGCCCTTGAGTTCGAAGTGGTGCTGGAGCGGCGCCATCCGGAAGACCCGCTTGCCGGTCATCCGGAAGGAGCCGACCTGGATCACGACCGACATGGTGATGAGGACGAACAGACCGCCCATGATGGCGACCAGGAGCTCGGTGCGGGAGAGGATCGCGAGGCCCGTGAGGACACCGCCGAGGGCGAGCGAACCGGTGTCGCCCATGAAGATCTTGGCCGGCGAGGTGTTCCACCACAGGAAGCCGAGGCAGGAACCCATCAGCGCGGAGGCGATCACCGCGAGGTCGAGCGGATCGCGCACCTCGTAGCAGGCGTTGGGGTTGGTCAGGGTCTGCGCGTTGGCGCAGGACTCCTGGAACTGCCAGACGCCGATGAACGTGTACGCGCCGAAGACCAGCACCGAGGCGCCGGTGGCCAGGCCGTCCAGCCCGTCCGTCAGGTTCACGCCGTTGGACATCGCGAGGATCATGAACAGCGCCCAGACCACGAACAGGATCGGGCCGATCTTCCAGCCGAAGTCGGTGATGAACGACAGCCGCGTCGAGGCCGGGGTGTTGCCGTGGACGTCCGGGAACATCAGTGCGAGCACCGCGAAGCTGATGCCGACGATCAGCTGGCCCGCCATCTTCGCCTTGGCCCGCAGGCCCAGCGAACGCCGCTTGACGATCTTGATGTAGTCGTCGAGGAAGCCCACCAGGCCCATGCCGCACATCAGGCCGAGCACCAGCAGACCCGAGTAGGTGGGCGTGGCCGTCACGTCGGTGGTCCAGGTCGTGAGCACCTTGGACAGGAAGTAGGCGACGACCGTCGACAGGATGAAGGCGATACCGCCCATCGTGGGCGTACCGCGCTTGCTGGCGTGCTCGCGCGGGCCGTCGTCCCGGATGTACTGGCCGTAACCCTTGCGCGCGAGCAGCTTGATCAGCAGCGGGGTGCCGACCAGGGTCAGAAAGAGGCCGATGACTCCTGAGAACAGGATCTGCTTCATCATCGGGCGGCAACCTCACCCTCGGCGTCGAGCAGCGCTTGGGCGACGCTCTCCAGGCCGACCGAACGGGACGCCTTCACGAGGACGACGTCTCCCGGGCGCAATTCACTGCGCAGCAGGTCGACCGCCGCCTGTGCGTCGGACACGTGCACCGACTCCTCACCCCACGAACCCTCGTTATATGCGCCCAGTTGCAGCCAGGACGCTTCCCTGCCCCCGACCGCGACGAGCTTGCCGACATTGAGCCGGACGGCGAGCCGTCCGACCGCGTCGTGCTCGGCGAGCGCCTCGTCCCCGAGCTCGGCCATCTTGCCGAGCACCGCCCAGGTCCGCCGCCCCTTGCCCATCGCCGCGAGTGCGCGCAAGGCGGCTCGCATGGACTCGGGGTTCGCGTTGTAGGCGTCGTTGACGATGGTCACGCCGTCCGGGCGCTCGGTGACCTCCATACGCCAGCGGGAGAGGGAGCCCGCCTCGGAGAGCGCGGTGGCGATCTCACTTGCGGACATGCCCAGCTCATGGGCGACGGCGGCCGCGGCGAGCGCGTTCGACACGTGGTGCTCACCGTACAGGCGCATGGTCACTTCACTTGCACCGGAGGGTGTGTGAAGCCTGAAGGCGGGCTGTCCGGTGTCCGTGAGTCTCACGTTCTCGGCGCGTACGTCCGCTTCGCCGGACTCTCCGAAAAGGATCACCTTCGCCTTCGTACGGGATGCCATGGCCCGTACGAGAGGATCGTCGGCGTTGAGAATCGCGACGCCGCCTTCCGGGGCCGGCGGCAGGGCTTCCACGAGTTCGCCCTTGGCCTGCGCGATCTGCTCGCGGCCGCCGAACTCGCCGATGTGCGCGGTGCCGACGTTGAGGACCAGGCCGATCTTCGGGGGTGTCAGATCCGTGAGGTAGCTGATGTGTCCGATGCCGCGGGCGCCCATCTCCAGGACGAGGAAGCGGGTCTCCTCGGTGGCGGTGAGCGCGGTGAGCGGCAGCCCGATCTCGTTGTTGAGCGAGCCCGGCGTGAACACCGTCGGCGCCTTGCGCCGGAGCACCTGCGCGATCAGGTCCTTGGTGCTGGTCTTGCCGGCGGAACCGGTGAGGGCGACGAGGGTCGCGCCGAGCCGTCGTACGACATGACGTGCGAGGGCGCCGAGGGCCGTCTGGACGTCCTCGACGACGATCGCGGGCACGCCGACGGGGCGCTGGGCCAGCACGGCCACCGCGCCCGCCCGGACGGCCTGTTCGGCGTAGTCGTGGCCGTCGACGCGCTCCCCCACGAAGGCGGCGAACAGACTGCCGTCCTTCACCTGCCGGGAGTCGATGACGACGGGCCCGTGCACGTGCGCCGACGGATCCGGTATGTCATGCGTCTGCCCGCCGACGACTGAGGCGATCTCGGCGAGAGAGAGGGCGATCACAAGTTCATCCCTGGGTCTTCTGGATGGCTTCTCGAAGCACCTGGCGGTCGTCGAAGGGACGGACCACCCCGGCGATGTCCTGGCCCTGCTCGTGGCCCTTCCCGGCGACCAGTACGGTGTCGCCCGGCCGCGCGCGGGCGACTGCTGCGGCGATCGCGGCGGCCCGGTCCTCGAAGACCTGGACCTCGCCGCGCTCGTGTGCCGGTACGGACGCCGCCCCCTGGAGCATGGTTGCAAGAATCGCGAGGGGATCCTCGGAGCGGGGGTTGTCGGAGGTCAGTACGGCGGTGTCGGCGAGGCGGGCCGCGGCGGCGCCCATGGGCCCGCGCTTGGTCCTGTCGCGGTCGCCGCCGCAGCCGAGCACGATGTGGAGCTTGCCCTCGGTGACCTTGCGGAGCGCCTTGAGCACCGACTCGACGGCGTCGGTCTTGTGGGCGTAGTCCACGACCGCGAGGTAGGGCTGCCCGGCGTCCACGCGCTCCAGGCGGCCCGGCACGCCCGGTACGGCGGCGACACCGTCGGCGGCGGTCTGCGGGTCGAGGCCGGCCGCGGCCAGGGCGACGATCGCGGCGAGGGTGTTCGCCACGTTGAAGGGCCCCGCGAGCGGTGACCTGGCGGTGATCCGCTCGTCCTTGGGGCCGATCACGGTGAACGTCGAGTCCATCGGGCCGACTTCGACACCCTCGGCACGCCAGTCGGCGTCGGGGTGGCCCTCCGCGGAGTAGGTGACGACCGGGACCGTGGCTTCCTTCACGAGCCTGCGGCCGTACTCGTCGTCGAGGTTGACGACGCCGAGACGGCTGCGTTTCGGCGTGAAGAGCTGCGCCTTGGCCCGGAAGTAGTCCTCCATGTCGGAGTGGAACTCCATGTGTTCCGGGCTGAGGTTGGTGAAGACGCCGATGTCGAAGACACAGCCGTCGACCCGGCCGAGGACCAGCGCGTGACTGGAGACCTCCATGGCGACCGCCTCGACCCCGCGCTCGCGCATGACAGCGAACAGGGCCTGGAGGTCGGTGGCCTCGGGCGTGGTGCGTTCGGACTTGATGCGCTCGTCGCCGATGCGCATCTCGACGGTGCCGATCAGACCGGTGGACCTGACCCCCTTCAGACCGCCCTCGACGAGGTACGCCGTGGTGGTCTTGCCGGAGGTGCCGGTGATGCCGATCTGGAGCAGGTCCCGGCCGGGGTGGCCGTAGATCGTGGTGGCGAGTTCGCCCATGCGCGCGCGTGGGTCCTCGACGACCAGCACCGGGAGCCCGGTCGCGGCGGCGCGCTCGGCGCCCGTCGGGTCGGTCAGCACCGCGACCGCGCCGAGGCCGAGGGCCTGGGTGACGAAGTCGGCGCCGTGCAGACGGGCGCCCGGGAGGGCGGCGTACAGGTCGCCGGGGCGGACGGCACGCGAGTCATGGGTGATGCCCGTGACCTGCGCGTCCTTCTGCGGCGGCTCGGCACCCAGCTGATCAGCGAGCTCCGCGAGGGGTGTTGCGGAGACCCGGACCGGCCGGGGCGGTCCCGGATATGTCACGGGTGCGCCCTTCTGGGTGGTTTGGGACTGATCAGCGTGTGGCACGGCGGTGAGCGTACCGGGCGCACCCGCCTCGGGGCGAAGTGAGGGGCGGGGCGTGCCCTGGTTCCCGGAATCGGAGGTGATCGTCGTCACGAGGTGGTTCCTGGTGGCCTTTCCGAGGTGCTGATGAGGTGCTGACGGGGCGCTGCTGCAGTGCTTGGCGTGCTGCCCCCGTGCCGGTCAGGGCGTGTAGGACACGGGCAGCTTCGCCGCCTTCGCCCCCGTGGGCGGGACCTGGAGGGTCTTCAGGGCGAACTCCATGACCTTCTTGTAGACGGGCCCGCAGATCTGGCCGCCGAAGTAGCTGCCCTGGGTGGCGTTCTGGATGGCGCAGTAGACGGTGATGCGCGGTTTGTCCGCGGGTGCGAAGCCGGCGAACGACGAGGTGTAGCCCTTGTACTTGCCGGTGGCCGGATCCACGCGGTTTGCCGTGCCCGTCTTGCCCGCGACCCGGTAGCCGGGGATGCGCGCCTTGGTGCCGGTGCCCTCCTGGTCGTCCACGACCGACTCCAGCATCCGGGCCAGCGTCCTGGCCGTCTTGGCGCTGACGACCCTTGTCTCCTTTGGCTTCGCGGCGGGTGTGAAAGCTCCGTCGGGCCCCTTCGTGCCGCGCACGAGCGTGGGCTGGACGCGCACACCGCCATTGGCGATCGTCGAGTAGACGGACGCGGCCTGCATCGCGTTGAGGGAGACACCCTGGCCGAAAGGAATCGTGTACTGCTGCGACGTCGACCAGTCGGCGGGCTTGGCCAGGATGCCCGGGGTCTCGCCGGGGAAGTCGAGCCCGCTGTAGCGGCCGAGGCCGAACTTGCGCAGGTAGGAGTAGAGGACCTGGTTGGCCTGGGCCTGGGTCTTGCCGAGCTGGCCGGTCGCCAGGATCGTGCCGATGTTGCTGGACTTGGCGAGCACGCCGTTGAGCGTGAGGTACCAGGTCTCGTGGTCGATGTCGTCCTTGAAGAGCCGGTCTCCGCGGTGCAGCCGGTTGGGCACGATCACATGGGTGAACGGGGTGGCGACGCCCTGTTCCAGTACGGCGGCCATCGACATGATCTTGGCGGTGGAACCGGGCTCGTAGGCGTCCTGGAGGGCCGCGTTGCCCATGTTCACCGAGCGCGCCTTGGACAGGTCGTTGGGGTCGAAGCCGGGCGAGTTGGCCATGGCGAGGACCTGGCCGGTCCGCGTGTCCTGCACTATCACGTACCCGCGGTCCGCCTTGGACTCCTTCACCTGGTCGGTGATGGCCTGCTGGGCGGCCCACTGGATGTCCCGGTCGATGGTGAGCTCGACGTCGCTGCCGGGCACCGCGGGGGTCTCGGTGGAGCCCACGGTGGGGACCTGGCGGCCTCCGGACTGGGCGTAGCGGATCTTGCCGTCCTTGCCGGCCAGCAGGGCGTTCAGCTGCTGCTCGACACCACCGCCGCCCTTGCCGTCGGCGTTGACCCAGCCCAGTATCCCGGCGGCGAGGTCGCCGTTCGGGTACACGCGCTTGGTCGTCGGCACCGACAGGACGCCCGCCAGGACGTTGGCCGTGCCCGGGTCGGTCGCGCTCTTGGTGGCGAGCGCGGACTTCAGGTCCTTGATCTGTTTCCAGACCTGCGGGGTCTGGCGGTTGGCGAGCAGGGCGTAGCGGAGCTTCTTGTCCTTGGGCCGCAGCTTCTTGACGATCGTCTCCTGCTCCTGCCCCAGGATCGGGGCGAGCAGGGCGGCGGCCTGCTCCGGGCCGTCGTCGATCTTCAACTCCGCGCGGGTGAACAGCGTGGGGTCGGCCGTGATGTCGTACGCGTCCTCGCTGGTCGCGAGGGCCACACCGTCGCGGTCGGTGATCCCGCCGCGCTCGGCCGCCAGCGTGTAGCCGACATACCGGTTCTGCTCGGCCTTGGCGGCGTATGTGCTCGCGTCGACGGCCTGCACCTGGAGCAGCCGTACGACGAAGGCGGCCAGCACCAGTGTCAGCGCGAGACCGACGAGGCGCAGCCGGGGGCGGGGACTGCCCAGGCGGATGGTCTTGGGGGCCGCGGTGCGGGGCGCCGACGGGCGGCGGGCCGGGCGGGCGCCGGGACCAGGGCGCGGCCGGCCGACGGGGCGCGCGGGTCCGGGCACGCGGCGGCGCGGCGGTTGCCTGCCGAAGTCGTCAGACACTTCCGTCACCTGCCGGGGGTCGGGGTCGTGGGGAGCGGGATGTCCGAGGGGACTGCCTGGGGGCCTTGTCCGACGCTCTCGGGAGCCGGTACGACGTCTTCCGGAGCCGGTACGACGGTCTCCGTGGAGGTGGGGGCGGCCGTCGGCTTCTGGGCGGCCGCGCCGTCGATCACCTCGGGTGCGAGGACGAGCGGCATGCGGTAGGAGAGCGGTTCGGCGTCGGAGGCGGGGGACGGGACGCCCTTGACGGTGCCGTCGGGGTCGAGGAAGGCCGGGTCACCGCCGGGCACCATGCCGAGTTCCCGGGCGCGGCGCACGAGAGCGTCGGGCGCGGAGTAGGCGTCGATGTCCCGCTGCAGGCCCTGTTGCTCGTCGGTGAGGCTCTTGGTGTCCTTCTGGAGGTCGGTGAGCTTGAAGGACCCTTCGCTCAGTGCGGAGTTCAGCACGAGGAGCCCGATGAGGCCGCCGCCGAGGAGGAGGACCACGAGGAGCACGAAGGGGGTGCGGGCCGCCTGTCCGGGGCTGGCCGTGCCGGGGAGGAGACGCGCGAGACGAGCCGCCCTCCCCCTCAGTTCGGGTTTCCTACTCACACGCCCTCCAGTGAGTCCGGTTTCCCAACCCACTTGCACGGCTCACGCACTTCACTCGATGGACTCCCTGATTCGCTCGGCGCCCCTGCAACGCGCCGGTGCGGCCCGCCGGTTCTCGGCGATCTCTTCCTCCGTGGGAAGTTCGGCACCGCGCGTGAGCAGCTTGAGCCGGGGCTGGTAGCGCTCGGGGACGACGGGCAGCCCGGGCGGGGCGGTGGTGGCGGCACCGGCCGCGAAGACCTGCTTGACCAGCCGGTCCTCCAGCGAGTGGTACGACAGCACGACGATCCGGCCGCCCACCGCGAGCGCCTGCACCGCGGCGGGGATCGCCCGCTCCAGGACGGCAAGTTCGCCGTTGACCTCGATGCGCAGGGCCTGGAAGGTGCGCTTGGCAGGGTTGCCGCCGGTGCGCTTGGCGGCCTGCGGCAGGGAGTCCCGGATCAGCTCGACGAGCCGCGCGCTGTTCGTGAACGGCTCCTTCTCGCGCTCGCGCACGATCGCGGACACGATCCGCTTGGCCTGCTTCTCCTCGCCGTACGCCCTGAGGATCCGGACGAGTTCGCCCGCCGGGTAGGTGTTGAGGACCTCGGCGGCGCTCACGCCGGTCGTCTGGTCCATGCGCATGTCGAGCGGGGCGTCCTGGGCGTAGGCGAAGCCCCGGTCGGCCTCGTCGAGTTGCATGGAGGAGACACCGAGGTCGAAGAGGACGCCCTGCACGCGCGCGATGCCGAGCCGGTCGAGGACGGCCGGGAGTTCGTCGTAGACCGCGTGGACGAGGGTGGCTCGCTCGCCGTAGGGCGCGAGCCGCTCACCGGACAGCCGCAGGGCCTCCTTGTCACGGTCGAGGGCGACCAGCCGCGCCTCAGGGAACCGCTGGAGCAGGGCCTCGCTGTGACCGCCGAGACCGAGCGTGCAGTCGACGACCACCGACCCGGGCCGGTCGAGCGCGGGAGCCAACAGGTCCAGGCACCGCTGGAGCATCACCGGGACGTGTCGACTCTGGCTCAAGGGGCCCTCTCAGATCCGGCACGGGCCGTACGCACCGCCGGGTCCCCGCCCGCTCGTGAAGGGGAGGCCTGCCGGCGCCGGAAGCGTCAGCCGACCGGGAGCGGGAGGAGGCCGAGCCGTACGTACGCGCCGCGCACGTGGGGAGACCGTCCGTGCGCGAGCCGGGGCCTCCGGGGAATGTCAGCAGGAAGGCCTCGCCTCCCGCTTCGCGTCACTTTAGTCCACGGTGTCTCGCGGTCAATCAACCGGCCTGCGCGTCGCGCACCGGGGCGCAGCCGACGCTCAAAATGGACGGAAAACACCCGTTCGCGTGCGCCCCACGCCTTGTGGGGTACCTCACACCCAGGACGTGATGACGCTCTTTTTCCCTACTCACAGCAGGACCGCGACGGCGGTGACCAGTACCGTCATGGTTATGACGACTTCCGCATCCGTTCCCACCGAAGGCGCCATATCCCCCGGCGGCCGTGTGACCGACCGCCTGGTCAACGCCAACGAGCGATACGCCGCCGCGTTCACCGACCCCGGGATGGACGCCCGACCGGTCCTGCACGTCGCCGTCGTGGCCTGCATGGACGCCCGCCTCGACCTGCACGCCGCGCTCGGCCTGGAGCTCGGCGACTGCCACACCATCCGCAACGCGGGCGGTGTGGTCACCGACGACGTCATCCGCTCGCTCACCATCAGCCAGCGCAAGCTCGGCACCCGCAGCATCGTCCTCATCCACCACACGGGCTGCGGTCTGGAGGCGATCACCGAGGACTTCCGCACCGAACTGGAGATGGAGGTCGGCCAGCGTCCCGCCTGGGCGGTGGAGGCCTTCCGCGACGTCGACCAGGACGTCCGGCAGTCCATGCAGCGGGTGCGCACCTCGCCGTTCCTGCTGCACACCGACGACGTCCGCGGGTTCGTGTTCGACGTGAAGACGGGCCTGCTGCGCGAGATCGACCCCGTGTGACGGTCCGCCGCAGCTGTCGTTTCGCTGTTGATTTCAGCCCTCAGGGTGCCCAGAACACCGCAGACCCGACATAGTGCGGCCAGTTGTCCACAGTCGAGTGACACGAAACGGTAACGGCAGCAAGAATGCGGGTGTGGCGTCGCGCGGAACTTTTCCCGCGTGGTGTCCGTGATTCGGGGTGGGCCGGTTACGCATCACAGAGCGTCGGCCCGGAAAGTTTCGGGCCGAGGAGGGCCGGGTGACCACCTATGACGATCGATCGAGCCTCACTGATCTGACCGCCGTCGTCGAGCGGGTTCGCAGTTCGGTGGAGGGCGTGATCGAGGGGAAGCCCGAGGTCGTACGGCTTTCGCTGACCGTGCTGCTCGCCGAGGGACATCTTCTGATCGAGGATGTCCCCGGCGTCGGCAAGACCATGCTGGCCAAGGCACTGGCGCGGTCCATCGACTGCTCGGTGCGCCGCATCCAGTTCACGCCCGACCTGCTGCCCTCGGACATCACGGGCGTGTCCATCTGGGACCAGCAGCGCAGGGACTTCGAGTTCAAACCGGGCGCGATCTTCGCCCAGATCGTGATCGGCGACGAGATCAACCGCGCCTCGCCGAAGACCCAGTCCGCGCTCCTTGAGTCGATGGAGGAGCGCCAGGTCACCATCGACGGGCAGACCTACGAGCTGCCCAGCCCCTTCATGGTGGTCGCCACCCAGAACCCGGTCGAGATGGAGGGCACCTACCCGCTGCCCGAGGCCCAGCGCGACCGCTTCATGGCCCGGGTCTCGGTCGGTTACCCCAGCGTGGAGGCCGAGCTGCAGATGCTCGACATCCACGGCGGGGTGAGCCCCCTGGAGGACCTCCAGCCGGTCGCGCACGCGCACGACATCGTGAAGCTCATCGAGGTCGTCCGCGGCGTCCACGTCGCCGAAACGGTCCGGCGGTACGCCGTCGACCTGGTCTCCGCCACGCGCACCCACCCCGATCTCAGACTCGGCGCCTCCCCGCGCGCGACGCTGCACCTGTTGCGCGCCGCCAAGGCCTCTGCCGCCCTGAGCGGCCGCGAGTTCGCGCTCCCGGACGACGTCCAGGCGCTCGCCGTAGCCGTCCTCGCCCACCGCCTGCTGCCCACCGCCCAGGCCCAGCTGAACCGGCGCTCCGCGGAACAGGTCGTGCAGGAGATCCTCCAGCGCACCCCGGTGCCCGCCGCGCCCCAGCAGGGCGGTCTCGGGATCGGCCGGACCGCGCCCGCGTATCCGCAGCAGCCGCCGCGGAGCCTGTGATGTCCACCGGGGTGCCCTCGGCCGGCGGCCCCGAGGCCGACCGGGGCGACAAGGGCGGGGTCCGTACGGCACTGGCCGGTCTGACCACCCGGGGCCGCTCCTTCTTCGCCGCCGGTATCGCGGCGGCGATCTGCGCCTACGTCCTCGGCCAGAGCGACCTGCTGCGGGTCGGCCTGCTCCTGGCCGTGCTGCCCCTGGTGTGCGCCACCGGGCTCTACCGCACCCGTTACCGGGTCGCGGGCAGCCGCAGGCTCTCCCCCGCGCGCGTGCCCGCCGGCAGCGAGGCCCGCGTCCATCTGCGGATGGACAACGTCTCCCGTCTGCCCACCGGCCTGCTGATGCTCCAGGACCGGGTGCCCTACGTCCTCGGCCCGCGCCCCCGCTTCGTGCTGGACCGCGTCGAGCCGGGCGGCCGCCGCGAGGTCTCCTACCGCGTCCGCTCCGACCTGCGCGGCCGCTACCCGCTGGGCCCGCTCCAGCTGCGTCTGACCGACCCGTTCGGCATGTGCGAGCTGACCCGCTCCTTCTCGACGTACGACACCCTGACCGTGATCCCGCGCGTGGAGGCGCTGCCGCCGGTGCGGCTGAGCGGCGAGGCCAAGGGGTACGGCGAGGGACGGCAGCGCTCCCTCGCCCTGGCCGGCGAGGACGACGTGATCCCGCGCGGCTACCGCTACGGCGACGACCTGCGCCGGGTGCACTGGCGCTCCACCGCCCGGTACGGCGAGTTGATGGTCCGCCGCGAGGAGCAGCCCCAGCGCGCCCGCTGCACGGTGCTCCTGGACACCCGGGGCCTCGCCTTCGCGGGCGCGGGCCCGGACTCGGCCTTCGAGTGGGCCGTCTCGGGTACCGCCTCCGTCCTGGTCCACATGCTCGAACGGGGCTTTTCCGTAAGGCTGTTGACGGACACCGGCAACTCCGTGCCCGGTGAGGGCGCCGACGGCTTCGCGGGCGCCAGCCAAGGGACGGCGGACGCGGCCGGACTCATGATGGACACGCTCGCGGTGATCGACCACTCCGACGGCACCGGCCTGTCGCGCGCGTACGACGTGCTGCGCAGGGGGAACGAAGGACTCCTGGTGGCATTCTTCGGCGACCTGGACGAGGAGCAGGCCACGGTGGTCGCCAAGATGCGGCAGCGCAGCGGTGGCGCGCTCGCCTTCGTGCTCGACAGCGAGAGCTGGGTGCGGGAACCGACCGACGTGCCCGGGCCGTTGCAGGACCGCGAGGAGCGGTTGCGGATGCTGCGCGAGGCGGGCTGGACGGCGCTGGGCGTGCCGCGGGGCGCCTCGCTGGAGGAGCTGTGGCGGCTCGCGGACCGCGAGCGCACGGGTGTCGGTGCGGCCGGCGCCGGGGAGGCGTCGTGCTGAGCGGGCGGGGACGACTGGCGCTGTGCGCGTGGGCGGCCACGCTGATGGCCTCGTGCGCCCTGCTGCCGCTGGTCGAGCCGGTCACCTGGATCGTGCAGGCCGCCTTCCTGCTCGGGGTGCAGACGATCGTGGGCGCGGCGACCCGGCGGATCCCGCTGGCCCGTCCGCTGACGGTGGCGGCCCAGGCGCTCGTCACGCTGGTCATGCTGACCCTGATCTTCGCCCGTGACCACGCCGTCCTGGGCCTGATACCCGGCCCGGGCGCCTTCCTGCACTTCGGGGACCTGCTCCAGCAGGGCGGCGACGACATCGCGCGGTACGCGATCCCGGCGCCGCTGGCGTCCGACGGCATCAAGCTGATGGTCATCGGCGGGGTCCTGATCGTCGGGCTGGTGGTGGACACCCTCGCGGTGACCTTCCGCAGCGCGGCCCCGGCGGGTCTGCCGCTGCTCGCGCTGTACTCCGTCGCCGCGGGGCTGTCCGAGGGCCACGGCGACTGGTTCTGGTTCCTGGTCGCGGCTATCGGCTACCTGCTGCTGCTCCTGGCCGAGGGCCGCGAGCGGCTCTCGCAGTGGGGCCGTGTCTTCGGCGGGGCGGCCCGCTCCCCCGGTCTCGACTCCGGGCCGGTGGCGCCGGTGCGCACCGGACGGCGGATCGGTGTGGCGAGCCTCGGCATCGCCCTCGTGGTGTCGGCCACCCTGCCCTCGATGAACGGCGGCCTCCTGGACGCCACCGGGGCGGGCGTGGGCGCCGGAAACGGCAGCGGTGGCACGATCTCCGCGGTGAACCCGCTGCTCTCGCTGCGCGACAGCCTGAACGTGGACGAGGACCGCCAGGTCCTGTCCGTGCGGACCCAGAGCAACGACACCTCCGACCTGTACCTGCGGATCGTCTCCCTGGACGACTTCGACGGCAGGACCTGGAAACCTTCCAAGCGGTCCATCGGCGCCGTACCGAAGGACTTCCCCACCCCGATCGGCCTCGGCTCCGACGTCAGGCGCGCGGAGATCGAGACGACCATCTCGGCGGCGAACTGGTACCAGCAGAGCTATCTGCCCATGCCCTACCCGCCCAGTGGCGTCAAGGTCCGCGGCAACTGGCGCTACGAGCCCGAGGGCATGGCGCTCGTCGGCGACCACGGGCAGGACACGCGCGGGCTGACATACGACGTGAAGAGCCTGGACGTGGAGCCGACGGCCGAGCAGCTCGCCGCGGCACCGGCCGCTCCCCCGGCCCTCGAGCACGAGTACACCGAGCTTCCCGACTCGCTGCCGGCGGTGGTGGCCAGGACCGCCCGCGAGGTCACCTCGGGCGCCAAGAACCCCTACGAGCAGGCGGTCGACCTCCAGGACTACTTCGCGGTGAACGGGGGCTTCGAGTACGACACCCAGGTGGAGGTCGGCGACGGGCCCAACGCGATCGCCAACTTCCTGCGGGACAAGCAGGGCTTCTGCGTCCACTTCTCCTTCGCCATGGCGGCGATGGCCCGCTCCCTGGGCATTCCGGCCCGGGTCGCGGTGGGCTTCGCGCCCGGCACCCCGCAGGCGGACGGCTCGGTGTCGGTGGGGCTCAAGGACGCCCACGCCTGGCCCGAACTGTACTTCGAGGGGGTGGGCTGGACCCGCTTCGAGCCGACCCCGACCCGGGGCACGGTGCCCTCGTACACCGTCCCGGACGCCACCGGCAACGTGAACCCGGGCGTGACACAGCCCTCCGCGGGGTCGTCCACGGCGCCGTCGGCCTCGCCCTCGGCGAGCGACGGCTGCTCGCCGCAGCTGCGCAAGCTGGAGGCGTGCGACAGCGCCTCCCCGGCGGCCGCGGCGGCCAAGGACGGTGGCGGCCCGTGGTGGGCCGTACAGGGCCCGTGGTGGTATCTGAAGCTGCTGTTCTGGGTGTTCTTCGGGCTGGCGGTGCTCGCGGTCCCCTTGACGCCGATGCTGTGGCGGCTGCGCACTCGTTCGGTACGTCTGGGCGGTCACGGGCGCGGTGACGCGGACGCCGCCGCGCACACCCTGGCGGCCTGGCAGGAGCTGACCGACACGGCGTGGGACTTCGGGATCCCGCCGGACGACTCGCAGACGCCACGCAAGGCGGCGGCGCGGATCGTACGGCTCGGGCATCTCGATCCGACGGCAGCGGCCTCGGTGCACCGGGTGGCGGACGCCGTGGAGCAGGTGCTCTACGCCCCGCGGCCCCGGCCGACGGCCGGCCTCGCACAGGACGTCCACCGGGTGATCGGCGGCCTGCGAGGCTCGGTCGGGCGGGTCACGCAGGCGCGTGCGCTGATCGCCCCGCGTTCCACCGCGAGGGTGGCGTGGGCGGTCTCGCAGTGGTGGGCCGGGCTCAGGACACGCGCGGCGGCGGCCCGGCCGACGCTGCGCAAACCGTCTGGTCAGCAAGGCTGAGAACGCCGCCCGGCGGGCGGTGGAACGACGGTGGCCCGGGCCTGGCGAAGGCCCGGGCCCGGGCCACCGTGCTGCGAGGGGTGGGGTGCCCCTGCGGGGACGGCGGATGCTGGGTTGCGGACATGCGTGAGGGGGTGAGCACCCTTCCGGATGCTCACCCCCTCAGAACGTCTGTGAGAGCTGCTCGCAGGTCGGCTACTGGCCGCCCTGCTCGTCGCGGCGCTTCTGCCAGCGCTGTTCGATCCGGTCCATCATCGAGCGCTTCTGCCGTCCCTGGCGACGCGCGTGCGGGGCACCTGCGGCGGGCTGTTCGCCCGGCTTGGGGGCCTTGCGCCAGCCGGTCACGGCGAGCACGGCGCACCCCAGCATGACGAGGAAGCCCACCACGCTCAGCCAGACCTGCTTGGCGACCATACCGGCCATGAGGAGCGCGATACCCACGAGGAAGCCGGCGACCGCCTGGTAGACCCGCCGCCGGGTGTACGTACGCAGCCCGCTTCCCTCGAGCGCCGACGCGAACTTGGGATCTTCGGCGTACAGCGCTCGCTCCATCTGCTCGAGCATGCGCTGCTCGTGCTCCGAGAGCGGCACGGAGTCCTCCTCATCGTGCAGTCGCCGGGGCGACTCGGGGGTCCCTTCAGGATAGGCAGGGAATCGCCCCCGTGAAACCCGCCCCTCTGCGCCAATTGGCCAACCGGATTCCGTCATGAACGCTCCGGCCGCTGAATCTTGTCATTCCCCAGCTGCCGTCCCGTCATGCCGGGCGGTCTCCCTCGATCATACGGCGCTGAACGCCCGATCGGGGGGCCTGTGGCGTACTCCATGCACCGGCAAGTACCTGATCAGCACTCCGGCACTGGGGGCGGCTCAGGCCTCGGTGGCCTCCCGCGTCTCACCGAGCACATGGAGCTGTGTGGCCACGGAGCGGAAGGCGGGGAGCTCGGCTGCCGCCTCCTCCAGCTTCAGCAGGGCTTCCAGGGCGCCGGGCTCGGTGTCCACGAGCACGCCGGGGACGAGGTCGGCGAAGACCCGCACGCCGTGCACGGCGCCCACGGTCAGGCCCGCGCTCTCGACGAGCGCGGTGAGCTGGTCGGCGGTGAAACGGCGCGGCACGGGGTCGCCGTCGCCCCAGCGGCCGTTCGGGTCGTCGAGCGCCTGCCGGGCCTCCTTGAAGTGGCCGGCGAGGGCCCGCGCGAGCACGGCGCCGCCGAGACCGGCGGCGAGCAGGCTGAGGACGCCCTCGGGGCGCAGGGCGGCCACCACGTTGCGCACGCCCTCGGCCGGGTCGTCCACGTACTCCAGGACCCCGTGGCACAGCACCACGTCGTAGCCACCGCGCTCGGCCACGTCGAATAGGCCGTGGGCGTCTCCCTGGACACCGCGCACCCGGTCGGCGACACCGGCCTCGGCGGCGCGGCGCTCCAGGGCGAACAGCGCGTTCGGGCTGGGGTCGACGACGGTGACCTGGTGGCCGAGGCGGGCCACGGGCACCGCGAAGTTGCCGCTGCCGCCTCCGGTGTCGAGGACGTCCAGCGCCTGGCGTCCCGTGGCCTTGACCCGGCGGTCGAGGGCGTCCTGGAGGACCTCCCAGACCACGGCGGTACGGAGGGCGGCGCGGGGCCGCAGCGGGTCCGACACGACAGTTGACTCCTCGGCGCGGCACCGCCTGTTGCACGGCGGAGCGATCGGGGCGCCTCCCTGGCCGGGGGCGCGGACGGGGAAGCTTCAGGCGCCTCCCACCCTATTGCCTCGGACGCCACGGCCGGTCATCGCGGTGCGGTGGCCACGGGCGGGATCCTGGGGCGAAGCGGCTGGACGAGGCGGGCGCCGGTACCCGCCGCCGGCCGACCCCCACGCTCCCGCCGCGGATCGGCCCCCGGGACCGTCACACCGGTCCTGTGCCCCGCATCGACCCCTGCGTCGAACCGCTCAGCCCGCGTCCGGAAAGTCACGGCCGCGGTCGGTGCCGCCGTCGCCGCCCTCCGGTCGGTCCGCGTCCTGGCGTGGCTGGGGAAGGACCGGCTGGAGCACCAGCATCCGCTCGACGAGGCGCAGGAACATCGCCACGTCGCGTATGAGGTCGTCCGCGTCCCGGCGGCTGGCCGCCCCCTGGATGCCGGCCTCGGCCCGGGCGCGACGCCGGGCCCCGGAGGCGAACAGCGCGCTCCACTCGGTGAGTTCGGGCGCTATCTCGGGGAGCACTTCCCAGGCGCTGCGGATCTTGGCGCGCCGTCGGGGCGTGGGCTCCGGACGCCCCCGGGCGGCGAGCACGGCGGCCGCGGTGCGCAGGGCGGCGAGATGGGCGGTCGCATAGCGCTCGTTCGGCGTCTCCAGCACCGAGGCCTCGTCGAGGCCGGCGCGGGCCTGGGCGAGCAGGTCGAGGGCGGCGGGCGGGGCCGTCGCCCGGCGCAGCACGGGGTGTACGTCGCTCGCCGGGCCGGTCAGTGAGGGGGCAGGGCCGGTGGCGCGGCGCCGACGGGCGGCGGCTGCGTGGTAGCTGGCCATGACGAACCTCCTGTCGTCTGGTTGACGGCATCTCCCGCTACGGAGTGCCGTATGTGCCCATCGTGAGGTATGCCACTGACAATCCGTTCTGACCTGGGCTTTTGCTTCGATCGAAGGTTCGGGTTACTTTTTGCACTGACCAGTCAGTTCAAAAGTTCCGGATTCAAGAAGATCAGGGGGTGGCCGTGGACGGAGTCGCTGTCTCGGCCGAGGGTTTCGGTCTTGAGGGGCCTCGCGGCTGGGCGTTCCGCGGGATCGACCTCACCGCGGAGCCCGGCGCGTTGATCGCCGTCGAGGGGCCCTCGGGGTCCGGTCGGACGAGCCTGCTGCTCGCGCTCACCGGGCGGATGAAGGCCACCGAGGGGACGGCGACCGTGGGCGGGGCGCGGCTGCCGAAGCAGCTCGCGGCGGTCCGCAGGTTCAGCGCGCCGGCGAACGTCGCCGGGGTCACCGACCTCGACCCGGCCCTGACCGTCGGCGAGCATCTGCGCGAACGGGCGCTGCTGCAACGCCGGTTCGGCGACTCGGTGCGCGCGCTGCTGCGGCCGCGCGAGGAGCGTACGGCCGAGGCGAGGCTGCGGATCGACACCGCGCTGGCGGCCGCCGGGCTCGACCGGGAGGCGCTGCCCAAGGGCGCGCGGACCGCCGTACGCGATCTGGAACGTCTGGAAGCCCTGCGGCTGTCGATCGCGCTGGCCCTGATCGGCCGCCCGAGGCTGCTCGCCGTCGACGACCTGGACCTGAAGCTGTCGGACGCCGAACGCGCCGAGGCCTGGGCGCTGCTCGGGTCCCTCGCCGCGGCCGGGACGACGGTCGTGGCGGCATGCAGCGAGGCCCCGGCGGACGCCCTGACGGTGTCCACGCGGCCGGAGCCCCGGAAGGAGGAGGAGACCGATGCGCTCGCCGAGACTGGCCGCGCTTGAACTGCGGCGCTTCGGCAGGGGGAAACTGCCGCGCGCCGCCCTGGTGGCCCTGCTGGTGCTGCCGCTGCTGTACGGCGCCCTTTACCTGTGGTCCTTCTGGGACCCGTACGGCCGCCTGGACCGCATTCCCGTCGCCCTCGTGAACGACGACAAGGGGGCCACCGCCGACGGGAAGAAGCTGACCGCCGGCGACGACCTCACCACGGGGCTGCGCGAGAGCGACACCTTCGACTGGCACGAGGTCGGCGCCGCGGAGGCGCACAAGGGCGTCGAGAACGGCACCTATTACCTGTCGCTGACCATGCCGGCCGACTTCAGCCGGCGGATCGCCTCCAGCGCGGGCGACTCCCCCGAGACCGGAGCGCTCCAGGTCCGGACGAACGACTCCAACAACTACATCGTCGGGCAGATCTCCCGGACGGTCTTCGCCGAGGTGCGTCAGGCCGCTTCCACCAAGGCGTCGCGGTCCTTCCTGGACCGGATCTTCATCTCCTTCTCCGACATCCACGGCGCCACGGTGAAGGCCGCGAACGGGGCGGACGACCTGGAAGGCGGCATCGGCAAGGCCGAGAAGGGATCCGAGGACCTCGCCACGGGCCTCCAGGAGGCCGAGGCGGGCAGCGGAAAGCTCTCCGCCGGACTGGCGAAACTCGACACGGGCTCGGGTGACCTCGCGGACGGGGCGCAGCAGGTCGCCGCCGGCACCCAGAGCCTCGCCGACAAGGTCAACGGGGTCGCGGACAAGGTGGGTCCCTTCCTGGAGGGCAACGAGAAGAGCATCGGCGACACCGCCCGGCTCGTCGCCGACTCGGCCGGGGCCGTCCGCCACAACCTCGGCACCCTGGTGAGGACCGCCCCCGCGGCGGCCCAGGGAGCACACAAGGCAGCCGACACCCTGAACGCCGTCTACAGGGCGCGCTGTACGGATCCCGTGCTGCCGGACCCGGCCTGCGCCGACCTGAAGAAGGCCGCGCAGGCGGCCACCGACGTGGCGAAGGTCGCCGACGACGTCGACGCGCTCGTCGCCGACCAGAACGGCGACCTGAAAAAGCTCGACGGCCAACTCGCCACCCTCCAGCAGCAGGCCCGGACCCTCGCCGACCGGTCTCCCCGCCTCTCCGAGGACCTCGACGACGCCGTGGCGAAGATCAACAAGCTGAACCAGGGCGCCGGCAAGGTCGCGGCGGGTGCCAGGACGCTCCACTCCGGTCTCGGCACCGCGCGCAGCGGCGCACAGGACCTGGACGAGGGCGTCGGCCGACTCAAGACCGGCGCCGACACCCTGAGCGGCGGCATGTACAAGCTCGCCGACGGTTCCGGGAAGCTCTCCGACGGGTTGCACGACGGTGCCTCGCAGATCCCCGACTACGACAAGAAGGACCGCGACCGGCGCACCGACGTCATGGCCGACCCGGTCCAGCTGGTCTCCAAAGACCTGCACAAGGCGCCGAACTACGGCACCGGGTTCGCCCCGTACTTCATCCCGCTGTCCCTGTGGGTGGGCGCGATGGTGGCGTACATGCTGATCACGCCGATGAACCGGCGTGCCCTCGCCGCCGGTGCCGCGGCCTGGCGGATCGCGCTGGCCGGGTGGCTGCCCGTGGTGGCGATCGGAGTGCTGCAGGTCGTGGCCCTGATGTCGGTCCTCCATTGGGCGATCGGTCTGCAGATGGTGCGGGCGGCCGGGACCGTGGGTTTCCTGTTCCTGGTGACGGCCTGCTTCGCGGCGATCGTCCAATGGCTGAACGCACGCTTCGGAGCGGCGGGCCGGATCCTCGTCCTCGCCCTCCTGATGCTCCAGCTGACGTCCGCGGGCGGCACCTACCCCGTCCAGACCAGCCCGGGCTTCTTCAACGCGATCCACCCCTTCCTGCCGATGAGTTACGTCGTCGAGGCCCTCAGGAGGCTCATCACGGGCGGCGGTCTCACTCCGGTGTGGCAGGCGTGCGTGGTGCTCCTCGCCTTCACCGCCGGCGCCCTCGCGCTGACCGCCGTCTCGGCCCGCCGCCGGCAGGTGTGGACGCTGGACCGGCTGCACCCGGAGCTGACCCTGTGAGCCCTTCCGCGACCTCAGGGGCCCCCTCACCTGTGAGAATCAGGACCATGGACAGCAGCAGCGCCACCGCGGGCGTCAGCACACGCCGCGAGGCCACCCGGCAGAAGCTCTACGAGGCGGCCGTCACGCTCATAGCCGAGCAGGGCTTCTCCGCCACCACGGTCGACGAGATCGCCGAGCGGGCCGGAGTCGCGAAGGGCACGGTCTACTACAACTTCGCGAGCAAGTCCGTCCTCTTCGAGGAGCTGCTGCGGCACGGCGTGGGCCTGCTCACCGCCTCTCTGCGGGAGGCGGCGGAAGCGACGGCACGCGCGGGTGGCGGCAAGGTCGACGCCCTGGACGCGATGATCCGCGCGGGCCTCGTCTTCATCGACCGCTATCCGGCCTTCACCCAGCTGTACGTGGCCGAGCTGTGGCGCACCAACAGGACCTGGCAGAGCACACTCATGGTGGTCCGTCAGCAGGCCGTGGCGGTCGTGGAGGGTGTGCTGCGCGAGGGGGTGGAGAACGGCGAGTTCAGCGACGAGATCGACGTACCGCTGACCGCCTCCGCCCTGGTGGGCATGGTCCTGGTGGCCGCCCTGGACTGGCAGTCCTTCCAGCCCGAGCGCTCCCTGGACGACGTGCACGCGGCGCTGTCACGGCTGTTGCAGGGGCGGGTGAGCGGGGGCCGGGGATGACGCAGGGCCCACACCACGGGCGGACCGGCATGTGAAAGCGCCGGTTCGTGGTGGCCGCGTCCCCCGCGGGCCACCTCGAACCGGCGCCTTCTCCCCCGTACCCCCCGTGTGTTCCCCCGTCCCCCCGTTGGGCCCCCGTTCGGTCGTTCCCCCGCTTTCCGGGTTCCCCCGTGCCTCGCTCCCGCCGACCTCGGCCGGCGGAAGGAGCGGGTCCGGGGTGGCTCCGTTCCGGCGCCCCGTGTCGCCGGTGCCGGAACCGTTCCCCTTCGCCGTGCCTCCACTCTCCCGTCGACGCAGGTCGGGGCCCATCCGTGCGCGTACTCAACTCACCCACTAGGTACGCGTACTCAGACGTCCGCGCTCACCCCCAGGACGAGCCGTGGCCGACTGGTTACGATCGCGTCCGTGTCCGTACTCCCCTTGGTGTTCACCAGCGGCTGGGCCAGCGGCGTCAACGCGTACGCGGTGGTCCTGCTGCTCGGCGTGTTCGGCGCGACGGGGCTGAGCGACGACGTCCCCGAGACCCTGCAGCGCCCCGAGGTCCTCGTGGCAGCGGGCCTGCTGTTCCTGTGCGAGGCCGTGGCCGACAAGATCCCGTACGTCGACTCGGCGTGGGACTCCGTGCACACCGTTGTCCGGCCGGTCGCCGGCGCCTGGGTCGGGGCGTTGCTCGCGGGGCAGAGCGGTTCGCTCGACGACGTGGTCGCGGGCCTGGTGGGTGGTTCGACCGCGCTGGCAAGCCACACGGTCAAGGCGGGCACCCGCATGGCGGTGAACGCCTCCCCCGAGCCCTTCAGCAACTTCGTCCTGAGCCTGGCGGAGGATCTCGGCGTCGGCGGCATCGTCACCTTCGCGATGTTCCACCCGGAGGCGGCGGCGATCACCGCGGGCGTCCTGCTCCTCGTCGGTCTTCTGACGCTCTTCTTCCTGATCTCCCGCATCCGCAGATTTCGCCGCCGCAGGGCCCAACGCCGGGAGGAGAGACGCCTCGCGACACAGCCAGGACGCCCACCGGGCTGACGCCGGGGCCGCGCGGCGGCTCGGGCAGCCGCATGGCACGGCAGCAAGAGCCACCACAGAGCCCAACACCAGGAGGAAACCGCCCCGCGACGCAAACGGGACGCCCACCGGGCTGACAGCCGCAGCGGACGGGGCGCGGCTCCGGCAGCCGCGTGCTGCGGCAATGAGAGCCGCCGCTCCGACCGCCGCCGAGCTGACCTCCTGCGCGACCTGGGGCCGGCCGGAGCGACGCAGGCGCGGGCCGACCAGCCGACCGTCCGCGAGCGCCGTCAGCCTGCGCCCACCGGCCTGCACCGCGCGAGTGCGGCCCCGCTGACCGGGTGCTCCCCACGAGGAACCGTCCGGGCCCGCCGCCCTCAGCATGGGCAGGACGACTGCCGGATCAGTCGCCCACCACGGCAGCCCCCGGCCGGAGTGTCAGTGGCGGCCGATAAAGTCGCAGGCATGGCACGGATTGCGGTGATCGGCGCCGGGATGGGCGCGATGGCGGCCGCTGCCCGGCTGGCCGTCGCGGGCCACCGGGTGGCGGTGTACGAGCGCACGGAGACGTACGGCGGAGCAGTGCGCCGCTTCGAGCGGGACGGGTTCGGGTTCGACACCGGGCCGGGGCTGCTCACCCTCCCCGCGGTCTACCGCGATCTGTTCATCAAGACCGGCAAGGAGCCACTGGAGTCGGTCGTCGAGCTGGTCCAGGTCGACCCGGCGTCACGGCACGTCTTCACCGACGGCACCGAACTGTCCCTGCCGAACGCCTCACGCGCGGGAGTGGTCGCCGCCCTGGACGAGGCCCTCGGAGAGGGCGCGGGCGCACGCTGGGGCGACTTCCTCATCCGGGCCCGCGAGGTCTGGGACCGCACCCGCAGGCCGCTCCTGGAGGAGCCCCTGTGGCCCAACTGGTCCGTGCTGATGCGCGAGCCCTACCCCGCGGTGCCGCACAAGCGGCTGCTGCGCACCCGGCGTGCCTGCACCCTGGCCGAGATCGGCGACTGGGAGCTGCGCGATCCCCGCCTCGCCACTCTGCTGGACGGTCACGCGCTCACGTACGGCGTCGACCCCGGCACCGCTCCGGCGAGCGCCGCGATCCTGCCGTACATGGAGCACGCCTTCGGGACCTGGTATGTCCGGGGCGGCGTACGGGAGTTGGCGCGGGCGGTGTACGAGCGGTGCGTCCAGCGCAAGGTCGAGTTCCACTTCGGCGCCGAGGTGACGGGCGTTCTGGAGAAGGACGGGCGCGCGGCGGGTCTGGAGCTGTCCGACGGTGCGGTCGTGGAGGCGGACACCGTCGTGGGCACCGGACCCTGGCGACTGCGTGGGCTCGTACCGGGTCGTGAGCTCCACGGCGCGAAGGACGTCCCTCCCGACGCCGAGGAGCTGCACCCGGGCCGTGTCGTGGTGTGCCTCGCCCTGCGCGGCGCGCGGCAGCCGGAGGCCGCGCACCGCACGGTGGTCTACGGCCCCGCCCCCGGGGACGAGCTGGCCCTGTTCACGCACGGGCAGACACCGGACCCCACGGTCCGGATCGACCGGCCGGACGACCCCGCCCTGCGCCCCGACGCGGACCACGAGTCCGTGGTGCTGACGGCGACCGTGCCGTGCGGCCTCGGACACGACTGGGCCGCGCCGGGTGCCGCCGACGCCTTCGCGGACAAGATGATCGCCGCCGCCGAGCGCGCCATGCCGGGACTGCGCGAGCGGGTGCTGTGGCGCGAGGTGCGGACGCCCGTGCACACCGAGCGGGAGACAGGGGCCGAGGGCGGAGCCGTCCCCCCGCCCTCGCTGGCGGGCGGTGAGGGCACCCTGCACCCGTCCAACAGCACGGCGATACCTGGCCTGTTCACGGCCGGCGGCTGGTCACATCCCGGCGGTGGCCTCGCCCACGCCGGTATGTCGGGCGCGCTGGTGGCCGGACTGATCGTGGAGGGACCGGAGTTCCGCGGCTCCCAGTGACGGAGCCGCCCGCGTCAGAAGCGGTACTGCTCGTCGTACCCGTGACCCTGGTTCTGCTGCCCCTGGCCGCTGTTGTCCTGGTAGTACTGCTGCTCCTGCGGGAGTTCGCCGCCGTAGGGCTCGTCAGTGCGCTGCTGCGGCACCCACACCCCGCCCGCCGGGGTCTCGCCGCCGTACGTCCCGCCGTACTGGTCGTAGCCCTGCTGGACGAACTGCTGCTGACCGCCGTAGGAGGTGTCGTACGACCCCGTCCCGTAGGTCTGGGTGCCGATGTACGGGTCGGAGTAGGCGGCGTACTGCTGCTGTCCGGCCGGGTCGTAGCCGTACTGCTGCTGGTCGTAGCCGGTGTAGCCGTCGTAGCCGTAGCTCTGGTCGGCGGCGGCTGTCGCGTACTGGTCCTGGGCCTGGCCCGCGGCGGCGTAGGACTGGTCACCGGCGTACGAGGAGTCGTTGTACACGCCGTAGGAGCCGGTGTCGTCGGGCAGGGGCAGGGGCTCGTAGACCGCGGTCGCCTCGGTGGCCGCGGGGGCGGCGGAGCGCGCGGGCGTGAAGACGTCGTCGCGGTCGTAGTCCTCGTGGCCGAAGCCTGCGGTGTCCGGCCGGGCCTGGTCGTACCCGGTCTCCTCGCCGTAGGCCGCGTCACCCCGCTCCAGGTCGGAGGCCTCCGGGGCGGCTTCCTCGTGGCCGCGCTCCCGGCGGCTCTTCTTGCCGCCGGTCAGACCACCCAGCGCGGCCGGCGGGTTGACCGCCCAGCCCTGCTCGAAGCCGCGGCGGAACGACAGGGTGACGTAGGTCTGGCCGACCGCGAAGGCGATCGCGCCCAGCCCGATGACGATCACCTGCGACATCAGCACGCCGAGGACCACGCCGAGGAAGCCGACGAAGGCGAGCAGCCGCCAGCGCAGTCGCGCCTTGTACTGCAGCAGTACCTCGCCGAGCAGCCACAGCGCGACAAATCCGAACGCGATGTAGAGGACCGTCCAGCCCATGTACGCCCCTCTCCCAGTGACCGCTACGCAGTGTGTCGTATATCCGTGCGGCCGGTCTAGGCCTGCGGTCGATGGTGCAGACCCAGGTTTTCGTAGATTTCCAGCGTCGCCGTGGAGTTGTTGAGCGTGATGAAGTGCAGTCCGGGCACTCCCTCGGACAGCAGCCGTGCGCAGAACTCCGTGGCGAACTCGATTCCGATTGAGCGTACAGCGGTCGGATCGTCCTTTGCTGTGAGGATCCGCTCTTTCAGGACGGAGGGGATGCTCGCGTTGCTGAGCTGCGGGAGGCGCTCCAGCATCCGCACGCTGGTCACGGGCATGACCTCGGGAATGACGGGGGTCTCGCAGCCGGCCGCGTGGACTCGGTCACGCAGCCGCAGATAGGACTCCGGCTGGAAGAACATCTGGGTGATGGCGTAGTCGGCGCCCGCGCGGCACTTGTCGACGAAGCGCGCGACGTCGGTGTCCCAGTCGGCGGAGCGCGGGTGCATCTCCGGGAAGGCGGCGACACCGACACAGAAGTCGCCCGACTCCTTGATGAGCCGGACGAGTTCGGCGGCGTAGGTCAGGCCCTGCGGGTGGGCGAGCCAGTCGCCCATGGGGTCGCCGGGCGGATCGCCGCGCACGGCCAGGATGTTGCGGATCCCGGCGTCGGCGTACTGGCCGATGATGTTGCGCAGTTCCGCGATGGAGTGGTTGACCGCGGTGAGGTGGGCGACCGGGGTCAGGGTGGTGTCCGCGACGATCTGCTGGGTCTCCTTGACGGTGCCCGCGCGGGTGGAGCCGCCGGCGCCGTAGGTGACGGACACGAAGTCCGGGGCGACCGCCTCGACCCTCCTGAGCGCGCTCCACAGGTTCCGCTCACCCTTGGGGGTCTTCGGCGCCGAGAACTCGAAGGAGTACGTCGTCTTGCCCGCGGCGAGCATGTCACGCACGGTGCGTGCGCGGTCAGTCCTGGTGGATGCGGTTCCTAGGGCCATACCGGCAGGTTAGCCAGGGGGCGGCGGTCACCCAACCAGATCAGGGAAATTTGCCCGGTTTGTCGACTTGTTGTCCACCCCTCGGACACCGGGCCGATCATGCGACCGTCACGGTCGGCCGGTCACCGCGTGTCACGCAGGCGCTTGGCGAACTCCGCGGCGGCCGCGCCCGGATCGTCCGCCTCGGTGATCGCCCGGACGACCACGACCCGGCGGGCGCCGGCCTCCAGGACCTCGTCGAGGTTGCCTAGGTCGATGCCGCCGATGGCGAACCAGGGGCGGTCGGTGCCGAGGGCGGCGGTGTACCGGACCAGGTCGAGGCCGGGGGCGTGCCGGCCGGGCTTGGTGGGGGTCGGCCAGCAGGGGCCGGTGCAGAAGTAGTCCACACCGTCCTGCACGGCGGCCGCGGCGGCCTCCGCCTCGGCGTGGGTGGAACGGCCGATGAGGACGTCGCCGCCGAGGATCGCTCGGGCGGCGGGGACGGGCAGGTCGCCCTGGCCCAGGTGGAGCACGTCGGCACCGGCCGCGTGGGCGACGTCGGCCCGGTCGTTGACCGCGAGCAGCCTGCCGTGCCGCGCGCAGGCGTCGGCGAGGACCTGGAGGTGTTCCAGTTCCTCGGCCGCCTCCATGCCCTTGTCCCGCAGCTGCACGATGTCGACGCCACCGGCCAGGACCGCGTCCAGGAACTGGGCGAGGTCGCCCTGGCGCCTGCGGGCGTCCGTGCACAGGTAGACGCGGGCGTCGGCGAGCTGGGTGCGGGCGGTGTCGGGCATGCGTGTGTCTCCCCCGGGTTCGGTGGCGTACGGGCCGTGCTGGACCGTGGCCGTGGCCTCGGCGGTCACGGCCCGTACGCCGATGCTGTTCGATTCAGACGGCAAGCGCCTGGGCCCGGCGCTTCACCTCCGTGCCGCGATTCTCGCTCAGGGCCTGCGCGGGGGTGCCGGGCAGGCTCTCGTCGGGGGTGAAGAGCCACTCCAGCATCTCTTCGTCGGAGAAGCCGTCGTCCCTGAGGAGCGTCAGGGTCCCGGTCAGGCCCTTGACGACCTTCTGCTCGGCCCCGTCGATGAAGGCGGCGGGGACGTGCAGTGCGCGGTTCTCACCGCGGCGTACGGCGATGAGCTGGCCATCCTTGACCAGCTGCCGCACACGCGTCACCTCGACGTCGAGCATCTCTGCGATGTCGGGGAGGGTGAGCCAGGCGGGGACGAGAGCATCGATCTTTGCGTCAATCTCGGTCACGGGATTAAGCGTGCCATCCCGCACTGACAGTCGGAAGCCGGGGCGCCTCCACGGGTGGCAGAGGGGTGTACCGCGGGGCGCCCACGCCTTCCCTCCACGGCGGGAAGAAGCGGCGGAACGGGCCACCCGAGACCCACCGAGACGCCTCCGGCCGGCGGCAACCGGGTGTACCACCGGCAGCCGGCGACCGGGTGTACCACCGACCGCCGCCGGACCGCCGACTCTTCCGTCGCATCGGGAAGAAGCGCTGGGTCGGCCGCCACGCCTCCGGCATAGGCCTGTGTGTCGGCCGGCCGTGGCTCGCGGTCTTCGGGGCTCCACCGGGCATCGATGCCGTGGGACGGCTCGCCGTGACGGCTGGAACAGGCCGTCGGACGGAGCGTGAAAGGCCACCCGCGCCCCGGCCGCCGCCCAGGGACGACGACCGCCACAGCCCTCGGGGGCGGCTCACCAACCCGACGGAAACAGCCGCCGGACGGGAGTGTGGGAGGCCACCCGCGGCCCGGCCGTCACCCGGGGGGCGACGGCCGGGCCGTCTACGCCGTCGCCGCCTTCAGCGGCCTCGCCGGGTCCACCAGCAGGGCCGGGTCCATCGCCGTGCCCGCCTCGATGAGGCGTCGTCCCTGGGCCAGATCCCGGGGGCGGCCCACCGCAAGGAGGGCCACCAGGCGGTTCTCGCGCAGCCAGCACACCGTCCAGGCGGGACCGGACGGCTCGCCGCGCCACAGGGTCGTGTCGGCGGAGGCGTGGTGCCCGGCGTACTGGACGAAGCGGCCGAACTGCTCGGACCAGAAGTACGGGACCGGGTCGTAGACCGTGGGGGTCTCGCCCAGGATGTCGGCGGCCACCGTGCGGGGGCCCTGCAGGGCGTTGTCCCAGTGGTGGACCAGCAGGCGCTCGCCGTACCTCCCCGAGGGGAAGGAGGCGCAGTCGCCGACCGCGTAGACGTCCGGCACGGAGGTGCGCAGGCGCTCGTCGGCGACGACCTCGCGGTGGGGGGCGCCGAGTTCGATGCCCGAACCGGCGAGCCAGGCCGTGGCGGGCCGGGCGCCGATACCGACCAGGACGGCGCCCGCGGGCACCCGGGAGCCGTCGTCCAGGACGACCGCGCCGGGCTCGACACGCTCCACGCGCGCGCGTGTGCGCAATTCGGCGCCCGCGTCGGCGTACCAGGAGGTCATCGGTGCCGCCACCTCGGCGGGCAGCGCGCCCGCGAGGGGCCGGTCGGCGGCTTCCACGACCGTCACCGCGCAGCCCGCCTCGCGCGCGGCGGTGGCGAACTCGGCGCCGATCCAGCCCGCGCCGACGACCACGATGTCGTGCTGGCCGACCAGGACGGGGCGCAGTCGCTCGGCGTCGTCCAGGGTGCGCAGCAGATGCACGCCGGGCACACCCTCCGTGCCGGGCAGCCGGATCGGTTCGGCGCCGGTGGCGAGGACCAGGACGTCGTACGGCAAGGGCCCGGCCTCGGTGTCCAGTTCGTGCGCTTCGGGGCGCACCCCCGACACCTCGCGGCCCAGCAGCAGTTCGATGCCGAGGGCCTCGAAGTCCACGTCGAAGGCGGAGCCCTCGGCCTTGCCCAGCAGTACGGCCTTGGAGAGCGGCGGACGGTCGTACGGCTGATGGGGCTCCGCGCCGATGATCGTGACGGTTCCGGAGAAGCCCTGTTCGCGCAGGGCGACCGCGGTCTGCACCCCGGCCATGCCCGCGCCGACCACGACCACCCGCCGCTGCGCCCGCGCCTGCGTCTGCTCGCTCATTTGATCACCATAGTCAACTGACAAACAGTCAGTCAGGAGTCATGCGCCGTGACCTGCTGCACAACCTCGTTCACCTGTTCCACCACACTCGTCCCGCTGCCCGTCTGAGACTCCCACTCCCACGTCTCCTCCAGCCGCACCCGGCCGTCGGCAAGCTCCACGACGGTCGAGACACAGTGCCCGGAAGATGTCGTTCCGTCGCGCTTGAGCTGGACGTACCGGAAGTCGAGGCGGTCCCCCGCGCGCGTGCCGACGAGATGTCCGCGTACGACGTCACCGCCCGCGTACTCGGCCCAGATCTCCCCGTCCTTCTCGTGGTAGGTGAACCGGGTCCGCGTACCCACCTGCCCTGGGGCCTGATCGGCCACCGGGGCGAGGACGAGGCCGTCGAGCGAGCGGGGCATGGTGGAAGGCTCCCTTACAGAGGCGCGCGGGCACGGGCTAGGGTGGCCAACGTAGAGCACTCGCGGGAGCCCGGACGCACCGGGCTGAGAGGGAGGCTGGGCGGCCTCCGACCGTACGAACCTGATCCGGGTCATGCCGGCGAAGGGAGGGGCTGGACGCCCATGTCCTCACGTACGTCAGACGTCCTCGTCGTCGGGGGCGGCATCATCGGCCTGGTCACGGCCTGGCGGGCCGCTCAGCGCGGTCTCACCACGGCCGTGCTGGACCCCGAACCGGGCGGCGGGGCCGCCCAGGTGGCCGCCGGGATGCTGGCCGCGGTCACCGAACTGCACTACGGCGAGCAGACCCTGCTGAGCCTGAACCTCGCCTCCGCCCACCGCTATCCCGGCTTCGCGGCCGAACTCACCGAACTGACCGGCCTCGACCTGGGCTACCGCCGGTGCGGCACGCTCGCCGTCGCCCTGGACGCCGACGACCGCGCTCATCTTCGCGAACTGCACGCGCTGCAGAGGCAGTCGGGTCTGGAGTCGGAGTGGCTGTCCGGCCGGGAGTGCCGACGCCTGGAGCCGATGCTCGCGCCGGGCGTGCGGGGCGGGCTGCGGGTGGACGGCGACCACCAGATCGATCCGCGCCGCCTCACGCGCGCGTTGCTGGCCGCCTGCGAGCGGGCGGGTGTGATGTTCCACCGCACTTGGGCGCAACGTCTGCGTGTCGCAGGGGACCGGGCCGCCGGGGTCGCCACCACGGACGGCGAGGAACTGGGCGCGGGCCAGGTGGTGCTCGCCGCCGGGAGCCTCAGCGGCCGCCTGGAAGGGGTCCCGCAGGCCCTCCTGCCTCCCGTGCGGCCCGTGAAGGGGCAGGTGCTGCGCCTGACCGTGCCTCCGCGCCTCGCGCCCTTCCTGAGCCGTACCGTGCGAGCCGTCGTGCGCGGCAGCCAGGTCTACCTGGTGCCGCGCGAGAGCGGCGAGCTGGTCATCGGCGCGACCAGCGAGGAGCTGGGCTGGGACACGACGGTGACCGCGGGCGGGGTGTACGAACTGCTGCGGGACGCGCACGAACTGGTCCCCGGCATCACCGAGCTGCCGCTGACGGAGACCCGCGCGGGGTTGCGTCCCGGCTCCCCGGACAACGCCCCGCTGCTCGGCCCGACGGAACTGCCCGGCCTCCTGCTGGCCACCGGGCACTACCGCAACGGTGTGCTGCTGACGCCGGTCACCGGGGACGCGATGGCACACGCCCTGACGACCGGTGAACTGCCGGAGGTGGCCCGCCCGTTCACCCCGAGGCGGTTCCTGGAGTCCGTGGAGCAGCCGGCATGAACATCTCCGTCAACGGGGAGCCGCGCCGGTTCGCTCCCGGCACGGCTCTCGACGCCGTCGTGCGGGCGCTGACGCCGGCGCCCTCCGGAGTGGCCGCCGCGCTCAACGAGACCGTCGTCCCGCGCGCGCAGTGGCCCTCGACGCCCCTCTCCGAGGGAGACCGCGTGGAAGTCCTCACCGCCGTCCAAGGAGGCTGACCCATGGCCGACGATCCCTTCGTCATCGCTGGTACGTCCTTCTCGTCCCGGCTGATCATGGGCACGGGCGGGGCGCCCAGCCTGGAGGTGCTGGAGCGGGCGCTGGCCGCCTCCGGCACGGAGCTGACGACGGTCGCGATGCGCCGGGTGAACCCCTCGGTGCACGGCTCGGTGCTGTCCGTGCTGGAGAAGCTCGGCATCCGGGTGCTCCCGAACACGGCGGGCTGCTTCACCGCCGGAGAGGCCGTCCTGACCGCCCGCCTCGCGCGTGAGGCGCTCGGCACCGACCTGGTCAAGCTGGAGGTCATCGCGGACGAGCGCACCCTCCTGCCGGACCCCATCGAGCTCCTGGACGCGGCGGAGACCCTGGTGGACGACGGCTTCACGGTGCTGCCGTACACCAACGACGACCCCGTGCTGGCCCGCAGGCTGGAGGACGTGGGCTGCGCGGCGATCATGCCGCTCGGCTCCCCGATCGGCTCGGGCCTCGGCATCCGCAACCCGCACAACTTCCAGCTGATCGTCGAGCACGCGCGCGTGCCGGTGATCCTGGACGCGGGGGCGGGCACGGCGTCGGACGCGGCACTGGCGATGGAACTGGGGTGCGCGGGTGTGATGCTCGCCTCAGCGGTGACGCGGGCGCAAGAGCCGGAGCTGATGGCGCACGCGATGCGGCATGCGGTGGAGGCGGGGCGGCTGGCCTACCGGGCGGGACGCATCCCCCGGCGGCATTTCGCCGAGGCGTCGTCGCCGGTGGAGGGCAGGGCCGTACTGGATCCGGAACGTCCGGCATTCTGAACACACGTTCGACCTGGGACACGACCAGGTGCGACCTCCGTCACAGGTCAGCTGCAGTACGGCCGCCAAATCCGCCGAACCGGATGGACTGTCGGCGGCGGCTCGTAGACTCGCCTGCGTGGATACGACCCTTCAGGACCCGCTGGTCGGGCAGGTGCTCGACGGCCGCTATCGCGTGGACGCGCGGATCGCGGTCGGCGGGATGGCCACGGTCTACCGGGCCCTGGACACCCGTCTGGACCGCGTGCTCGCGCTCAAGGTGATGCACCCCGCGCTCGCCGCGGACGGGACCTTCGTCGAGCGGTTCATCCGGGAGGCCAAGTCCGTCGCCCGGCTCGCCCACCCCCACGTCGTGCAGGTCTTCGACCAGGGCACCGACGGGTCGTACGTCTACCTCGCCATGGAGTACGTCGCCGGCTGCACCCTGCGTGACGTGCTGCGCGAGCGCGGGGCCCTGCAGCCGCGCGCCGCCCTGGACATCCTGGAGCCGGTCCTGGCCGCACTCGGCGCCGCGCATCGCGCCGGTTTCGTGCACCGGGACATGAAGCCGGAGAACGTCCTGATAGGGGACGACGGCCGGGTCAAGGTCGCCGACTTCGGTCTGGTGCGGTCCGTGAACACCGTGACCAGTACCACCGGAGCCGTCCTCGGGACGGTGTCCTACCTCTCACCCGAGCAGATCGAGCAGCCGGGCGCCGCCGACGCCCGCGTCGACGTGTACGCGTGCGGTGTCGTGCTGTACGAGATGCTGACCGGCAGCCAGCCGCACGAGGGCGACTCCCCCGCCATAGTCCTCTACAAGCACCTCCACGAGGACGTCCCGCCCCCCTCGGCCGCGGTCCCGGGACTGCCGTACGAACTGGACGAGCTGGTCGCCTCGGCCACCGCCCGCACCCCGGACCTGCGCCCGTACGACGCCGTGGCACTGCTCGCGCAGACCCGCGAGGCCCGTGACCGGCTGAGCGCCGACCAGCTGGACGCGGTGCCGCCGCAGGCGCTCACCGCGGACTATGCGGGCGCCGAGAACCGTACGAGCGTGATCCCGCGCACCCTGACCGTGCCCCGTCTGCTGCCGGTCAACGAGGACGAGCCCGAGCCGGGGTATCACCGCACCAGCGTCCTGGAGAGCCCCGCGCCCCCGCCGTCCCGGCGTGACCGCTCCTCCGGCGGTACCCGGCGCGGCCCGCTCCTGATCGTCGCCGCGGTCCTGCTGGCCCTCGGGCTCGGCGCGGGCGTCTGGTACATCAACTCCGGCCAGTTCACCCGGGTCCCGTCCCTGCTGTCGAAGACCGAGGCCCAGGCCCGGGACCGGCTGGAAGGGGCCGGACTGGAAACCGGGAAGATCACCTACGCCTACAGCGACACCGTCAAGCGCGGCACCGTCATCAGCACGGACCCGGGGATGGGCGCCCGGATCCGGAACCACGACTCCGTGTCGATCACCGTCTCCAGGGGGCCGCAGACGGTGAAGGTGCCCGACGTGGACGGCTGGGTGCTGGGCAAGGCGAGAGCCCGGCTGAAGACGGACGGACTGGAGCCGGGCATGGTCACCCGGGAGTTCAGCGAGGACGTCCCGAAGGGGTCCGTGATCAGCACCGATCCCGAGGCCGGCACCACGCTGCACGCCGGCTCGGCGGTCGCGTTCACCGTCAGCAAGGGCGCCCCGGTCGATGTCCCGGACGTCACCGGCGAGGACCTGGCCGACGCCAAGGCCGATCTGGCGGAGGCCGGCCTGAAGGTCGAGGTCGCCACCACCCGGGTCAACTCCGAGTACGACGCCGGCCAGGTCGCCAAGCAGACCCCGGCCGCCGACGGTCAGGTGGCCGAGGGCGAGACCGTCACGCTGACGATCTCCAAGGGCCCGGTGATGGTCGAGGTCCCGGACGTCACGGGCGACAGCGTGGACGACGCCAAGTCCGAACTGGAGGATGCGGGCTTCCAGGTCGACGAGGACCGGGGTCTGCTCGGCCTGTTCGGCGACACGGTGAAGAAGCAGTCGGTGGAGGGCGGGGACACGGCTCCCAAGGGTTCGACCATCACGATCACCATTCGCTGACGGACGCGCGGCGGGGGCGCCGGGTTCGGTTGTCGGGCGAGTGCGAGTCCGTCGTGGCTGGTCGCGCGGTTCCCCGCGCCCCTGGGGAGTTGCAGTCCTGACAACGCAATGGGCGCCCCCACACTCAGGGGCGCGGGGAACCGCGCCAAGCGCCCGCCCCCACCGAACCCTCACCCGCCATCACCCCAGCGCCGCGGGCAATGGCACCCTTGACCAGTGACAACTCAGCGCAACCCCGTCGGCGGCCACGTCCCGGTGGCCGGCGGCCTTCACTCGGTGGGCCTGTCGTACGCCCAGGACCTCGACGCCGAGACCGTGCAGGTCTTCGTCGCCAATCCGCGCGGCTGGGCCACCCCGGTCGGGAACCCCCGCCAGGACGAGGCGTTTCGCGAGGTCTGCGCGGACCGGGCGATCCCGGCGTATGTCCACGCCCCCTACCTCATCAACTTCGGCTCGCACACCGAGGCGACCGTGGAGAAATCGGTCGACTCACTGCGGCACTCCCTGCGACGCGGGCGTGAGATCGGCGCGCTCGGCGTGGTCGTGCACACCGGCAGCGCGACCGGCGGCCGGGACCGTTCAGTGGCTCTGAAGCAGGTCCGCGAGCACCTGCTCCCGCTGCTCGACGAGCTCACCCATGACGACGACCCGTTCCTGCTCCTGGAGTCGACGGCCGGCCAGGGCTTCTCGCTCTGCTCACGGACCTGGGACTTCGGCCCGTACTTCGAGGCCCTGGACGCCCACCCGAAGCTGGGCGTCTGCCTCGACACCTGTCACATCTTCGCCGCCGGCCACGACCTGACCGGCCCGAGCGGCATGCACCAGACGCTCGACCTGCTGGTGGACACGGTCGGCGAGGGCCGCCTGAAGCTGATCCACGCCAACGACTCCAAGGACGTCGTCGGCGCCCACAAGGACCGCCACGAGAACATCGGCGCCGGCCATATCGGCGAGGACCCGTTCCGCGCCCTGATGACCCACCCCGCCACCGAGGGCGTCCCGCTGATCATCGAGACACCCGGCGGCAAGGAGGGCCACGCGGCGGACGTGGAGCGACTGAAGAAACTCCGCACCCTGTGAGGAGAACTCCGTTGAGGAATACCCCTAGGGGGTATACGGTTCCTGTCAGTCACAGGAACCGTCATCCGAGCATGGGGGCTTTCATGGATCACGAGGCGCACATACACCAGCACGGGACACACGAGCATCAGCACGAGGCACCGGCCGCCCCCACCGCCACGTGGGCCGTCGCCGTCCAGGCCACCCTGCACTGCCTCACCGGCTGCGCCATCGGCGAGGTGCTCGGCATGGTCATCGGTACCGCGCTGGGCTGGGGCAACCTGCCGACCACCGTGCTGGCGATCGTGCTGGCCTTCTTCTTCGGCTACTCCCTCACCCTGCGCGGAGTACTGAAGACCGGCATGGGCTTCCGGGCCGCGCTGCGGGTGGCACTGGCCGCCGACACCCTGTCCATCGCCGTGATGGAGCTGATCGACAACGGCGTGATCGTCCTGTGGCCGGACGCCATGGACGCGAAACTCACCGACCTGCTGTTCTGGGCGTCGCTGGCGATCTCGCTGGCCATCGCGTTCGTCGTCACCGTGCCGGTCAACAAGTGGATGATCGGCCGCGGCAAGGGGCACGCCGTGGTGCACCAGCATCACGGCCACTGAGCATCACAGCTCGGGGCCGTCCTCCGGACCCTCCTGGTAGGAGTACCGCTGTTCCTTCCAGGGGTCGCCGACGTTGTGGTAGCCGCGCTCCTCCCAGAACCCGCGCCGGTCGGCGGTCATGTACTCCACGCCACGGACCCATTTGGGGCCCTTCCAGGCGTACAGATGGGGGACGACCAGCCGGAGCGGAAACCCGTGCTCCGCGGTGAGCAGCTCGCCGTCCTTGTGGGTGGCGAAGATCGAGCGCTCGGAGGCGAAGTCCGCGAGCCGGAGGTTGGAGCTGAAGCCGTACTCGGCCCAGACCATCACATGGGTGACCGTCGGCGCGGGCGGGGCGATCTCCAGGATGGTACGGGCGGGAATGCCGCCCCACTCGGCGCCGAGCATGCTGAACTTCGTCACACAGTGCAGGTCACCCACGACGGTGGCGTACGGCAGAGCCGTGAACTCCTCGTGGTTCCAGCAGTGCTTCTCGTCGTCCGCGGTGGCGCCGAAGACCCGGAACTCCCAGCGCTCGGGCCGGAACTTGGGGACCGGGCCGTAGTGCGTGACCGGCCACCCGCGCTGCAGTCGCTGCCCCGGCGGAAGCTCGGAGTACGCCGCTTCTCCACTCTCCCGCTCCACCGGCTGACCCATGCCTTCCATCCTGACAGACCCGAGGCGATGCGCCTGACCAGCCCCCGCCCCGCACATCCCAAATCGGACTAAGCATGCCCTAACTTACTAAGTGAAGACTTACTGGACGATCTTCTTCGCCGGTGCGAGGATGCGGCGCAGCCTGCCAGTTCCCCACGGTTGGAAGGAGCCTCTGCGATGCAGGGCGACCCCGAGGTCATCGAATTCCTCAACGAGCAGCTCACGGGCGAGCTCACCGCGATCAACCAGTACTTCCTGCACGCGAAGATGCAGGAGAACTTCGGCTGGACGAAGCTCGCGAAGTACACGCGCCACGAGTCGTTCGACGAGATGAAGCACGCCGAGGTCCTCACCGACCGCATCCTCTTCCTGGAGGGGCTGCCGAACTACCAGCGGCTGTTCCACGTGCGGGTGGGCCAGACCGTCAAGGAGATGTTCGAAGCTGACCGGCAGGTCGAGGTGGAGGCCATCGACCGCCTCAGGCGCGGTATCGAGGTGATGCGCGCCAAGGGTGACATCACCTCGGCGAACATCTTCGAGTCGATCCTCGCGGACGAGGAGCACCACATCGACTATCTCGACACACAGCTGGAACTTCTGGAGAAGCTCGGTGAGGCGCTGTACATCGCGCAGCTGATCGAGCAGCCGGAGAGCTAGGCGGCTTCTTCGAGCTCCGCGGCGCCGGGGAACTCCGCGAGGACCGACCGGTCCTGGTCGGCCGGGTCCCTGCGCGGGACGGCGCCCCGCCCGAGAATGGCCTGGATACGACGGACACACGAGCCGCAGTCGGTGCCCGCCTTGCAGGCGGAGGCGATCTGGCGGGGTGTGCAGGCTCCACTGTCCGCGTGCTGCCGGACCTGTGCCTCGGTCACGCCGAAGCAACTGCAGACGAACACACGGATCACCTCCCGCCGAGATCAATAAGGCTAACCTAACCTTACCCGGCGCTCAGAGACCACAAAAGTGGAGTGGGGGGGGGGGGGCGTGGGGTTTCGTGGGCACGCTCCACCG
>NZ_JBEXGM010000011.1:0-204383 GCF_040607335.1 Streptomyces sp. NPDC005303 | reverse complement strand
CGCCTGGGCCTCAGCGGCAACTTTTTCGATGGGCCCCACCGTTCGCGGTGGGGCCCTTCGACGTTTCTGGTTGCAGTTGCTGTGATCGGGCCCGAGTGGACCTCGGCGAACAGGGACCAGCAGACACGCGCAGACCGTCTCGCAGTGCTCGGCAGCCCACCTCGATGTCAGTGGTCGTCGTTAGGTTGGAACTGCGGAGCGTTTCTGGCACGACGGAGCAGGTGAGGGGGCGGCGATGAGCATTCTGCGGGCAGCGTGGGTGCCGGATGACGATCCCGAGCGGGACTGGGGGTCGGCGCGGAGCTCGCCGTGCGTCGGGTGGAGCGCGAGGCTGCCGAGCAGGGTGCGACCGCGGTGCTCGTGCTCAATGCCTTCGGCGCGGAGCAGTCGATCCCGACACTGCGCCGGTTTGCCGATCGATCAGGCAGGCAGCGTGTGGGGAGTGGTGTCGGCCCTGTGCTGGCCTACGTACCGGATGCGAAGACGCTGGAGTTCGCCACTGGACCAGCACGCGGCTCTTCGCTTGCGGCAGTCGAGGGCGCCAATCTGTTCCCTCTGCGCGGATGGGCCGCGCAGGTGCAGGCCATCGATCTCACTCACCCGGAGGACGAGGTCGAGGAGGTAGACGAGCGGCTCACGTCGGCGCTGGAAAGCCTGCAGTTCTACGGCAACAACGGCTACGGGCCGCCCTTCGACCGTCAGCAGGCAGCGCGAGTACTCGGCGACCTCCGCTCTGCCGGCTTGCTGGACCATGACGTGGTCATCGGCGCCGTGGCCGCCCAGGGCATCAGCCCCGATGGTCTGAAGCGCCTTGGCCAGCTCATCAAAGCCGCTGGCGGCCGGTAACCGTCGTCCCGCCCATCAGGTCAGCCGACCCCCATCAGCTGCCGTTGTCGACCGCCGAGGTCACGCCCCCTACTTGGCGTCGATCTCGGCGATCAGCGCCTCGATGCGGGACTTGATCTCGTCGCGGATCGGGCGGACGGCCTCCACGCCCTTGCCGGCCGGGTCCTCCAGGCCCCAGTCGAGGTACTTCTTGCCGGGGAAGATCGGGCAGGCGTCGCCGCAGCCCATGGTGATGACGTAGTCGGACGCCTGGACGGCCTCGGTGGTGAGGATCTTGGGCCTCTGATCGGCGATGTCGATGCCGACCTCCTTCATGGTCTCGACCGCGGACGGGTTGACCTGGTCGCCTGGGATGGAGCCGGCGGAGCGGACCTCGATCCGGTCGCCCGCGAGGTGGTTGAGGAATCCGGCGGCCATCTGCGAACGCCCGGCGTTGTGGACGCAGACGAACAGGACGGAGGCGAGCGGGCTGGAGGACATCGGTTCTTCCTTCGGGAGTGGTTCAAGAGGGTCGTGCGGGAGTCGGGTTCCAGCTCTCGGCAGGAGGCCGGCGTTCGGTGAGATCAGCTCAAGCTCGTATCAGCCTGGAGTGATGTGAAAGTATCAGCCCATGCTGACGTCAGTCGACACTGATCTGATGCGGGTTCTCTCCGACCCGCTCCGCCTCCAGATCGTCACCTTGCTGGCCAAGGAGACGCTCTGCACTACGCACCTGATCGAGGAGACGAGGGCGAAGCAGACCAACCTCTCCAACCATCTGAAGGTGCTGCGCGAGGCGGGTGTAGTGGAGACGGAGCCGTGCGGCCGGTTCACCTACTACCGACTCAAGCCCGACGTCATCGCCTCGCTCGCCGGCCAGTTCGCCGACCTCGCGGAGACCGCGCGCGCCACCACCGAGAACAACGTCAAGCGGTCCTGCCCCTGATCCCCCGCCTGCCGGCGACCCGCACCGAGGAGTCCACTTGACCGCCACCGAGGCCACCGAGCACGACGGAACCGGGCAGCCTTCCATTGCACCGGCCGATGAGCCTCAGCCCGCCCCGCGTGCCACCCCACCCCAGACCGCTCGCCTGCTCGCCAAGGCGGCCGCCGAACTGGTCGGCACCGCGGCGCTCGTCGCCGTGGTGGTCGGCTCCGGCATCCAGGCCACCGAGCTGACGAAGGATGTCGGCCTCCAGCTCCTGGCCAACTCCACTGCCACCGTCTTCGGCCTCGGCGTCCTGATCCTTCTGCTCGGCCCGGTCTCCGGCGCGCACTTCAATCCTGTGGTCACGCTCGCTGAGTGGTGGACGGGTCGGCGCGGCGGTGCGGGGGTGACCCTCCGCGAGGCCGCAGTCTACGTCCCCGCACAAATCGTGGGCGCGATCGCGGGCGCGGTGCTGGCGGACGCGATGTTCGGCAAGCCGCTGGTGGAGTGGTCTACCCACGACCGGTCGGCAGGACATCTACTGCTGGGCGAGGTGGTTGCGACGGCCGGTCTGATCCTGCTGATCTTCGGTTTGGCCCGCGCCGATCAGCTGCGTTTCGCGCCGGTGGCGATCGCCTCCTACATCGGAGCCGCGTACTGGTTCACCTCCTCGACGTCCTTCGCCAACCCGGCGGTGACCATCGGCCGCACTTTCACGGACACCTTCGCGGGCATCGCCCCCGGCTCCCTGGCGGGCTTCATCGGTATGCAGCTGATTGGCGGAGTAGTCGGGCTGACGCTGGTGGCGCTCATCTTCCAGTCCGGGCGGGACACTGCCGAGTGACACGTACCGCCAGAAACGGGCGGGCGTTGGTGGCCGTGCGGTGCGTCCAATAGGGGACGTGACTGATCAGGCTTCTCCCTCGTTGTGGCGGTTCATCCAGGACGGCGACCCCGACGCGTTCACGCTCATCGTGGAAACCGCAAACGGGCAGTACGTGCGGCGCATACGTCCGGCGCTGCCCTGCCGTCCGGCGTGGAGCACGGCCCGGGTGCCGAGGCGGCGGCCCACACCGCCGCCACCTGGGGGCTGTCCGACGTCGTGTTCCAGTCCGCCTGCGCCAGCAAGGGCTCCGGGCGGCGCGAACTCGGCGACCGGCTGCTGCTGGCCGGCGGACGCGGTGCGGTGATCCAGGTCAAGGCACGCACGATTTAGCCCAAGGACGCGGGCAGCGAGGTGGCCCGGATCCAGAAGGTGGCGACCAAGGCTGTACGCCAGGCAAAGGGCACCGTGCGCCAGCTGCGCACGCTGGCCGCCGACATGGCCAACGGCCGCGAGCGCACGCTGACCGTCGACGGCAACGCCTACGACTGGATCGGAGTGCGATGGAGGCGTCGGCACTGGCCCCGAAGGTCGAGGGCCAGGACCAGGACGCCGAACACGGCCGAGGCTTGGGCATGGTCAGCGTGATCGCTCACCGAGTCGTAGTCCACGAGAGCGACGGTGGCCACACCGTCACCGCGGAGTTGTTCACGGGCCCGCCAGCGGGAGGGCACCGGTGCTGATGGACAAGCCGCAGCGGGGCTACTGGTGCGAGTGCTGGACCGAAGACCTCACCGAGCAGAGGTGGCCGGTCCTCCGGGCTTCCTTCGACGCATACTCGGCACCGCAGGCCGACAGTGGGTAGCAGTCGCACTCCGCACGATCTCACCCGCACTGGATCCCGACGCCTCCCAGGAAGCGTGGGAATGGCTGTACGACGGCCGCATCACGGCGAGGAAAGCACTCCTACGCGCCGAGCCCTGCACGGTGACGCTCACCCAGGCCCGCACTCGCATCACCTGGACGATCCGACCGGCACTCTTTCTACCCCTCGCACACCGCCAAGGCCTCGACGTCCCAGCCTGCGCCCACCAGTTCAAGCCCCATGCAGGGCCTTCAACAGACGCTGCTTCTCAATAGAGTGCACGCATGGCCGACTCAGACGTATCCGAGACGAGACGCAGGCCCAGGCACCTCGAAGCTCTCACCGATGTGTACGACTTCCTGGAGGAAGTACGACTCCGTCCGGGCATGTGGGTCCACAGCAACTCCTTGCAGCACCTGAACTCCATGCTCACCGGCTACCGCCTTGCGCTAGGCATCCACGACATCGCAGAGCCGTTCGACTTCTGGACCCCAGGCGGCCAGAGCCACTTCTCCGAGTGGCTATGCCAGCGCCAGGGCCGCCCTTCCTCCCTCGGCTGGGCCACAGAGATCGAACGTGAAGCAGAGCGGTCCGACAGGCCCGCCATGGAGATGTTCTTCGAGCTCCTGGACGAGTTCCTAGCCGATGCCACGCCCGACAGACACCAGGTTGTGCGGGGAGCCACGGGGAACACAGGGGTTGCGACAGCACGGCCACGAAGCGACGGTGACCTTCCGCAGCAGGCCGGCCCAACAGACAGCCCCAGATCACCTTAGCTACCCAAGCTGATGGCCCAACAGTTCAATACGGCCGCTGAATCTCGTGTTCGTCCAACGCAGCCTCGTACCGCGCCAACAGAGCATCCAGGTCCGCCAGAAGAAGGCCGGCGGAGTCCCGAGCTTCATCCACATCGCCCCGCTCACATGCCGCCACTACCTCGACCAGCGAACCGCAACTTGCCCCCGTCGACGAACACACCCCGACAGCCTGGCTGAGGCCGGCGGGGGTAGCGAGGCACACGCGGGCGTGATCGGTCGCAGCGCCCACCGTCGTGGTGGCTGACTGTCGTCGGCTGAGGCGCAGACCCCAAGCCGCCCGCCCCCCCTGCGCCGTTCAGGGTGAGGGCGTGAAGCCGGCGGATTGGTCCAGGCGGAACGGAGAGCCTGGAGCTGTCGGAGTCCACCCCTCTCGGAGAGCAAGTTGAATGGCCTGGGCAACGCCGGACGGCAGTACGGGCGTGGCCTCGCGGCCGAACCAGTTACTCGGATGCGGCTGGTTGGTAGTGACCACCAGCATCATGCCCGGGGTGTCCGCATGTTCGACCGCGAAAGTGCACGGCGTCCAGGCCAGTCCCTGGAAATACGTCGGCCTGCCTCGCAGCCGCCAGCGGTAGGCCGTGCCGTCGACGACGATCCGTCGTGATCCCTTGCGGAGCAGTGCCATGGCTCCCCCTTCAACAGCGACGATGCTGGCGAGCCCGGCCCCACCGTCCGTCTCATTTTCCGTCTCATTCAGCGCCGTTCACGACCGTTCAGGCGAGTCCAAGGGTGGTAGCCGCTCCCACGACCGGCCTCCAATGAACGCAGGTGAACGACCCCGTCCGAGGAAGCCAAGGCCACCACCGCAGTTGGAAAGCATGTTGGGGGCAACCCCTCACGAGTTCGCATCTCGTATCCTCCGCCAGTGCCTCACCGGGCACGAGGTCGAAGGGCCCCACCGTTCGCGGCGGGGGCCGCTCGCGGAGGTGCCCGGCTCTGGTGGCGGGTGTCCGTCCCTGAGCGGAGAATCTTCTGGACGGACTTCCCGGTCCTACGGAGGTGCCATGACGGATCCGCTGTCGATCCTGCAGCAGGCGCGCTGGGGCCCCGTGCCGGCGGACTGGCGTGTGTTCGCCAAGAGGCGGGGCAAGCTGTCAGGCATCTTCCACGGGACGTCGGACGATCCGGACCCGCTGCTGGTGATCACGCCGGAGGTCGCCGTCGAGTACATCAGTGAACGCAAGCCGCCGACGATCGTCGTCTTCCAGACTCTGGTCGGTATGAGGCTGCGCGTGGCCAGCTCCAATTCGTCGGCCGCCGTCTCCACGTGGGTCGACCTGCGCTACGTCGACGGCAACAAGGCGAAGTGGCGGTCCGCCGGCTTCGCCAACGACCTGGAGGCGATCCAGGGCTTCATCGAGGCCTACGGCGCCCACAAGGCACTTCGCGGGTACGCGTGAGCCTCGGGGCGAGGTGTCGAACGTTCACCGCTCGGACGCCCTGGTCTTGACGGAAGAAGCGTCCTGAAGAAGCGTCCTGAAGAAGCGTCCTCAGCATCTGGGTAGGCGGAGTCCCCCCCCCACCCCCGCACCCTCAGTGCACCGACAACCCCCCGTCCACAAAGATCGACTGCCCCGTGACGTAGGCCGAGGCCCCGCTCGCCAGGAAGACCGCGGCGCCCGCGAAGTCGTCGGGGAGGCCGTTGCGGCCGGTCATGGTGCGGGCGGCCAGGGACGCGACCTGGAGCGGGTCGGTGGCGAGGCGGGAGTTGAGGGGGGTCATGACGAAGCCGGGGACGAGGGTGTTGCAGGTGACGCCGTGCGGTGACCATGCCTCGGCCTGGGAGCGGGCCAGGGACTCCAGGCCCCCCTTGGAGACGCCGTAGGCGCCGCTCTGCACGAAGGCGCGGTGGGCCTGCTGGGACGTGATGTGGATGATCCGGCCGAAGCCGCGCTCGGCCATGCCGGGGCCGAAGCGCTGGCCCAGGAGGTAGGGGGCCTCCAGGTTGACCGCCATGGTGGTGTCCCACACGTAGTCGGTGAGCTCGGTCATCGGTGGACGCAGGTTGATCCCGGCGGAGTTGACCAGGATGTCCGGTTCACCGAACGGGGCGGCGGCCGCCTCCGCCGCGGTACGGACTCCCTCCCTGGTACTCAGGTCGCCGCTCACCCAGGCGGCCCGGCAGCCGTCGGACGTCAACTCGTCTGCCACGGCGGCCAGTTCCGGCTCCCTCCGGGCCACGATCACCACGCTCGCCCCCGCCCGTGCCAACGCCCCCGCGATCGCCCGGCCGATGCCCGAGCTCCCGCCGGTCACCAGTGCCACGCGGCCGTCCAGGGAGAAGAGTTCGGAGAGATACGCCTGGGAAGTCATGGCCGAACCCTAAGTCGGTACCCGGTCCGCCATGACCCGCATTCTCGTCGGCACCTGCTCCTGGACCGATCCCGCGCTCGTCCGCAGCGGCTGGTACCCGCCGGGGCGGCGGGACGCCGAGGGCCGGTTGCGGTACTACGCCGAGCGGTTCCCGGTGGTGGAGGTGGACGGCACCTTCTACGCGCTGCCCAGCGAGCGCAACAGCCGTCTGTGGGTGGAGCGCACGCCCGCCGGGTTCGTGTTCGACGTGAAGGCGTACGCGCCGCTCACCGGGCATCCGGTGAAGCAGCCCGCCCTCGCGGACGTGCCGTTGGAGGAGGTGTGGGCGCGGTTCGCCGCCGGCATCGAGCCGTTGCGGGAGGCCGGGCGGCTCGGTGGGGTGCTGTTCCAGTTCCCGCCGTGGCTGCGGCCGGGGGCGCGGGCGGAGCGGTCTCTCGAGGAGACCGCGGAACGCACCGCCGGGTGGCCCGTCCACGTGGAGTTCCGGCATCCGTCCTGGTGGGAGGAGGAACAGCAGGACCTCACCCGCGCCCTGCTCGGCAAGTACGACTTCGCGGCCGTCGGTGTGGACATGGCGCAGCGGCTGCCCGCCTCCCTGCCGCCGGTCACCCCCGTCACCGCGCCCAGGCTGTCCGTCGTGCGCTTCCACGGGCGCAGTGCCTCCTGGGGGCGCGGCAGCAAGGAGGACCGTTTCCGGTACGACTACGCGCGCGCCGAACTCGCCGAGTGGGTACCGCGGTTGCACGCGGCGGCCGAGGAGGCCGACGAGCTCCACGTGCTGTTCAACAACTGCTGCGGAGCGGCCGCCGTGCACGCCGCCGAGACCATGGCGGAGCTGCTCAGCCCACGATCCTCACCGTCTTCGTCACGCTGATCTGGTCGACGTCGGAGACCCTGATGGTCGCCTTCATCCGCCAGTCACCCGCGAGGGGCAGGGTGAGGTCGTTCGTGCCCCAGTAGCCGCCCCTGTTCTTCAGTCCGGCGTCGATCGGGCCGATCTTCTTGGCCGGGAGGGTGAAGGACAGCCGGAGTTCGGGGACCGTGGCGAGGCCTCCGTCGGCCGCGTAGACGATGGCCTGGACCGAGTTGTCACCGGTGCGGCCCGGGTCCAGGGTGATCTGCACCTTGCCCGTGGCGCCGCCCACCGCGAAGGGGACATCGGTCACGGACGCGGCGGGCAGTCCGCCCGTGGCCGGGCCCGCCTCGTCCGCCTCGGTCTGCGCCCGCCCGGGCAGCGTGCCGCTCAGCACGGTGCTCAGCACCAGGACCACGACCCCGACGGCCACCTCGGCGAGGACGGAACGGCGCAGACCGTGCCGGTAGGCCGGTGCGGCCGGACCGGGGGCGACGGGCGCCGGTCCCGGAGCCGACGGCGGTCCGCCCACCCGCTCCGGCACCCTCTCCCGTACGACCGTCTCGGGCCCCTTCTCCCGTACGGCCGCCTCCAGCACCCTCTCCCGAACGACCGCCTCCGCCGTCCCCTCCCGAACGACCGCCTCCGCCTCCGCCGCCGCCCCGGCCGCGACCGTCACCGCCTCCGCCCCGGCCGCGACCGTCACCAGCCGTCCCGTCCACCGCCGCGAGAGCCTGGCCGCCGCCAGCAGCAGCGTGACCGCGAGCAGCTTGAGGACGAGCAGATGCCCGTACGTCGTGCCGGTGACGGCCTCCCAGGAGCCGAGGCCGCGCCAGGACTGGTAGACGCCGGTCGCGACGAGGACGGTCACGGAGGCGAAGGCCAGCCGGGAGAAACGGGCGAGCACGGCGGCCGGGAGCTGCGACGGGGCCCGGTGCAGCATGGTGAGCAGGGCCGCGAGACCGCCCAGCCAGACGGCCATCGCCAGGACGTGCAGCACCGCGGACGTCATCGCCACCGGCACCTGGATGCCGGCGGACGCGTGCTCGGCGGCGGCCCAGGTCAGCGCGAGACCCACGGCGAGCACACCGCCCGCCGCCTGCCACGCGCGGGACAACCTCTCCTCGCCGAGCCGCAGCAGTCGTACGACGAAGAAGCAGGCGACCAGCAGCAGCGCCAGGCGGACCAGGAGGGCCTCGCCGGGGCGGGTGCTCAGGGTGCGTTCGAAGGCCTTCAGTGAGAACGCGGAGGTCGGGCCCGCTCCCGACTCGTACGGCGCCCGCAGCACCAGCAGGAACAGGGTCGAGCCGAGCAGGGTGCCCCAGCCCGCCCACAGGAGCCGGCTCAGGCGGAACGGCTCCGGGGGGCGGCAGGCGGTGAGGAAGACGGCCGTGCCGATGAGCAGGGCGACGGCGAGATAGGCCAGGTAGCGGCCCATGTTGAAGAGGCTCTCCGTGGCCGGGTCCTCGGTCGGACCGGTGTCCGGGATCACGGTGGCCGGGGAGGGCTTGCCGACGGAGAAGGTGAAGGCGCCGGAGACCGGGTGGCTGTCGGCGGAGACCACCCGCCAGGCCACCGTGTACGTGCCCTGGGCGAGCTTGGCGGGCAGGGTGACACGGGCCGTGTCCGAGCCGCCCGGCCCGTGTCCGGCGTCGGAGACGTTCAGGCGCTTGCCGTCGGGATCGAGCACCCGGAAGGAGTCGTCGAGCAGGCCGACGGACTCGGTGAAGGTCAGGGTGATGTCACGGGGGGCGGACTTGAGGACGGTTCCGTCCCCGGGGTCGGTGGAGCGGAGGGCCGCGTGGGCCGACGCCGCTCCCGCGCCACCGAAGAGGAGCAGGACCAGCACGGTGCCCAGCAGCACCAGCCCTTGAAGTCCTCGCCCTCGCCGGCCTGCGCTGCTGCCTGCACGCTCACACCTCACGTCACTACTCCGTACCTGGGCTCGCGGTCTTCCCGATAGGTACGCACGCGAACGTCCGCGCGCTCACCAGGTCGGGCGGGCGGAGATCCCGCCGTCCACCACCAGATCGTGCCCGGTGACCCAGGACGCGAGCGGGGAGGCGAGGAACACGCACGCGTCGGCCACGTCCTCGGGCCGCCCGAGCCTGCCCAGGGGCGCCTTCCGCTCCCACCGTTCCACCCCCTCCGGCCAGGCCTCCGCCAGCCCCTCACGGTCGATCAGCCCGGGCGAGACGGTGTTCACCCGGATGCCGTGCGGACCGTACTCCAGGGCCGCCGACCGGGCGTGCGTCACGATCGCGGCCTTCGAGGCTGAGTAGTGGGCGTGCTCGGGCGCGGGGTGATGCGCCTCGACGGACGCGATGTGGGTCACGGACCCGCCCGGGCGCATGACCTCGGCCGCGGCCTGCGTACAGGCGAAGACGCTGGTGAGGTTGGTGTCCACGACGGCCCGCCACTGCGCGGCCGTCATCCCGGGCAGCGGCCGTGTGGGCTGCACGCCCGCGTTGTTGACCAGGGCGGTCAGTCCCCCGCCCCACGCGGAGGCCTCCCGGACCAGCCGTCGGCACGCTTCCTCGTCCCGCAGATCCGCTTCCAGTACGACGGCCCGGGCGCCCGAGTCCTGGATGCGGGACGCCACTTCACGGGCCGCCGCCACCGCCGTACGGCAATGGAGGGCGACCGCCGCGCCCTGCTCGGCGAACCGCAGCGCGATCCCCCGCCCGATGCCGCCGCCCGCGCCCGTGACCAGGGCGACCTGTCCCTCCAGGAGTCTCATGGACGGCACAGTCGCGCGATCCGGGCGGCCTCGGAGGGGTAACGCGCCGTCAGCTCGGCCACGTCGCCGTGCTCGTAGTCCTCGAAGGTGAAGCCGGGGGCCATCGTGCAGCCGAAGAAGGTCCACGCGCCGCGGGTCGTGGCCCCCATCCAGGTGCTCGCGGGCACGGTCAGCTGGGGGTGCTGGCCGGCGCGTATGTCCGGGCCCAGGACGGCGGTGGCCGTGGTGCCGTCCGGGGCCAGGAGCAGGATCTCCAGCGGGTCGCCGAGGTAGTGGTGCCAGATCTCGTCGCTGGGCAGGCGGTGCAGGGCGGAGTAGTCGTCCGAGGTCAGGAGGGCGACGATCGCCGTGCCGTGCGGTCTTCCGTCGGCGCGCTCCTCGCCCGCCCAGGTCTGCCGGAACAGTCCGCCCTCGCGGGGGATCGGTATCAGGCCGTAGTGGGCGACGAGGTCGTCAGGCGTCACCCGGGAAGGCTACCTCCCTTGCCAGGAAGGCGAGTTGGGCGTGCTTCTCGGGCAGATACACGCCGGGCACGTCGATCTCCGGCAGCACGACCGCCTCTCCGGCGACGAAGCCCTGCTTCAGGAAGCGGGCGATGGCCTTCTCGTTGCGCACGTCGGGGTCGACCACGACCCGCCGCTTGTCCAGGCCCAGGAGCACGTACGAGGCCACGGCGGACAGCAGTGCCGACGACCAGCCGGGACGGCCGCCGTGCGGGCCGGGGGGTGGGAGCAGCAGGTGGATGCCGATGTCGCCGGGTTCGACGGGGTAGCACTCGCTGACGCGGTCGGCCTCCGGCTCATAGGTCTGCAGCAGCCCGGCCGGTTCGCCGTCCTTCTCCAGCAGATAGGCGTGGTGGGTGTCGAGGGTGTCCAAGTGGGCGTAGATCTCGGCCACTTGCTGCTGGGTGAGGCCGTTCATGCCCCAGAACGCGGCGCGTTCCTCGCGGACCCAGGCATGCACGGTGGCGGCGTCGGCGTGGGGGTCGAGTCGCAGGACGCGGACGGTGCCGAAGCCGTCCACTGTCTTGGTGTGGACCGCTTCACGGGTGGGGGTGTCGGACATCGGTCTCCTCAGTCCTCCTTCGTCAGGTGCTGCGGGTCGGTGACGACCGGGACCAGATCTCCCCTGAGCCACAGGGGGAGTTGGTCGCGGTGATGGGGTGATCCGGGCAGGCCGGAGGCGCCCAGCGGGACCACCCAGAGGCTGTCCTCGCGGCGGGCCAGGTCCCAGACGTAACGGGCGGCGGGGCCGCGCGCGGCGAGGTCGGTCAGTCCGGGGACCGCCGAGGTGCACAGGACGCAGTCGTGGTCGCCGGAGAGGGCGGGGGCGTCCCAGGCGCTCTCGGGAAGTGCCCGCCAGGGGGTGAGGCGGTGGGTGTCGCCCCAGGTGCCCGGCGGCGGCGCGGCGGCCACTTCTTCCAGGGCCCCGCGTACGGCTTCGGCCCGGTCGATGCCGTACAACTCCTCGGCGCGCAGAAGGTGTTCGAGCGCGAAGGCGACACGGGGGACGAGGCCGAGCCACGGGAGGAGGACCTCGGGGTAGGCGGGCGGGTCGGTCAGGGCCGCGAACACGGGGTGGGCGGCGAGCCGTCGTACGACCGCGCTGCGTACGGCGGCGTACAGGGCGGCCTCCCTGCTGCTCGCGGCCATGCGGCGATCCCAATGGAGGATCGTTTCCCTCACGGTGCCGGCCTCGGGGCTCAGGTCGTCCAGGGCCTCGATGTGTGCCAACAGGGGCTGTGCCGAGGCGAGATGGGTGTCCATGTGGATCTGCGGCATGTCGGCGGCCGACCAGCGCGGCTTCTCCCGCAGCAGGGCGGTGATGCGGTCCGCGCGGTGGGGCGGGGCGAACTCGACGCCGAGCGGGGTGGCGGGGCCGCGCTGGTTGGCCATCACGGCGATGCCGTCGGTGAGACCGGCGCGGGGGGTGTCGTGCCGGCCCCGCCACTCGTGTCCGGGCTCCCAGGCGGGGACCGGCCGCAGCCGGTTGGCCTCCGCGCGCACCGGGACCCGTCCGGCGACCCGGTGCAGCAGCCCGCCCTCGGTGTCGGCGGCCTGTACGACGTTCACGGGCTCGGCCCACAGGTCGAAGGCCCGGTCCACGTCGGCGGTACGGCGGGCACGGAGGAGGGGGAGGAGGGCGCTGAAGCCGAGGTCCTCGGTGACTCGGGGCGGGTAGCGGAGGGAGAGGGCGAGGGGGGCAGGGGGGATGCGGGCGGCCGACCCGTGGTCGGCGGGGCCCTGCGGGAGGCCGACCGGGCCGGTGGAGGTCGCATAGGTGGGTGTGTCCGACGGCTGCGGGGCGCGGGACGGGCCGGGGCCTGCCGGTCGCTGCTCGGCACGGGCATCCGTGCCCGGGAGGGAGAGCGCGAGGGGGTCGGCCGTGGGAGTGGGTGCCGGTGGGGGAGCGGGGAGGGAAGTGGATCGGGAGGCATCCGTGGCCGGGGGCTCCTCCAGTACTCCTCCCCCCTCCAGCCCTTCGGGACCCCCCACGATCACCGGGCCCCGGTCCGTCTCGATCACCTCGATCTCGACCGGGGCCTCGCCCGCCACCTCGACGGTCTCGGTGTGGCGGGCGGCACGGTGCCAGCGGCCGTCCGGGCCAAGGGCCTCCACGCCGGCCCCCGTGCGGCGCAGTCGCTCGCGGTAGAGGTCCTGGTAGTCGGCCATGGCGTTGGTGATGGACCAGGCGACCGTGCCGGTGTGGCCGAAGTGGGCGATGCCCGGGACGCCGGGGACGGCGAGGCCGATGACGTCGAACTCGGGGCAGACCAGGTGGATCTGCTGGTAGACGCCCGGGTCCTCGATGTAGCGGTGCGGGTCGCCCGCGAGGACGGCGTGGCCGGTGGTGGTGCGGGCGCCGGCGACCAGCCAGCCGTTGCTGCCGGAGGTGCCCGGGCCGTCGGCGGCGAACAGGCCGACCGCGTCCGGGCCCAGGTGCCGTAGCGCCTCGTCCCGCCAGAGCTTGGCCGGGAAGCCGGCGAAAAGGATGTGCGTGGCGAGCCAGACGCCGAGCGGGGTCCAGGGCTCCCAGCGCCCGGGGGTGAGTCCGACGCGGGCGAACTCCGGGGCCGCGGTGGTTGGCAGCTCCTCGTTCACGCCGTCGACGTACGCCCGGATCCAGTCGGCCGTCTCCGGGTCCTGTCTCTCCAGCGCTCCGAAGCAGCGTCTCGCGGTGTCGTCCAGGCGGGCCCGGCGCGCGAAGGTGTCCCAGGACAGGGCCCCGGCGCCGAGGAAGGCGGCCGAGGTGCCCTGCGCGCGGTGCCGTTCGACCTCCAGCTGCCAGCCACGGTCGCGGGCGGTGACCCGGCCCTGGGCGCGGGCGAGTTCACGCGCGCTGCCCGCACGGAGGTGGGGGATTCCCCAGGCGTCGCGGTAGATCTCGATACTCACCCTCACACCCGTTCCATTTAAGTTAGGCTTACCTAAGTTTGCTGGTGAGGGAATCGTACGCGAAGGGTGACAGACCATGGGACAGGGGAGGCAGGGGCACGGCTGGGAGGGAGCGGTCCTCCGACTGCTGCGCGCGAAGGACTTCGTGTTCACCGTGACCGGCACCGAGGACGTCACCGGCGCGTACCGGCGGGTGCACCTCACCGACGGCGGGATGCTGGCGGTCACCGGCGTCCATCCGACGATGTGGGTGCGGCTGTGGTTCTCCGCCGCGGGCAAGCCGCACCAGCGCGCCTACACCCTGGTCGACCCGGACCCCGAGGCGGGCACCCTCACCCTGGAGTTCGCGCTGCACGACGGCGTCGCCAGCGACTGGGCCCGTACCGCGAAACCCGGCGACACCGTCGAGGCCACCGTCCACGGCACCGGCTTCGACCGCCCCGACCCCGAGCCCACCCACGTCTTCGCCTTCGGCGACCCGGCCTCCCTGCCCGCCCTCAACTCCCTCCTCCGCGCCCTGGACTCCTCCCCCGCGACCGTCTGGTTCGAGGGCGGCGACGAGGGCCTCCCCTTCCGCACCGACCCGTCCCGCCACGAGGTCCGCCGGGTGCTCCGCCTCGACTCCGGGGCGCACCTCGTCGCCCAGGCGAAGGCGGACCTGCCCGCCCTGCTGAGCAGCCACCCGGACGCGTACGTCTGGATCGCCTGCGACACGGCGACGACGAGGACCCTGTCGTCGTACGTCCGCAAGCAACTGGGCGTGCCGAAGGAGCGGGTGCAGGCGCTCGGCTACTGGCGGGACCAGCCCGCCGGCTCCCGGTAGAGGCGCGCCGCCGACGGGGGCATGATCGGGGACATGGACGTCACCCTGCACCTCGCCCAGGACCCCGAGGCCGACGAACTCCTCGGCCGCTCCCCGCTCGCCGCGCTGGTCGGGATGCTGCTGGACCAGCAGGTCCCGATGGAGTGGGCGTTCAAGGGCCCCCGCACCATCGCGGACCGCCTCGGCGCGAGCGACCTCGACGCGCACGACATCGCCGCGCAGGACCCGGAGGCGTTCGTCGCGCTGCTCTCCGAGAAGCCGGCCGTGCACCGCTACCCGGGCTCGATGGCCAAGCGGATCCAGCAGCTGTGCCAGTACCTCGTCGAGCACTACGACGGCCAGGCCGAACTGGTCTGGAAGGGCGTGGACGACGGCCGCGAGCTGCTGCGCCGCCTGGAGGAGCTGCCGGGCTTCGGCAAGCAGAAGGCGCAGATCTTCCTGGCACTGCTGGGCAAGCAGCTCGGGGTCCGGCCGAAGGGCTGGCGGGAGGCCGCGGGCGCCTACGGCCAACCGAAGTCCTTCCGGTCCGTCGCCGACATCACCGGCCCCGAGTCGCTGACGAAGGTCCGCGCGCACAAGCAGGAGATGAAGGCGGCGGCCAAGGCGGCCAAGGCGGCCGGGAAGTCCTAGTCAGCCGGGTGGCCCGCCCCGGGTGGCCGCGCGGGGAGGGGCGGTCCCAGCATGGACCATGACCGAGTTCGACGACCGCTTCGACGACCGCAGGGTCCACGCGAGCCACCCTCCGGGCACCTCACCGCACGCGCCCGAACCACCCTTCGAGGGCCCCCTGCACGCCCTCGCCCAGGCCGCCTGGCAGGTCGTCCTGCTCACGGGTGTCGCCTCCCTGGTCCTGGGCGTCCTGGTCCTGGTCTGGCCCGGCGCCTCCCTGCTCGCGGCGGGTGTCCTCTTCGGCGTCTACCTCCTGATCAGCGGCATCTTCCAGCTGGTCGCGGCCTTCGGTACGCACAAGACGACCGCCCTGCGCGTCCTCGCCTTCATCAGCGGCACCCTGTCGATCCTGCTGGGCCTGTTCTGTCTGCGCGGCCCGATGCGGTCGATCCTGCTGCTCGCCCTGTGGATCGGCATCGGCTGGCTGATCCGCGGCATCACACAGACCCTGGCCGCCGCGTCCGACCGGTCCATGCCGGCCCGCGGCTGGCAGATCCTCCTCGGCGCGCTCACCTTCGTCGCCGGGATCGTGCTGATCGACTCCCCCTTCGAGTCGGTCGCCGTCCTCACCCTGGTAGGCGGCATCTGGCTGGTCGTCGTGGGAGTCGTCGAGATCGTCACCGCCCTCAGCATCCGCGGCCGAGCCCGACAGGTGCCGCGCACGGTGTGACACCGCCGGGTGGGAGCCCGGAGGCACTCGGCACCTGCGAGGCATCCGGCATCTACGCCGGCGGCATGCCCGCTACCCGCTGCCCGCTGCCGCGACCTGATGGCTCGACACACCTGCCGCCCTGGACACGGTCTCCTCACCACCGCGCCCCGATTGAAGGCCCCCGCGCGGGACGAGACTCGACGTACCTCACCCCACCACCCGCTGCTGCGGCCGGGTGAATTACGGGGCCGAAGTGATGACGCGCGCGTGCCGGACGGGGAGACGACCTGTGTGAGTTCCGTACGACGTCCCCCGCGCAGCCGTGAGTGGCTGCGGGCGCTCGTGCTGTTGCTCGCGTTGCTGGTTCCCGGCGTGCACGTCCAGGCGCATGCGCCCGCGGTGCCGCCCTCCGCGGCCGGGGAGTCCGTCGAGTACGACGTCCTCGACACGGTCCTGCGGCCACCGGCCCGGGCCGTCCACCGTGCGGCCGTACCTCTGCGGCCCGTTCCGTCGCAGGTGGCTCCCGCCGCGCCCGCGGACCGTCCCCTCCCGGCACCCCCGCGGCCACCGTACGCGCTGCCCGCCCTGCGTTCCGTGGTCCTGCGCTGCTGACAGAGCCCGCTCCCCCAGACCGGCCAGCACTCACGCGAGGAACACCGCCATGCCCATCGACCCGTACGCGGTCCTGCGCGCCCTGCTGCGCGCGGAGGCCGCACGCAGCGCACCGAAACCGCAGAGCACGAACAAGCAGCCGCCGGTGAGGAAGGAGAAGCGCGGCTGATCCTCCGGAGGAGGCGGAGCTACCGCCGCCTCCTCCGGGCCGTACCGAAGACCGAGCGGGTGATCTCACGCCCGATCTGCGTGCCCAGCGACCGCGCGAGCGACTTGAACATGCCGCTGCCGACGACCTGCTCGACGACGGAGGGGTCCTCCTCACGAGCGAGCCGGGGCGGTGGGGCCTTCATCTCGTCCGGGCCCTTGGCACCACGGGAGTCGAGCTTCTCGTACGCCGACTCCCTGTCCACAGCCTGTGCGTAACGTCCGTACAGCGAGGACGACTCGACCGCCGAGTCCAGCGCGCCGGCGCCGACCGGGCCCATGAGGGACTCGGGAGCGCGCAGGCGGGTCGCGGCGACGGGCGTGGGAGCCCCCTTCTCGCTCAGCACCGTCACCACCGCCTCCCCCGTCCCCAGGCCGGTGAGCAGCTCCTCCAAGTCGTACGCGGAGTCGGGGAAGGTCCTCACGGTCGCCTTCAAGGCCTTCTGGTCGTCCGGCGTGAAAGCCCGCAGCGCGTGCTGGACCCGGTTGCCGAGCTGGGCGAGGACGTCGGCGGGTACGTCCTTCGCGGTCTGCGTGACGAAGAAGACGCCGACTCCTTTCGAGCGAATCAGCCGCACGGTCTGCGTGAGCGAGTCGAGGAACGCCTTCGAGGCGCCGTTGAAGAGCAGATGCGCCTCGTCGAAGAAGAAGACGAGCTTCGGCTTGTCGACGTCCCCGACCTCCGGCAGCTCGTGGAAGAGATCGGCGAGCAGCCACATCAGGAACGTCGAGAAGAGCCGCGGCCGGTCCTGTACGGCGGCCAGCTCCAGGACGGACACCAGCCCGCGCCCGTCGTCCGCGGTCCGCAGCAGCTCGGCGGTGTCGAACTCCGGCTCCCCGAAGAAGTCGGCCATGCCCTCCGCCTCGAAGGCGGTGAGGGAACGCAGGATCACCCCCGCCGTGGCCGAGCTCAGCCCGCCGATGCCCTTCAGCTCGCCCTTGCCCTCCTCGGAGGTGAGAAAGGCGACGACGGCCCGCAGGTCCTTGAGGTCGACCAGTTCCAGCCCCTTCCGGTCGGCGTAGTGGAAGATCAGGCCGAGGGACTGCTCCTGGGTCTGGTTGAGCTGGAGCACCTTGGCGAGGAGCAACGGCCCGAAGCTGGTGACGGTGGCCCGGACCGGAATGCCGTGCCCGATGCCGCCGAGGGCGTAGAACTCCGCGGGAAATCCGGTGGGCTCCCACTGCTGGTGCACCTCGGCCGCCCTGGCCTGCACCTTCTCGTTCCTCGCCCCCGGTGCGGAGATCCCCGACACATCACCCTTGATGTCGGCGAGGAAGACCGGAACCCCCTGCGCCGACAACTGCTCGGCGATCAGCTGGAGCGTCTTGGTCTTGCCGGTGCCGGTGGCGCCGGCGACGAGCCCGTGCCGGTTGAGCATCGGCAGGGGGATCCTGACCTGCGCGTCCGGAAGGCAGGCGCCGTCCCACAGCAGCGCGCCGAGATCGAGCGCGGGCCCGGCGAAGGCGTAGCCGGAGGCGATCCGCAAGGCCTCGCGGGGCAGCGCGGCAGAGCCGGACTGTGCCTCCGGCATGGACCGGTCCGCGGTTGCCGCGACTGCCCCGGTCACGCCCTTCGGCGGGGTCTTTCGCTCGCTCATACCAAACCCCTGCTCCCGCTAAGCACCGTTTCGCGGCTTTTTTCCAGCGTCGCACTCGCTCGCCATGGCTGCGCCCGGAAGGTCTTGACCGGTAGGCTTTCCGTGTGATCTTCAAGCGCATCGGAAACGGCCGGCCGTACCCCGACCACGGCCGGGAAAGCACCCGGCAGTGGGCGGACGTCGCACCGCGCCCGGTCCGCCTCGATCAGCTGGTGACGACCAAGGGCCAGCTCGACCTGGAGACCCTGCTCGCCGAGGACTCGACGTTCTACGGCGACCTGTTCGCGCATGTCGTGAAGTGGCAGGGCGACCTCTACCTGGAGGACGGCCTCCACCGCGCGGTGCGGGCGGCGCTCCAGCAGCGACAGGTGCTGCACGCGCGCGTGCTCGAGCTGGACTGAGTGACCGCGCCGTAAAGGTTTGACCCTTTCGGGTTCACCTGTGCCGTGGTCAATGATCATCTAGTAGGCATTGCCGTCCACGCGCACTACGCTGCGCCCATGAGCATGCTGACGCCCCCCGGCATGGGCGGTAAGTACCGGATCACGGGCGACAAGTACCCCCGGATGCGTCGGCCCCGGCGGCGCGGCAGGCTCGTGTTGGGCGTGGTGGCCTCCGTCGCCGCGCTGAGTCTGGTCGGCTGGGGCACGCTCCAGCTCATCGACGTGTTCACGGGCGGCGGGGACGAGGCCTCCGCGGTCGGTTCCAAGGCGGGCTGCAAGACGAAGGCCGGCGCGGCCCCCTCCCCCTCCGCTTCCGCGGCCCCGCTCCCCAAGCCCGGCCAGATCACCGTCAACGTCCTGAACGCCACGGCTCGTGGCGGGCTCGCCAAGAAGACGGCGGACGAGTTGAAGAAGCGGGGCTTCAAGATCGGCGACGTCGGCAACGCGACGGCGACCTACGACAAGAAGGTCAAGGGGACGGGGATTCTGCTCGGTCCGTCCACCGCCCTCAAGACCTCGCTGCCGGTCCTGCGCACACAGCTCGCCTCCGCGGAGACCCGCACGGACACCCGCAAGGGCGCCGAGGTCGACCTGATCATCGGGACCGGCTTCAAGAGCCTGAGCACCAAGGCGGCGGCGGACAAGGCGCTGGCCGCGCTGAGTGCGTCCGGGCGGGCGGCGCCGAAGAAGAGCTGCGGGTAGCTGGGCCGCTGCGCTGGGCTTGGGCGGGGCGCCTGACGGGGTGCCGGGGCGGGTTGTCGGGCGGGTGCGGGTCCGATGGGGCTGGTCGCGCAGTTCCCCGCGGGCAGCTGCGCTGGGCTGGAGCGGGGCGCCTAGGGGGGTGCCGGGGCGGGTTGTCGGGCGGGTGCGGGTTCGATGGGGCTGGTCGCGCAGTTCCCCGCGCCCCTAGGGGGTTGCAGTCACCTGCGCCACGACGAGCCCCGTGTGGCCCCGCCATCCCTCGTGCGCCATGACAGGACGTTCGCCATCCCTCGCGCGCCGCGACGAACCGTTCGTCATCCCTCGCGCGCCAGGACGGGACGTTCGTCTCCCTCGCGCGCTGCGGCGGACCGTTGGTCGGGCCGCGCGTGGTACACCCGCCCCCCACCGGGACCGCAGCTGCGCCGCAGGCGTCAGGGGCGCGGGGAACTGCGCGGGCCGCCCCACCGGGCCCGCGGGCGCCCGACGACGGGACCCGAACTACTCCGCCGAGCCGTACAGACGATCCCCCGCGTCACCCAGGCCCGGCACGATGTACCCGTGCTCGTTGAGGTGGTCGTCGACCGCCGCCGTGACCACCGTGACCGGCGTGCCCGCCAGCTCGCGCTCCATGATCTCCACGCCCTCCGGCGCGGCCAGCAGGACCACCGCCGTCACATCGTCCGCGCCACGCCTGATCAGCTCACGGATCGCCGCCACCAGCGTGCCGCCGGTCGCGAGCATCGGGTCGAGGACGTACACCTGCCGCCCGGAGAGATCCTCCGGCATGCGCGCGGCATACGTGGTGGCCTGCAGCGTCTCCTCGTTGCGGATCATGCCGAGGAACCCCACCTCGGCGGAGGGCAGCAACCGGACCATGCCGTCCAGCATGCCGAGCCCGGCCCGGAGGATCGGCACCACCAGCGGGCGGGGATACGACAGCTTCACACCGGTCGTGGGGGCGACCGGTGTGCGGATGTCCACCGCCTCGGTGCGCACGTCGCGCGTGGCCTCGTAGGCGAGCAGGGTGACCAGCTCGTCGGCGAGACGACGGAAGGTCGCGGAGTCGGTGCGCTGGTCGCGCAGTGTGGTGAGTTTGTGGGCGACCAGAGGGTGGTCGACGACGTGGAGACGCATGGCCACACAGTAGCCGGGTCCATCGAACGCCTCGCGCTGGCGTCAAACCGGCCGACCGGGGGAAAGTGGGAGGGACGGACTGGGGTGGTGAACCGATGCCTGACCTGCCTGAGCACGAACCGTCGTCACAGGAGACCGACGCCGAGCGCCGGCGCCGGCGCGCGCAGTTCCTGCGCGATCTCGCCGAAGCCCGGGAACTGCGCGACCGGGTGCAGCCACGCCGCGCGAAGGTGGCGCGTCTGCGGCACGCGATGCGCATGCGGACCTTCCGCTGGTAACGAAGATCACGTGGTCCGGACGCCTGGCGGCGCACTGGAGGTGCGCTGAACAGGTGTCCGTGCGTGGGCCCTTGGAAAAGCCGCGTACGATCCCGCTCGTGGCGGCGACGAGTGCGCCGGTGAGTCTTCACCGACGTGCCCAAGCACGTGCGATCAAAACCACCGGACACAGGGTGTCGAAGACGTCCCCTGAACGCCTTGTTTCTGCCACGATTCCGAGTGGGTGGGGCTCAGAGCCGAGCTTCCCCGCCCGCACCTCCGCCGGGGGGACCCCCAACCGGCACGCCTATGACCAGTGGGAGAGTCACGGTGTACTTCGCCGCACTGCTCGCGCGCACCGAAGACGGGTGGGAAGCGAGCGACACAGAGCTCCTCGACAATGTGGAGACGCTGTCTGATCTGGCCGACCTCGCCCGGGAAGCCGCGGCCGAGGACGACACGGTGCTCGTGCTGATCGAGCAGGAGGACGCCTGGTTCGGCGTCGTCCGCATCGACGGCGAGGAAGACCCTCGTATCTACGTCTCGGACGCGGCCGCCGCCGCCCGCAGCTCGTACGGCGAGATCCTGCTCACCGACGAACTGCTCGGAAGGGAGCCCGACGACGACCCCGACCTCGACGCCCTCGACCTCGACGGCACCGAGGACGGTGACGACGAGGAGGACGACGACGACACCGTCGAGGCTGCCGGTTCCGGAGAGGCCGTGCCGCACGGCCCGGTCGGCGACCCGCAGGTCCTCGACGACCTGGGCATCGGCGAGAAGGAGCTGAAGGCCCTGTCGGAGGACGCCCTCACCGAGATCGCCGAGGCCCTGGGCGCCTCGGAGGTACTGGAGACCGTCCGCTGACCGCGGGGACCGAGAAACAGGACACCCCCGACCCAGTACGCGACCGCTGGCGGGCCGCGATGCGGCTCGCCCTGGACGAGGCCGGCAGGGCGGGTGCGGACGTGCCGGTGGGCGCCGTCGTACTGTCCCCGGACGGTACGACCGTGCTCGCGGCCGGCCACAACGAACGCGAGGCGGGCGGTGACCCGACCGCCCACGCGGAGGTCCTGGCGATCCGCAGGGCCGCCGCCGCTCTCGGCGAGTGGCGGCTGACCGGCTGCACGCTCGTCGTCACGCTGGAGCCGTGCACGATGTGCGCGGGCGCGATCGTGCAGTCCCGGGTCGACCGGGTCGTCTACGGCGCCCGGGACGAGAAGGCGGGCGCGGCCGGTTCGCTCTGGGACGTCGTCCGCGACCGGCGCCTCAACCACCGGCCCGAGGTGGTCGGGGGCGTCCTCGCGGAGGACTGCGCCAGGCTCCTCACGGAGTTCTTCCGGGACCGCTGAATACGGATTTCAAGGCACGCCCCACCTTGCTGTAAGGTCTCCCTCGGTAGCGTGTCCGAGCGGCCGAAGGAGCTCGCCTCGAAAGCGAGTGTGGCGCAAGTCACCGAGGGTTCAAATCCCTCCGCTACCGCTTGAGAAGGGCCCCGTCGAGAGACGGGGCCCTTCGTGCGTACTGGATCACCCGGTTACACTCGCGCCCCAGAAGCAACAGAGGTACCAGAGGCGGGGGAGGCCGCGATGGCGGTGAACGGAAAGAAGATCGCCGTCTATTTGCTCGTGGTCTTCGTGCTCTACGTGATCATCACGGACCCGGCCAAGGCCGCCGACTACGTGCAGATAGGGTTCCAGGGCATATCGGACGCCGCCAAGGCCGTGGGCGACTTCTTCACCTGGCTGGCCGACGGGGCGCACTGACAGACCAAGGGAGCGCCCATGATCCGCCATCTCGTCCTCTTCAAGCTCGATGAGGGCGTCGAGCGCGACGACCCGCGCGTCCTCGCGGGCGTCGAGGCCTTCCGGGCGCTGGACGGGAAGATCCCCGAGATCCGCTTCTGGGAGCTGGGCTGGAACCTCAGCGACCGCCCCATCGCCTACGACTTCGCCATCAACTCCGGCTTCGAGGACGCGGCCGCGCTGCGGACGTACGTCGAGCACCCGGAGCACCAGGCGGGCGTGGCGCTGTGGAAGGAGTTCGCCACCTGGGTGATCGCGGACTACGCGTACTGAGCCAGAGGCGCTGGAAGCCTCCTGCCGGGAACGGCGGGAGGCTTTTCTGCGTCTTTACCCGAAGTTGCCTCTCAACACGGCGTAACCCAACGTTATACGGTGCTTGCACACAGTGCACATGTCTTGTGATGCTATGACCGCTTTTGACGGATGAGTTGACCAACGAAGAGGTGGCGTTGACCGTGGCGGCCAGTACCGCGCCTCCCCAGGAGGTCCCCCAGGAGGCCGCCCCACGCAGTCGCGGCGCCGACACCCGGGCGCTCACCCAGGTGCTCTTCGGCCAACTGAAGGAGCTCCAGCCGGGCACGCCGGAGCACATCCGGGTACGGGCGGCGCTCATCGAGGCCAACCTCCCGCTCGTGCGCTACGCGGCCGCCCGCTTCCGCTCCCGCAACGAGCCGATGGAGGACGTGATCCAGGTCGGCACGATCGGGCTCATCAACGCCATCGACCGCTTCGACCCGGACCGGGGTGTGCAGTTCCCGACCTTCGCGATGCCGACCGTCGTCGGCGAGATCAAGCGGTACTTCCGCGACAACGTCCGCACCGTCCACGTACCGCGCCGGCTGCACGAGCTGTGGGTGCAGGTCAACGGTGCGACGGAGGACCTGACGACCGCCTTCGGACGCACCCCGACGACCGCCGAGATCGCCGAGCGGCTGCGCATCACCGAGGACGAGGTGCTGTCCTGCATCGAGGCCGGGCGGTCGTACCACGCCACCTCGCTGGAGGCGGCCCAGGAAGGCGACGGACTGCCGGGCCTGCTCGACCGGCTCGGCTACGAGGACCCGGCGCTGGACGGCGTGGAACACCGCGACCTGGTCCGCCATCTGCTGGTCCAACTCCCCGAGCGGGAGCAGAGAATCCTTCTCCTGCGCTACTACAGCAATCTCACCCAGTCGCAAATCAGCGCGGAACTCGGCGTCTCACAGATGCACGTTTCGAGGCTACTCGCGCGTAGCTTCCAGCGGCTGCGATCCGCCAATCGGATCGACGCATAACCTTCTGCGGATAGCGGGTGCATAAGGGGCGCACGGTCGCACGTTCCGGAACACCGCAGTTCGCAAGCACTGTCGAGGTGTAACCGGAGAGAGCGAATCGCTCACCGGCGCCGTTCCCGACCCTTCTGTGCCGAAAAACAGTCAGACCCCCTTTATCCAGGGCGGATTAGAGTCTCACATGTCGACATGTCACTACAGCGTGTTGCCGACATGTGACATTCTGCCGGAAGCGCGTTTGCCGAGGCTCCGGCTCCGGTATTCAGGTGAAGGCTGACGTTCCACCACGGGGCGTTCGCCACGACCGTCCCGCGACCCAAAGGGGGTGGCATGTCCGCAGATCAGGGCAGCTCGAAGGTGCTCACGCTCACCAAGAGCGAGGCTGAGCCCGCACTCGACGACGTCACGGCTGTCGAGGCCGCGCCGGCCCCGGCTCTCCCGGCCCTTCCGGCCGTGTCCGGAGCCATCGACACCCGCACCCTGTCCCGCTCCCTCTTCCTGCGGCTTGCCGCACTCGACGAGAACAGCCCCGAGCGTGCCTACGTCCGGGACACCCTCATCGAGCTCAACCTCCCGCTGGTGCGCTACGCGGCGGCCCGCTTCCGCTCGCGCAACGAGCCGATGGAGGACATCGTCCAGGTCGGCACCATCGGCCTGATCAAGGCGATCGACCGCTTCGACTGCGAACGCGGCGTGGAGTTCCCGACGTTCGCGATGCCGACCGTCGTCGGCGAGATCAAGCGGTTCTTCCGCGACACGTCCTGGTCGGTGCGCGTCCCGCGCCGCCTTCAGGAGCTGCGGCTGGCCCTCACCAAGGCCAGCGACGAGCTCTCCCAGAAGCTGGACCGCTCTCCGACGGTGGCCGAACTCGCCACCGTGCTGGGCGTGTCCGAGGAGGACGTCGTCGACGGCCTCGCGGTGGGCAACGCGTACACGGCCTCCTCGCTCGACTCCCCGGCCCCCGAGGACGACGGCGGCGAGGGCTCCCTCGCGGACCGCCTCGGCTACGAGGACACGGCTCTGGAGGGCGTCGAGTACCGGGAGTCCCTGAAGCCGCTGCTGGCCAAACTCCCGCCCCGTGAGCGCCAGATCATCATGCTGCGCTTCTTCGCCAACATGACCCAGTCACAGATCGGCGAGGAGGTCGGCATCTCCCAGATGCACGTCTCGCGCCTGCTGACCCGCACGCTGGCACAGCTGCGGGAAGGGCTCATCTCGGACTGACCCCACGCGGAGTTGTGCGGGGCACCTGCGGAGGTGCCCCGCCCTGCCGTCGGGTGCCGCCCGGCGACCGCGGGTCCGGTCGTGACTGGCCGCGCAGTTCACCCCGGGCAGCATGCGCTGTGCCTGAACGGGGCGCCCACGGCCATGCCGAGTCCGGCCGCCTGGCGCGTACCGGCCCACCGCGGCCAGCCGCACAGTCCCCCACGGGCAGCACGCCCTCGGCTTGAACGGGGCGCTCACGGCCATGCCGAGTCCGGCCGCCTGGCGCGTACCGGCCCACCGCGGCCAGCCGCACAGTCCCCCACGGGCAGCGTGCGCGGGGCTTGAACGGGGCGCTCACGGCCATGCCGAGTCCGGCCGCCTGGCGCGTACCGGTCCACCGCGGCCAGCCGCGCAGTTCCCCACGGGCAGCATGCGCTGGGCCTGAACGGGGCGCCCACGGTCCTGCCGGGTCAGGTCATGGGGCGCGTGCCGGCCCGTCGTGGCTTGTCGCGCAGTTCCCCGCGCCCCCAAAAGCAACGGGGCCGTCGGTCGCGCAGTGGCCTGTGCATGAGCCGGGGCCACCCCGGCCCCGGCACATCCGCATGCGCTCACCGCAGCGTCACGCGTTACTTCAGCGCCAGCCAAGCCACCGCCGCGACGATCGCCACGGCGACCACCACTCCGATGATGAGGCCGATGCGCGGGCCGCCGGAAGTGGCGGCGGGCGCGGTCTGCTGTCGGCGGCCCTGCGGGCCCTCGTCGACGAACGCGCGGAACATCTGGGTGCTGCCGGCGGGGTCGTGGTTGCCCTGGGGGACCTGGTTCTCAGCCATGCCCAGAGACCCTAGCGAATCGGGCGGTGGCGCCCAAGTGCGGGGCTGACAGGGGTACCGGCAGGTCCCACGTGCAGATTTACGTTCGCAATACTTGCCTTTGCCAAGTTTTTATACCGCACCCACCCCGTTTTATTTGCCTGTAGCAACCAAGCGCCTCTATGGTTGCCCTAAGCAACGAATACGGGAGGTGTGATGGCCGAGCAGGCGCGATACGAGGAGCTGATCCGCCAGTTCAGCGCCTTCGGAGCCGTGAAGAGGGAGATAGGGCGGATGATGCCGTCCGAGTGCCCCTCCGGTTCCGCCGCCGTACTGACCCTGCTCGGGCGCTACGGGGACATGCGCATGAGCAAGCTCTCCGAACTGCTCGCCGTGGACATGTCGGTCACCAGCCGCCACGTCGCGCACGTCGCCGAGCGCGGCTGGATCGAGCGCTCCCCCGACCCGGCGGACAAGCGCTCCCGCATCCTGCGTCTGACGCCGGCCGGCCAGTCGCTCCTCGACCAGTTGTCCCGGCGGACCTGCCACATGCTCGCCGAGCGGATGGGCGACTGGAGCGACGCCGAGGTGGCCCAGCTGACCGCGCTGATGGCCCGCCTGCGGGCGAGCTTCGACGACACCCGCGCCCACGGCCCCGAACCCCGGCCGCCCGCACCCCTCGTACTCGAACAGACCACCCGTACACCCGCGAACACCCAGTAAGAGAAGGAAGCCCATGGCAACGACCACACCAGCCGGTGTGCGGGCTCACGCCAAGCACGGGGGAGGCTCCCAGGAGTACGCCCCGATGACGCACCGGCAGATCATGGAGGCCATCTCCGGCCTGCTGCTCGGCATGTTCGTGGCGATCCTGTCGTCCACGATCGTCACCAACGCGCTCCCGCACATCATCAGCGACCTCGGCGGCGGCCAGTCCGCCTACACCTGGGTCGTCACCGCAGCCCTGCTGTCGATGACCGCGGCCACCCCGCTGTGGGGCAAGCTCGCCGACCTGTACAGCAAGAAGGCACTCGTCCAGATAGCCCTGGTCATCTACGTCCTGGGCTCCGCGGCCGCCGGTCTCTCGCAGAACGCCGGCATGCTGATCGCCTGCCGGGTCGTGCAGGGCATCGGCGTCGGCGGTCTGTCCGCCCTGGCGCAGATCGTCATGGCCGCGATGATCTCCCCGCGTGAGCGCGGGCGTTACTCCGGCTACCTCGGCGCGACCTTCGCCGTCGCGACCGTCGGCGGCCCGCTGCTCGGCGGTGTCATCACCGACACCTCCTGGCTGGGCTGGCGCTGGTGCTTCTACGTCGGCGTCCCCTTCGCCGTCGTCGCGCTGATCGTGCTCCAGAAGACCCTGCACCTGCCCGTCGTCAAGCGGGACGTGAAGGTCGACTGGGCCGGGGCGACCTTCATCGCCGCCGCCGTCTCACTGCTGCTCGTCTGGGTCACCTTCGCCGGTGACAAGTACGACTGGGTGTCGTGGCAGACGTACACGATGGTCGGCGGTTCGATCGTGCTCGGGCTGCTGTTCGTGCTGATCGAGTCCAAGGCGACCGAGCCGATCATCCCGCTGCGCCTCTTCAAGAACCGGACCATCACGCTGGCCTCGCTGGCCTCGCTGTTCGTCGGTGTCGCGATGTTCACCGGCACGGTCTTCTTCAGCCAGTACTTCCAGCTGGCCCGCGACAAGTCCCCGACGATGTCCGGCGTCATGACCATCCCGATGATCGGCGGACTGTTCGTCTCCTCCACCGTCTCCGGGCAGTTCATCACCCGCACCGGACGCTGGAAGGCGTGGCTGGTCAGCGGTGGTGTGCTGGTGACGGCCGGTCTCGGTCTGCTCGGCACCATCCGGTACGACACGGACTACTGGAAGATGGCCGTCTTCATGGCCCTGCTGGGTCTCGGCATCGGCATGATGATGCAGAACCTGGTGCTGTGCACGCAGAACCAGGTCGACGCGAGCGACCTCGGCGCGGCCAGCTCGACGGTCACCTTCTTCCGTTCCCTCGGTGGCGCGGTCGGCGTCTCCGCGCTCGGCGCGGTCATGTCCCACCGGATCTCGCACTACGTGTCGGACGGCGTCGCCGCCCTCGACCCCAAGTACCAGGCCGCCCTGTCCGGTTCCGGCTCCTCCACCGACAGCATCCCGGACCTGGCCAAGCTCCCGGCCCCGGTGCGCACGCTCATGGAGAGCTCCTACGGCCACGGCATCGCCGATGTGTTCCTGATCGCCGGCGCCCTCGCGGCCGTCGCGTTCCTGATCACCCTGTTCATCAAGGAGGTCCCGCTGCGGACCAAGGGCGCGCTGGCACAGGCCGCGGCCGAGGACTCGCCGGCCGAGGCCCCCACGGAGGCCGCTGCCCCCGCGGCAGCCACGACCCCGGCGGAAGCCGTGGCACCGGCTGCCGGGCACACCCCGAGCTGGGCCACGACCACCTCCGACACCGAGACCGCCCCCGAGGGCACGCAGCGGCTGTCCGCCGTGGCCACGCTCGCCCGCCCGGAGGCGTCCGCCGACGGCTCCGGCGGCATCCCGGTCCGCGGCTTCGTCCGCGGCAACGAGAGCGCGCCGGTCCCGCAGGCCGCGGTCACGCTGATCTCGCTCGCGGGACGACAGCTGGGCCGGTCGGTCACGCAGGCGGACGGTTCCTACGCCGTCGAGGCGCCGAGCGTCGGATCGTACGTCCTGATCGCCTCCGCCGACGGCTTCCAGCCGCAGGCGTCCACGGTGCTCGTGAACGGCGAGCCGGTCGCCTACGACATCCTCCTCAGCGGCACCAGCGGGCTGAACGGGCTCGTGCGGGCCGCGCAGAACGGGGAGCCCGTCAAGGACGCCATGGTGATCGTCACCGATGTGCGGGGCGATCTGCTGGCCACCGGGACCACCGGTGAGCAGGGTGAGTTCGCCTTCGGCGAGCTGGTGCCGGGTGCCGTGACCGTCGCGGTCAACGCCGCCGGGTTCCGGCCGCGCGCCCTGCCCGTCGAGGTCGGCGGCACCGGCGTGACCCGGATCGAGGTCGACCTCGACTCGGGGGCCCGCCTCCAGGGTGTCGTACGGGCGCCGCACGGTCCGCTGGCCGACGCGCGGGTCACCCTCGTGGACGCGGCCGGCAACGTGGTCGGCACCGCCACCACCGGGACGGACGGGGCGTACGCCTTCACCGACCTGGACGGCGGCGAGTACACGGTCATCGCCACGGGCTACCCGCCGCAGGCGACGGCCCTGACGGTGAACGGCCCCGGCGTCGACGGCCACGACATCGAACTCGCCCACCCCGGCGAGTAGTTCACCCGCTCCGGCCCGTGGCAGGGAGCGCGCGCTCTGAGCGGAGGCGCGCGCCCGCCACGGGCCGGTCTTCTTCGAGGAGTTACGTGAAATGGGACTGAGCGCAAGGATCCGGACCCGGGACGGCTGGGCCGTGTCGCACGCGGTCGTCACGGTGACCGACATGACCGGCACGCAGGTGCTGCGCGCGGAGGCGGACGCCGAGGGGGCCGTACGGGACGGAACTCCGCTGGAGCCGGGGCCGTACACCGTCATCGTGACGGCCGTCGGGTACGCGCCCGCCGCCTCCAGCGCGATCGTCACCGCGAGCGGCCGGGTCGAGGTCGGCACGGTCACCCTGGCCCGCATCGGCGGGGCGGAACTGCCGCCGCCGGGGCCCTGGACCGTCGACCCTGCCCACTCCAGCGTGGGCGCCCTCGCCCAGCACCTGGGCATCTCCAGCGTGCACGGCCGCTTCACCGACTTCACGGCGGCGATCGAGGTCGCCCCGGACGACGTGACCAAGTCCCGGGTGGAGGCGGTGATCCGGGCCGCCTCGATCGACACGGGGAACGCGATGCGGGACGAGCACCTGAGGTCGGCGGACTTCCTGGACGTCGAGCGGTACCCCGAGATCACCTACCGGTCGACGGGGCTGACGGTGGCCGGCACGGACCGGTGGACCGTGCGGGGCGAACTCGCCATGCGCGGTGTCGTACGGCCGGTGGACCTGGACCTCGCGTATCTGGGCACCGGAGCCGACCCCTGGGGCGGGACCCGGGCGGCCTTCCGGGCGACGACCCAGCTGCGGCGGGAGGACTTCGCCATGAACTACAACCAGGTCGTGCAGGCCGGGATCGCGGCGATCGGCACGACGCTGAAGGTCGAGCTCGATGTGCAGGCGGTCCAGGGGGAGTCGCTGCCGCAGGCCTGAGGGCGTTGTCAGTGGCAGGTCGTACGGTTTCGGGTATGGAGCGGAGCACAGAGGGCCGGGCACGGGGCGCAGGCGGGGCTGAGGCTGCTGGGGACCGTGGCCGAGGGTGGGGACCGGTTCGGCCGTGACGCGGTTCACTGGAACGCCGTGGCGCTCCAACTAGGCTGATTCCATGGCACCGAACATTGCGACCAACAAGTCCGTCTCCCTGGATGAGCTGCTGGACTTCGTACGGCCCCGGCACCGGGCGATCCTGCTGACGCGGCGGGCGGACGGGTCTCCGCAGGCCTCGCCGTTGACCTGCGGGGTGGACGACTCGGGGCGGATCGTCGTGTCGACGTATCCCGAGCGGGCGAAGACGCGGAACGCGAAGCGGGATCCCCAGGTCAGCGTGATCGTCCTGAGCGACGACTGGGACGGGCCGTGGGTGCAGGTCGACGGGACCGCGGAGGTCATCGACTCGCCGGACTCCGTGGAGCCGCTCGTGGAGTACTTCCGGAACATCTCCGGGGAGCACCCTGACTGGAACGAGTACCGGGCGGCGATGGTGAAGCAGGGGAAGTCGATCATTCGGGTCACGCCGGAGCGGTGGGGGCCGGTTGCCACCGGTGGATTTCCCGCGCGGTTGGCTTCGCCGGGCGCCTAGTGTGCGCTCACCATCGTCTCGATGCCTGCCACCAGTAGGTCAAGGGCGAAGGTGAAGTCCCTGTCCCTCATCTCCTCCAGCGTGTCGCCTCCCCTCGCCGTCATGATCTCCTCGTTCTCCTTGAGGATCTGCGCGGCGCCGGGGGACTGGCCGGCGATGGTCATGGCATGGCGGAAGTAGGCCTCCTGGGTCATGCCGGCCTGGGCGGAACGGGTGATGAAGTGGCCCTCGATGGTGCCGAAGCCGTAGACGAACTGGAAGACGGCGGAGATCGCGCCGGTGATGCCGTGTGCGGGCAGGCCGGTCCTGCGCATGACCCGGTGCACGGTCCGGGACAGGGCCAGGGAGTGGGGGCCGATGTTGAGGAAGGTGCCGGCCAGCGGTGAGACCCAGGGATGCCGGACCAGCAGGCCCCGGTACTCCCCGGCCACCGTGCGCAGTTGGTCCCGCCAGTCCTCGTCGGCGTCCGGGTCCGGCAGCTCCAGCTCGCCGAAGGCCGCGTCCAGGGCGAGTTCGAGCAGGTCGTCCTTGGTGTCGACGTACCAGTAGACGGACATCGCGGTCACGTTCAGCTCGGCGGCCAGCCGCCGCATGGAGAACTTGGCCAGTCCCTCGGCGTCCAGGAGCCGTACGGTCACCTCGGTGATCCGGTCCCGGTCCAGCCCGGACGGCTGCCCGCCCCCACGCCCGCCCCGGCGCACCTTGCCTTCGAGCCAGACACTGGTTCGCGCGGCCGCTTCCTGGCCTGCCTTCACCATGGCGCACCTTCCGAGACGTCGTTCACTTGCAAAAGATGCTAGGCCTGGGCCGACCTGTAAGGGGCGCGGGGAACTGCGCGACCAGCCACGACGAACCCCCACCCGCCGACGAAGCGCACAGCCCCCACCCCCTCAGGCGACCTCCCCCCGCTCGGCCCGCCGCAACAACACCCCCGCCACCACCCCGCCCGACAGCACAGCCACCGCCCCCACCAACTGACTGCTCTCCAGGCCGGAGGCGAACGCGTCGGTGATCCGCGCCCGCTCCGACACCGACCCCGCCTCCGCCAACGCCGCCGGCAGCGAGCCGGCCGCCACCGAAACCAGCGTCGCGAACCGCGCGTTCAGCACCGCGCCCAGGACCGCGACCCCCAGCCCCTGCCCGAACTCGGCCACCGTGCCGTTGATCCCCGCGCCGACCCCGGCCTTCTCGGGCGGGATCGCGCTCATGATCGCGTGTGCCATCGCGGGACTGGCGACCGCCGCCCCCGCGCCGATCAGCACCAGGCCCAGCAGCGTGCCCGGATACCCGTGGTCGGTGAGCGTGGCGATGGAGAGCAGGCCCGCGGCCATCACCGCCATGCCGAGGCCGATGGAGAGCGGCGTCCCGAGTCTCGTGGACCACTTCGCCGCGAGGCCCGTGAAGTTGAGGGCCACGATCATCAGCGCGAGCGGTGCCGTGCGCAGCCCCGCCTCCAGGGGGCCGTACCCGAGGACGAACTGCATGTGCTGGGTGAGCAGGAAGAGCGAGCCGCCCATGCCAAAGGTGATCAGAACCGCTCCCGCCACCGCTCCCGTGAACCGGCGGTCTCGGAAGAAGTGCATGTCGAGCATCGGATGGGGGATCCGGCTCTCCCAGTACGCGAACCCGGCGAGGACCACGATCGCCACGGCCGCGGGCGTCAGCACCCGGCCGGACGTCCAGCCGTGCTCGGGGCCGGAGATGATCGCGAACACCAGAGAGGCCATGCCGATCGTGGAGAGCAACGCGCCGAGCAGGTCGGGGCGGTCGCCGCGCCCCGGGGGCCCGGGGGTGGTCCCCCGGAAAGACACAGCCTTGGACTCGGGGACCAGGATCACGACCGCGACCAGGGCGAGCGCGGCGACCGGCAGGTTGATCAGGAAGATCGCGCCCCACCAGAAGTGGTTCAGCATGAAGCCGCCGAGAAGAGGGCCGGTGGCGAAGCCCAGCGAGTTCACCGCCGCCCAGATGCCGATCGCCTTCGGCTGCTCCTCGGGCACGAAGATCTGCATCGCCACGGCCAGTGTGGTGGTCATCAGCAGCGCGCCGCCCACGCCCATCCCGGCCCGTGCCGCGATCAGTTGGGCGGTGGAGTCGGCCAGCCCCGCGACCAGCGATCCGACGCCGAACAGCACCAGTCCCGCGGCCAGCATCTTCTTGCGGCCGTAGCGGTCGGCCGCGCTGCCCGCGGTGAGCAGCAGCCCGGACTGCACCAGCGAGTACGCGTTGATCATCCACTGGATGTCGGAGGTGGCGGCGCCCAGTTCGCTGGTGAGGGAGGGGATCGCCACGTTCAGGATCGTGTTGTCGAGCAGCACGGTGAGCTGCGCGAGACAGATGACGCCGAGTATCAGCCAGCGCTGGGGGTGGCCCTGGGCGACGGCTGCGGGGGCGGGAGCGGTCATGCCGTACACCGTAGAACAGTTCTTATACGGCGTACAACGCGCTTTCTCGCCGTACGACGAGAAGGGCGGCGACCGAAGTCACCGCCCTTCTGCTGGGGAGAACCGTCAGCTGCTCGCCTTCTGGGTGAGGTCGTAGAAGGTGGCCGAACCGACCGTGACCTTCTTGAAGTTGGCCTCGACCCACGAGGTGATCTGCGAGGACGTACCGCTGCTGCTGCCGCCCATGCCGCCGCCGGAGCCGCTGGAGATGAAGTAGTGGATCCTGCCGTCTTCCACGTACTTCTTGAACTGGGCCAGCGTCGGGGACGGGTCGGTGCCGTTGAAGCCGCCGATCGCCATCACCGGATCGCCCGTGGAGAGCTGGTAGCTCGCCGCGTTCTGGGCGCCGATGGCCGCCGCGGCCCAGGTGTACTTCGACGAGTCCGTCTCCAGCAGCTTCTTGGCCTCGGAGGTGACGCTCGCGCCGTTCAGCAGGCCGCCGGCGCCACCGCCGCCGCCCATGCCGCCGCCGTCGCCCGTCCGTCCGCCGGGGCCGGTCTGCTGGTTCTGAGTGCCGCCGTTGCCGTTCTGCTGGTTCTGGCCGGGCATGCCGCCACCGGGGAAGCCGCCCGTGCCGCCGCCCTGTGTGTTGCCGTTCTGCTGGTTCTGGCCCTGCTGGCCGGGCATACCGCCGCCGAAGCGGCCCCGGCCACCGCCGCCACCGCCCGGACCGCCGCCGCCCATCATGGACGCGCCCGCCGGGCCCGCCGTCACGATGGACCCGGTGTGGCCCTCCTGGAGGGTGCTGATCGTGTACGCCGTCGGGCCGGCCAGAGCGGCCACCAGGCCCAGCGAGGCCGCCGCGAGGGCGAGTTGACGGCTGACGCGGCCCGCGAAGATCAGGCCGAGCGCGGCGACCAGGCCGCCGATCAGGACCAGGTACTTCAGCCAGGGCAGGTAGTCGGAGGTGCGGTTGAGCAGGAGGTAGCTCCAGGCCGCCGCTGCCACGACCGAGGCCGCGAGGGTGATCGACGCCCACAGTTCGGCGCGCTTCTCCCACAGGATGCCCGCGCCCATGCCGATCACGGCCGCGATGTAGGGGGCGAGGGCCACCGTGTAGTACTGGTGGAAGATGCCCGCCATGTAGCTGAAGACGACCATGGTCATCAGCAGCGAGCCGCCCCAGACCAGGAACGAACCGCGCCTGACGCTGGTCCTGCTGAGCTTGCGGGTCGCCACCAGACCGGCGACGAGGAGGATCAGCGCGGCCGGCAGCAGCCAGGAGATCTGGCCGCCGATCTCGGAGTTGAACATCCGGTCCCAGCCGGTCTCGCCCCACTGCCCGGTGCCGCCTCCGCCACCGCCGCCGCCGACCGAGCCGGTCTCGTCGCCGCTGAGACGGCCGAAACCGTTGTAGCCGAAGGTCAGTTCAAGGAAGGAGTTGTTCTGGGAGCCGCCGATGTAGGGGCGCGAGGAGGCGGGCCACAGTTCGACGATCGCCACCCACCAGCCGCCGGAGACGACCAACGCGAGGGTGGCCGCAGCCAGTTGACCGAGCCGCTTCCTGACGGAGACCGGCGCGCAGACGGCGTAGACGATCGCCAGCGGCGGCAGGATCAGGAAGGCCTGGAGGGTCTTCGCGAGGAACGCGAAGCCGATCGCGGCACCGGCCCACAGCAGCCACTTGGTGCGGCCGTCCTCCAGGGCGCGGATCACGAAGTAGCAGGCGAGCGCCATCAGCAGCGCCAGCATGGCGTCGGGGTTGTTGAACCGGAACATCAGCGCCGCGACGGGGGTGAGCGCGAGCACCGCACCCGCGATCAGACCGGCCGCGGGGCTGAACCGGCGGCGCACGGAGGCGTGGACGACGGCGACCGAGCCGACGCCCATGAGGACCTCGGGCGCGAGGATGGCCCAGGAGTTCAGGCCGAAGATCCGCACCGACAGTTCCATCGGCCACAGCGAGGCCGGGGGCTTGTCGACGGTGATCGCGTTGCCCGCGTCGAGCGAGCCGAAGAAGAAGGCCTTCCAGGACTGGCTGCCGGCCTGGACCGCCGCCGAGTAGAAGGAGTTGGCGTAGCCGGAGGAGCTCAGGTTGTAGAGGTAGAGCAGAAGGGTAGCGGCCAGCAGGCCGAGGAAGGCCGGCCGAGCCCAGCGGGGGTCCTCGGGGCGGCCACGCCACAGTCTGCGGACGAAGGGCTGCTGGGGTTCACCGGACTCGGGGGCCGGGGGAGCGACCGGCGCCTCGGGGGCCGTCGCCGCCGGACCCCACCCGGAACCCCGCTGGGTCGGATGGTCGGTCTGCGTGGTCATCAGGGCTTCCTCGGGTCGGTGTCGGTCGGGCGCACCGGCTGCAACTGCACGGTGGCGTCCTTCCAGGAGCGCTGCTCCGCGGCTTCACCGGCGCGGAACTCGGTCGTGTCGTACGGGGAGGTCGGGGCGTACGGCGTCGTGGCGTGCGGCGTCGTGGCGTGCGGCGTCGTGGCGTGCGGCGTCGTGGCGTACTGGTTCGCCGTCGGGCGCTGGGGCAGCGGCGCGTGGGGCTGCCGCGGGAGCTGCTGCTGCGGGAGCTGCTGGGTCGAGTAGGCCGGCGAGGACGGGGCGTGGGCGGCGACGACGGTGGACCGGGGCTGGTCGTCACCGCGGTCGGGGAAGACCCAGGCCCGGAAGAGCAGGAAGCGCAGCACGGTCGCCGCGAGGTTGGCGGCGATCAGGACCGCCAGCTCGGTGGAGTGCGCGGGGTCGCTGCTGGCCGCGTTGAGCGCGGCGAGGGAGCCGCTGGTCAGCGCCAGGCCGATGCCGAAGACGACCAGGCCCTGCGCCTGATGGCGGACGGCGCCGCCCTTCCCGCGCACCCCGAAGGTCAGGCGCCGGTTGGCGGCGGTGTTGGCGACCGCGGAGACCAGCAGGGCCAGCGCGTTGGCGGTCTGGGAGCCGCCGAACTGCCGGAAGGCGCTGTAGAGGACGAGGTAGAAGAGGGTCGACAGACCGCCGACGACACAGAACCCGACGAGCTGGCGGGCCAGCCCCTTCGGCACGTCCTGGATCTCGCGGTCGCGCGGGTCGTCGCCGAAGGGCCGGGTGATCCGGTCCAGCGGCAGCGATCCGCTCGCCAGGGCCTTTCCCACCCGCCACACCCCCTTGAGGTCCTCGGTGGCCGTCTTCACGATGTGGACGGTGGAGTCGGGGTCGTCGACCCAGTCGACGGGCACTTCGTGGATACGAAGGCCCGCGCGCTCGGCGATGACCAGCATCTCGGTGTCGAAGAACCAGCCGCTGTCCTCCACGAGCGGCAGCAGGACCTGCGCCACGTCCCGCCGGATGGCCTTGAAGCCGCACTGCGCGTCGGAGAAGCGGGCCTGGAGGGAGCCGCGCAGGATGAGGTTGTAGGCGCGGCTGATGAACTCGCGCTTGGGGCCGCGCACGACCCGGGAGCTGCGGGCGAGCCGGGAGCCGATCGCCAGGTCGGAGTGGCCCGAGATCAGCGGGGCCACCAGCGGCAGCAGGGCGTTGAGGTCGGTGGACAGATCGACGTCCATGTAGGCGAGGACCGGGGCGTCCGAGGCGGACCAGACGGTCCGCAGCGCCCGGCCGCGGCCCTTCTGCTCCAGCCGGAAGGCCCTGACCTCCGGTATCTCCGCCTCCAGCCGCCGCGACACCAGGGGCGTGGTGTCCGTCGAGGCGTTGTCCGCGATGGTGATGCGGAACGCGTACGGGAACGTGCGCTTGAGGTGCTCGTGCAGTCTCAGCACACACGGCTGGAGGTCCTTCTCCTCGTTGTAGACGGGGATCACTACGTCCAGGACAGGCGTACCGGCGTCGCCGGCCGGGAGGTGCTCCCGCGCCGGCAGGGTGCCGGGAGAAGAGTCGGTTCGCATGTGAACGACTCTGGTCAAGCCCCCTGTTGCACCCATATGGCGGCGCTGTGCTGCGCCTGTGAGTGCGATTGCCAGTTCGTTTCGGGCGCCGGACGGGGGGCCACGGGGCCGACCGCGGGCAGGTGCATGGTGAACACCGTCCGCCCCGGAACGCTGTCCACGGTCACCGCGCCGCCGTGCGCGGTCGCGACGGCCTGCACGATGGCGAGGCCGAGGCCGGTGGATCCGGTGGCGCGGGAGCGCGCGGAGTCGCCGCGCGCGAACCGTTCGAAGACGTGTGGGAGCAGGTCGGACGGAATGCCCTGGCCGTTGTCCTCGACGTCCACGCACATCCAGGGACCGCGCCGCTGCACCCGTGCGGTGACGGTCGTCCCCTCCGGGGTGTGTTTGCGGGCGTTGCCGAGCAGGTTGATGAGCACCTGCTGCAGGCGGGCCGCGTCACCGGAGACGAGGGCGGGTTCGTCGGGCAGGTCGAGGCGCCAGTTGTGGTCCATGCCGGCCGCGCGGGCGTCACTGATGGTGTCCACGACGAGCGGGATGAGGTCGGTCTGCTCGAACTGGAGCGGCCGGCCGGCGTCCAGGCGCGCGAGCAGCAGCAGGTCCTCCACGAGCAGCGTCATCCGGCCCGCCTCGGACTCGATACGGCCCAGAGCGTGCCGGGTGTCGGGGCCGACCTCTTCTCTGCCGCGCCGGGTGAGCTCGGCGTATCCGCGGATGGAGGCGAGCGGTGTTCTGAGCTCGTGACTGGCGTCGGCCACGAACTGACGCACCCGCATCTCGCTCTGCTGCCGTGCGTGCAGGGCGCCGTGGACGTGGTCCAGCATGCGATTGAGCGCGGAGCCCACCTGGCCGACCTCGGTGTGCGGGTCGCACTCCGCTTCGGGCACCCGCTCGCTCAGATTGACCTCCCCGGTGTGCAGGGGCAGTTCGGAGACCCGGGTGGCGGTGTTGGCGACCTTGCGCAGGGGGCGGGTGGCGAGCCCGACGAGGACGTAACCGGCGATGACGGCGGCGCCGAGTCCGGCTGCGGTGACGCTGATCTCGACGAGGATCAGGGTGTTGATGGTGCTGTTGACGTCGTCGGTGGGCAGGGCGATGTAGTACGAGTCGGCGTTGTCCCTGCTCGTGACGTACTGGACGCGGTACTCGCCGAGGCCCGGGATGTCCACGGTGTGGGCATCGGCATCCTTGTCCTGCGGCACGGCGGCGAGGGCCGCCTTCTGTGCGGCGTTGAGCTTGGCGGCCGTCATTCCCTTGAAGTCGCCGTTGCTGTCCTTCTGCTGCTCGGCGACGGCGGCACTGGCGATCTTGCCCTTCTGCACGTACGCGGCGATGGTGTCGGGCTGGGTCGGGGCCTGCTTGATGAGGTTCGCGGCCTTGGCGCTCGCCGGGATCTCCGTCTGCGAGACGGGCGGGTCCTTCGGAGGCTCTTTGCCCTTCGGTGCGTTGTCCCTGCCGAAGCCCACCGCGCGCCCCGCTGTCTCGCGCAGCTTGCCGTCCAGCTGCTCGTACAGATGCGACCGCAACGCCAGTGTCGTCACCGTGCCGATCACCGAGCAGACCACCGCGATCAGCACCACCGACGCGACGACGAGCCGCGTCCGCAGCGTGCGCGGCTTACCTGCTCGCCCTGCTCGCTTCTGCGCCCGCGGCCGTCGTCGCCCGCTCATGAGGCGGCGGGCTTGATCAGGTAACCGGCGCCGCGCCGGGTGTGGATCATCGGCTCGCGTCCCGCGTCGATCTTCCGGCGCAGGTAGGAGATGTAGAGCTCGACGACGTTGGCCTGGCCGCCGAAGTCGTACGACCACACCCGGTCGAGGATCTGCGCCTTGCTGAGCACCCGCCGAGGATTGCGCATCAGGAACCGCAGGAGCTCGAACTCGGTCGCGGTGAGGTGGATGTTCTCCCCGGCCCGCGACACCTCGTGGCTGTCCTCGTCGAGGGTGAGGTCACCGACGACCAGCACGGAGTCGGAGCGTCGGTCGGCCGCACCGGAGCGGCGGATCAGGCCGCGCAACCGGGCCACGACCTCTTCGAGGCTGAACGGCTTGGTGACGTAGTCGTCGCCACCGGCGGTGAGCCCGGCGATACGGTCCTCGACGGCGTCCTTCGCGGTCAGGAACAGCACCGGCACATCAGGGAGCTCACGCCGGAGCCGCCCGAGGACGGCCAGTCCGTCCATGTCGGGAAGCATCATGTCGAGAACGACGGCGTCGGGCCGGAACTCCCGCGCGGTCTGAACGGCACCCTGGCCGTCTCCGGCACTGCGGATCTGCCACCCCTCATAGCGAAGGGCCATGGACAGCAGTTCGGTGATCGACAGCTCGTCGTCCACCACAAGCACTCGGACGGGGCTCCCGTCCGGCCTCAGCAGTTCGGTGCGCCCCTGGGGCGAGGTCGTGGTCATGGTGGACACCATGTCGGGGCCCCCTGAGAACACCCTTTCGGCAGTCTGTGATTTCCCTGAGAAACTCACAGGCGGCTCTCAGGCAACGCCTGGGGAACTCCTTGTCCGACGGGACGGACGAGGCATCCGGCCCAGGCTCCGGCCGCTAGCGGACCGGCCCCTGCTCGTCCACATGAACCGTCGGTGTCCCGAGGAACACCTCGGCGCCGACCGGGCCGTAGGCGATGTTGAAGGTGTCCAGCCAGTACGACCAGTCCCGCAGGCCGACGGCACTGCTGAAGCGGTAGTTGAGCCGCCACCGCACCCACTGCCCGGGCTCGAGCCGTACGCCCGGGCGCCGCCGCGGCCGGGGCGGCACCCCGAACATCGGCCTCACCCTGGGCAGCACCCGCAACCGCCCGTCCGCCTCACGGAGTTGGACGTCGACGCCTTTGAGATTGTCGCCCTGGTGGTCGTGCGGCACGAAGTCGTCCCGCTCGTCCATCCGGACCGCGTGGACGAACGGCGCTCCGGCCCGCCCCACCGCGGACGGCGGCAACGCGAAGCCGACCGGCGCCGCGTTCCTCCGTGTCGCGGCCTCGCCGCCGCGGGATCGCTTCGTCCACGACGTGCGTATCCACTGAACGGTGATGTCCATCCCCGGTCCCCCCTCGTCCGACTCGTCAGAACAACCCGTCCTGAACCCCCGGCGCCTCCTTGAACTCTCTCACCGGCACGGTGATTTCCGCCCCGTCGGCCGGGATCAGTTCCCAGCCCGTCATGAGCCGGGTGTCCAGTACGACGACTCCCCCGCTCTCCCTCTCCAGGTGCAGGTCCGGTCCGGCGGCCGCGAGCAGCCGCCCACCCACCGAGCCACTCGCGACGAGCTCGCTCACCTCACCCACGGCGGCGGGCAGGCCCGCGAGACCGAAGATCTCGACGTGATCGACCGGTTGGTAGGGCGCACGTGCCAAAGAGTCCGGCCAGCCGTCCAACGCCCCCGCCCGCGCGTGCAGTTCGCCGACCTCGGCGGCCCGCTCGGCCGCCGACACCGGCAGAACGGACCGTACGGCCCGCTTGGCGCCGTACGGAATGCGGTCCGGCACCGAGAGCGCCGCCCGCAGCAGTTCCTCGGTGCGCCGCGCGGCCATGAGCGGACCGGTGCCGAGCCAGCTGAAGCAGACGGCCCCCTGTTCCAACAGGCGCGCGGACCCCCGCTCCTGCGCCGTGATGCCGACCTTGACCATGCCGGGCCCGAACCACGCCAGATACACCCGGTACGGGCGGGGGTCGTCCGCGAGGGTGTCGGCGGCCACGGAGTGCGCCTGGTCCAGCCGCGCACACTCCTCGCACCGCGCCCCCGTACTTCGCCCCGACACCGCGGCCCGCGCCGGACACGCGTGCCCCCGCGCTCCCACACATGTCCGCACACCCCCCTCCGCGACCCCGAAGGCCACCCGCTTCCCCCAGGTCAGCGCACTGCGCCGCCCGCCGTCCCACCGCAGCACGGGCCCGTCCGCCGACCACGACAGACCCGAGCACTTCCATCCCTGTGCCATCTCTCACGAGGGTAGGGGGCGCCACTGACAACGGGAGCTGCCGGCGAAGGACGCGAAGGGCGAGTGACGGGGCCTCCCCACCCCGGTGGTGGAGCCAGCCCTACCTCCGGTTCGGGAGGGTGCTCCATCGTTTCGGCGGGCTCGCGGCGGCATCGTTGATCTCGGCTGATCCACCCGGATCAAGCAGATCGAACGCGCCGAGCGCGAACGCCGAACCGGAGGAAACCCATGGAGCCGCAGACGGCCGACCGGACCCAGTTGCCGTCCACGCCGTCCACCCCCGGCCCCCTCGCCTCCTTCGTGCGCTTCGTCGTCTGCGGCGGCGGGATCGGCGTCCTCTCCAGCTTCGCCGTACCGCTGGTCGCGATGACGATGCCGTGGGCGCTGGCGAACGCGGTGATCACCGTGGCCTCCACGCTCCTGTGCACCGAGCTCCACGCCCTGTTCACCTTCGGCACCGGCCGCCGCCCCGGCTGGCGCCGGCACCTCCAGTCCTCCGGCTCGGCGGCCGCCGCGTACGCCGTCACCTGCGCCGCGATGTTCCTCCTGCACGCGGTCCAGTCCTCGCCGAGCATGCTCACGGAACAGGCGGTCTACCTGACCGCGTCCGCCTTCGCCGGCATCGGCCGCTTCCTGGTCCTGCGCCTGTTCGTCTTCACCGGCACCCACAAGGACCGGCGCCCGGCCCGACCCCTTGCCCTGTCCCGACCGACTCTGCCGAGGACCGCGGTCAGCACCGCCTGCTGACCGGCACGGTCGACGCCCCAAGCGACAACTGCGCATGTGCGGACGAGGGTTCACTCCGTCATCCGTCAGCACCAGAGCGGGAGCCGTCGTGCTCGGTCACCAAGAAGCCCCTGCCACGATTCAGATCGCCAGACAACGCCGCGGGGCCTCCAACCCCGTCAGACACGAACGCTCCTCGGCCGGACCGCGACCGCATCCAGCAACTCACCGGCTGATCTCGCCGCGGCACAGGAACGCGAAGACAAGGCGCGGCGCCCCGAACACCCCCAGTTCCTCGGCGAGTTCACGGGCAGCCGCCTCCTCGTACGACTCGCCGACCTCCGCGGCCCCGCCCACCAGCCAGTTGTACTGCCCGGGGAAGCGGGACATGCCCTCCGACCGCCGGTGCACGAGAATCCGCCCGTCCGGATCCCGGCAGACCGTGGTGGCGACCCGGTGCAGCCACCCCTTCTCCATGGCTTCCCCCCGGTCCACCACCCCGATGACCCGGTCCTCCTCATCCACCCGGTCGACCAGTTCACCCATGCCGGCCACGATCGCAGAGGGCTACGACAACACCGCGACGGGTGCTGGCAGCCCGGCGGGGGTACAGCTGCCCCCACCCCCGTTCGGGCGGCCGGCTCCATGTCGCGCCCCCGGGATCGACGGCATCGTAGAAGCCAACGGCCCCGGCCTCCTCCCGGAAGGAATCCCCATGAACCAGTTGCTGTCCTCCTCGCCGGTCACGACCTCCCCCGAGAGCGAACTGGCCCCCCTCCTCACCGCCTGGGACCTGGCCCACCCCGCCACGACCGACCCCGACTGGCGCCACCTGCTCGACGAACTCGCCCACCCCCGCACCACCCAGGCCTTCCACAGCCTGGCCACGAGCCCCGCATGAGCCGTCGCCGTACGCCACTGCCCTACGACACGACGAAGTCCCCTCAGGAATGATCCGGAGGGGACTTCGTCTGCTGTGCACTCGGCAGGATTCCCCGATGCGCGCAAGGGCACACAGTCAATGTGCGGTCGTGATCGGTCATCGCTGATCCGAGCGAGATCCGTGACTGCACGCCTTTGTACGGGACGTTGATGTCAGGCATTGATGTCAGGCATCGATGTCAGAAACAGCCCCGCCGGCTGCGCGCCTTCCGTAAGGTTCCGGCTGTGACGTCGTATGAGCGGTGGTCCCTGATCGCATCGTTCAGCTCTCTGCTGGTCAGCGTCGTTGCTTTCGGCGCACTGGCGTGGCAGCTCCTCTTGCTGGCTCGCGGCACAGGCCAAGATCACGACAGGCGCCGCAAGCAGGCGACCATGGAGTACCTCACGGCCAACATGGAGCGGCGAAAGTTGCTGTTCGACGAGGGGATACCCAACGAACGGGATCACGAGGCCATCGCGGCCCTGGTCAGCCTCTCGCTGGCAGGTGACGAGCCAACGACGAAACTGATCACGGCTTACCTCACCATGTTCAACTTCCTGGCTGTCGGCGCGCAGTCGGACGCCTTCGACCCAGAAATCATCGACGAGGCATGGGGAGGTCTCATCATCGCCGTCTGGAACAACTACCGGCCCTGGATGGAGACGCAGCGAGAGGCGCACGGCGAGCCCCGCCTGTGGGAGAACCTGGAACGGCTGGCCGGCCAGATGACGCCACGCCGATCCGTCACTCCCGCTGGAGCCGGCGCGAACCTGCCCCCGCAGGGACAACCCGTTTCGTAGGGGCCCGGGGGCATGACGATGCCGGGCTAACCGTCACCCAGACGTTCCGACACCGGGGTCTCGTCCACGAAGCCGTGCTCGGCCGGGTGCGTTGGCCGCTGGGCCAGCCAACCTGAAACCCGGGGCCCTCCGTTGATCGCCGACCCGTCCAAGACCGTGCGGACGTACGCAAACCCCTGGCGGAGGTAGTACGCCTGTAGATCCTCGTTGGTCGTCCACGCGTCGAGCCGGAGCCATTTGGCCCCGGCTCGACAGGCACGGTCTCCGGCCCAATCGAGCAGACGGCCGCCGATGTTCTGGCCGGCGTGCGTTCGCGCGACAGAGAGTTTGTTGATGAACATCGAAGGCTCGGAGAGTTCTTGCTCTGTCCAGAGGCCCGGCTCCACCTTGAGGGTCAGGGTGATGGTCGCCACCGTCGCGCCACCGTCCCGGACCATGAAGACAGTCCCCTCCTCTACGGTGTCCGACAGCCTGTCCGCCGGGTACGGCCGTTGCCACTGGTCGGTTCCGAGGCGAGAAAGCCAGGCTGCGGCCTCCGACCGGAAGGCCAGCAGCTTGGACACGTCGCTCGGTTGGGCGGGGGTGATTCTCACTGAGGCTCGTTCTCGCTTCGGGCGGGCAGATCGCCGATCTCGTCGTTCATCCGGTTCACGATAGGTCGCTCGCGTGGACCAAGGGACGTCGTCCACGTAGCGATGACAAACCGCAACGACTCGGAACGTCTGCGAGCAGGAGCCGGACACCGAGGAGTGATCGGCGTTTCGGGGCCGCGTTGATGTCAGCCGATGTCAAAGGCCCCGCCGGATGAACCGGCGGGGCCTTTGAAGTGTGTGCACTCGGCAGGATTCGAACCTGCAACCTTCTGATCCGTAGTCAGATGCTCTATCCGTTAAGCTACGAGTGCTTGTTCTGTTTTCTCGCCGTTCCTTGCCCTTCCGGGCCGCTCGCGGCGACAGGAAGAACATTACATGACTGCCGCTCGCATGTGAAATCCGTTTGCCATACCCCTTGTGAGCTGCGGAAACGCACATCTGAGCGAGATCGAGAACGGTCGGGAACGACGAAGCCCCGGTCGCTCGGACCGGGGCTTCGGTGATCTTGCGCGGAGGCGGAGGGATTTGAACCCTCGATGGGATTTAAGTCCCAAACCGCATTAGCAGTGCGGCGCCATAGACCGGACTAGGCGACGCCTCCAGCACAGCCGCCCGCGCGAGCGCGAGTGGTGCGTGCAGATGATGACACAGCCGGAGGTCGTGCCACCAATCGACTCCCACGGTACTAGGCGGGCGGGGCGCAGGGCAAAGTGCTTCCGCGCAACGTACGGCCGCGTCCGCCGTTAGTCAGGGCATGTCATACGTCACCCGGATCGGCCGGCTCGCCCGGTTGAGCCCGCTCCCTCTCTTCCTCGCCGCCCTGTCGCCCGTCCCCGCATCGGCGTACACCGATACCGGCGATCATCTGACCGTCACCGTCCGGGACGCGGGCAGCGGTGCCGACGGGACCTTCGAGGTCGACTGTCACCCCGCGCGCGGCACCCACCCCGACCCCGCGGGCGCGTGCGCCGGCCTGGACAGGAACACCCGGTGGGGGCGCGACACCTTCGCGCCCGTCCCCGAGGGCAGCCTCTGCACGATGCTCTACGGCGGTCCCGCCACCGCCCATGTCACGGGGACCTGGGCCGGGCGCCCCGTGGACGCCAGGTTCGACCGGAGCAACGGGTGCGAGACCGCGCGCTGGGACCGGTTCGTGCCGCTCCTCCCCGGCGCGGGCACGTAGCCCCCGGCAGGCGGTCACACGTTCTACTTCACTTCGTCGTGCGACCTCCCTCTCATCCGGCACCCCCGCGGAGGCGCTGCGCTTAGACTCCCTCGCGTGACACGTCGCGGGCCCCTTGGCAAGATGGCCCGAGCGGTCGGCAAGGTGCGGTAACAGGGAGGAAGCGTCTCGTGAGCAGCAGGCCATCCCGAGGCGCTGCTCGCCTCGCAGCCATACTCGACGCACTTCCCGACGCGTTGGTGCTGGTCAACGCCAATGGGACCGTCGTCAACGCCAACACCATCGCGCTGGAGGCGTTCGAGGCGCCGGGCACCGCGCTGGTCGGGCGCGGGCTGCTCGATCTGCTGCCACAGTTCGACTCGCGGCTCATCCCGGGCTCCATGCGGCGGCCCGACCACATGGACCCGCGCGGGCGCACCAAGCCGACCCGGATGGTGGCGCGCAGGACCGACGGCAGCGAGTTCCCCGTCGAGGTCACCAGCGCCAACCTCGAGAACGGCCAGCAGGCCTACGACGGTTACGGCTACAGCAGCGACGAGCTGCTGATGCTCGTCGTCAGGGATCTGACGGGGACCGTCGACACCGAGGCCGAGCTGGCCCGTTCGCAGCGGCAGACCGAGATGATCCTGCGGGCCGCCTCCGAGGGTGTCGTCGGGACCGACACCGACGGGCGGATCGTGCTCGTCAACCCGGCCGCCGCCCAGATACTGGGTTACCGGGCCAGCGACCTCGGCGGCCGCGAGCTCCACGACCTCATCCTGCACTCCCGCGCCGACGGCACCCCCTTCGCGTACGAGGAGTCGCCGCTCGCCGACACCCTGCGCTCCGGGCGCAAGCACCGGGTGCGCGGACAGGTGCTGTGGTCGAAGAAGGGCGAGAAGGTCCCGGTCGATCTGACGACCGCGCCCGTGCGCGACGGCGACCAGCTCGTCGGCGCCGTGCTCACCTTCACCGACCGCCGTCCCTACGACGCCCTGGCCGACGAGAAGTCCACCGCCGAGAAGGCCCACGCGGAGGAGCTGGAGAGGCTGGAGGAGGATCACGCCTCCGAGCTCACTGCCCTGCGCCAGAAGCACATCACCGAGCTGGAGGAGCTCCAGGAGCGGCACGACGAGGAGATCGGCGCCGGCGAGGAGCGGTACGCCGCGCTCGGGGAGCGCGAGAAGGACCGCTACGAGGCCCTGGCCGGCCGGCACGACCAGCTCCTCACCCTGCTCGGGCGTTCCCTGCGCGGGCCCCTCGACGAACTGCGCCGCGAACTGTCCGCGCTCGCCGCCGACGACGCCGGACAGCTGTGGCCCGAGGCCAACCAGGTCCTGCACCACCTCTCGGCCGGCTACTCCCGCATCACCAACCTCATCGACAACGTCCTCGGCTACCAGCGCCTCGACGCGGGCACCGACGACATCGTCCGTACGAACGTCATGCTCGACGCGGTCGTCGCCGCCGGTGTGGACGGCGCGGTCGAGCTCATCGGGCCGGGGCGCGTGCAGTTCGCCGTGCACGCGCCGCCCATCGAGGCCGAGGTCGACGCCCAGCGCCTCGCGACCGCGCTCGCGCATCTCATCGCGGACGTGGCCGGGGTCGACGCGACCGGGAACTCCCCCGTGTCCGCGGGCGGTTACATGGACAACACCGTCGTAGTGGCGGCCGCCCAGCGCGGTGAGGGCGTGCGGATCGAGGTGCGCGGGCCGTACGCCGGGGGAGACCCGGTGCACGAGCCGATCGTGCGCGGGATCGTGCGCGCCCACGGCGGTGTGCTCCAGACGCACGAGGTGCCGGGCATGAGCGGCAGCGCGTACGTCCTCGAAGTCCCCATCGGCGGTGGGGCGGGGGCCGTCGCGGCTCCCGGTCCGGCCGCGCTGGAGGCCGCCCCCGCGGTGGTCTCCCCCGTGGAGAGCGCCCCCATGGATGCCACCCCTGCCGACGGCGGCGGGCGGCGGCGGGCCCGGCGTTCCTCCACCGACTCCTTCCTGGACGCCGACGTGCTCGCCGCGACCGACGAGTCCGGGCCGCCCACCGGGCGGCGCAGGCGGCGGGCGGGGGGCGAGCAGGAACAGCTCGTGTCCGTACCCGCGCAGGCCGTCGGTGACGACGGGGACGGCTCCGGCGGTACGGGGCGGCGCCGTGGACGGCCCGCCGAAGGTGCCGAGGGCGCCGAAGCGGGGGTGTCCGAGGGTGCCGTGGTGATGGCCGGCGAGCACGGCGCCGGATCCGCGGCCGTGAACACCGGTCTCGGCGGGACCGTGCCGCCGCAGGGCGTACCAGTGCCGGCCGGGCGTCGGGCCCGCCACGACGGCGGCGAACAGCACGCGCTGCCGGCGGCGTTGCCCGCCGGTGGCTCCGCCGAGCCGGGTCGGCCGCAGGGCGAGCTCCAGCTCGCCGGGCAGGGTGCGACCGGCGACGGAACACCTCAACAGGACGGACGCCGGCGGCGCGCCCTCGCGGCCGCGTCGGAGCGCGCGGCCGCGCAGGAGGCGGCCCCCCGTTCGGTCTTCGCCCTCCCGCCCGCCGACGCGGACCGACCGGCCGACGGCACGGACACGGCGGGTCCGGCACAGGGACAGGCACAGGCACAGGCACAGGGTCAGACCGCCGCGGCGCCGGGCCAGGCTCAGGGGCAGGTCGCGGCTCAGGGGCAGCTCCCGGGACAGGTGCCGGTGCCCGGTCAGGGCCAGCTGCCGGGACAGGCTCTCGGACAGCCGCACGTGCCCGGTCAGATCCCAGCTCCGGGTCAGATCCCAGCTCCGGGTCAGCTGCAGGCGGCCCCGATCCCGACGGCCGCTCCCGCCCCCGCTCCCTTCTCCGCCCCCGCCAACGGCCTCGTCCAGCCCCTCCCCACCGACGCACACGGTGGCGACGGCCGGCACGACGCCGTTCCGCACGACCAGGCCGACGACCACACCCCGCCGCAGCCGCACCCCACGACCGCGCCGACGGGCCGCCGCCGAAGGGCCGTGGGACAGCCCGCGGAAGCGACGGCCGGCACACCCGCACCGGCGGCACAGAGTGTTCAGGCAGGCGCCCCCGGCACGCCCGTGCCCGTGGAAGTTCCTACGGCTCCTGCCCAGCAGGCCCCAGGCCTGGTGCCGCCGGCCCAGTTCCCGGGTGTCCCGGTGCAGAACGCGACCGGACAGGCCGGCCTGATCCCGCACACCGCGCCCGCCCCGGCCTCGCCTCTCCAGGCGGCCCCGGCCCAGCCCGTACCGGCCCCCGGACAACCCCTCCCTGCCGAGGCGCCGCAGCCCCAGCTCCAGGCACCGGCCCAGGCACCGGCACCGGCCACGCCCGCTCCCCAGCCGTGGCCCCCCGGCCACGACAGCTCCGGCGCCGGCACCCCCGTACCGGCGAACGGCGCCGCCACCGCCGTACCCCCGAACCAGCCCGCGCCCCCGCCCGCGCAGGCCCCCGTAACGGCTCAACCCGCTCCGTCGCCCGTCACGCCGCCTCTGTCCGTGGAGGGGGCCAGGGGCGCGCAGCCGCTGCCCGCCGAAGCCGCGGCTGCCCCCGCCGCACCCGTCGACCCGAACTCCACCCAGGGGCGGGCGATCAGTGTGCGGACCCTCGGTCAGGGGGTGCCGTTCACCCGGCAGGCGGCCCACGTGCAGCAGCCGGGGGCCGCCACGCCTCCGCCGCACCAGGCCGGTGGCTCGGGGCGGCGGCGCAAGCTCGGTACCCGGCCCGACCCCGCTGCCGCGGTGCCGGAGCAGGGAGCGCGTTCGCATCCGACGGCCGAGCAGGCCGTACCGGCGCAGGCACCGCAGCCGCAGCCGTCGTTGGCCGGGCAGTCGCGGCTCGCGCACGCCACCGAGGCGGCCGGGCGGTCGTACGCCATAGGGGCGCCGGACGAGAACGCCGCCGAGGGGCCCGAGCCGCTGGACGGTCCCGGTGGGGCCGTCGAGATCCCGGACACCCCGCGGCCGCAGCCGATGGACGACGAGCTGCCCCCGGAGCCGCTGGACAACCCGCGGCGGCTGCTGGTGTGGCCCGCGCCGGACGTGACGACCCAGCAGGCGCTCAGCGACCGTGGGTACCGGCCCGTCATCGTGCAGTCGCGCGAGGAGGTCGACGCGCAGATCGCGGCGTTCCCCGCCGCGCTGTTCGTGGACCCGCTGACCGGGCCGATCACGCGGACCGCCCTCCAGTCGCTGCGGCAGGCGGCGGTGGCGTCCGAGGTGCCGATCATGGTGACCGCCGGGCTCGGGCAGGCCTCGCGGGAGGCGGCCTACGGCGCCGATCCCGCCGTACTGCTGAAGGCGCTGGCGCCGCGGGACAGCGAGCAGCACCCTCCGCGCGTGCTGCTGATCGAGGAGCACGCGGAGATCGCGCTGGCGCTGACCGCGACGCTGGAGCGGCGCGGGATGCAGGTCGCCCGCGCGGCCAGTGACGCGGACGCGGTGACGTTGGCCGGGCAGCTCAGGCCGAACCTGGTCGTGATGGACCTCATGCAGGTGCATCGGCGCAGGGCCGGGATCGTGGACTGGTTGCGGGCCAACGGGCAGCTGAACCGGACGCCGTTGGTGGTGTACACGGCGGCTGTGGATCAGGCGGATCTGCCTCGGCTGGCGTCCGGGGAGACGGTTCTGTTCCTTGCCGAGCGGTCGACGAGTGCGGAGGTTCAGGCGCGGATCGTGGATCTGCTGGCCAGGATCGGGACGAACTGAGGGCGCCGTCCGACTGCGACTGAGGGCGCCCTCCGACTCGGTACGCCCTCCGAGGTGCCCCGGCATGCCGTCGGGCGGCTGCTGCGCCGTCGTGGCTTGTCGCGCGGTTCCCCGCGCCCCTGAAAAACCTTCCGGCGACCCTGAGTACCTTTACTTGGCCACCAGTCGGCGTGCCGCCTCCTTCACCGATGCCCGTAGCCGCTCCCGGTCCGCGGGCTCGCCGCCCACCAGGATCCGCTTCATCTGCGGGACCACGGCGGCCCAGTTGGCCACCGCGATCAGCAGAAACAGCAGGTCGCGGGGCGGGATCGCGTCGGTGACGACACCCCTCTCCTGGCCGTCCCGGAGCGTCGCGACCTTGCGGCGGTAGTGCTCCTGGCGTTCGGTCTCGTCGGGCAGTTCGGTGCCCGAGCCGTACTCCAGGCCCTCCCAGAAGAGCAGGCGCAGCACCTCGGGGTGGGCCTCGTGGTAGTCCATGAGGCGGTCGATCCAGCTCTCGATGTCGTCCGGGTCGACCGGGACGGCGACCGCGAGATCCAGCATGGCCTTGCCCAGGACCTTCGTGAACAGCTCCGCCTTGTTGCCGAAGTAGGCGTAGATCAGCTGCTTGTTGGCCTTGGCCTCGGTCGCGATGCGGTCGATGCGGGCGCCGGCGATGCCGTGGCGGGCGAACTCGGCGACCGCCGCCTCGAAGATCCGGGCTTTCGTGGCCTCGGGGTCCCTTGCTGCTGCCATGGGGCCAGGGTAGAGGCAGCCCAGGAAAGTAACCAACTATTTGGTTGACAGGGAATCCGAGGAGCTTCCAGACTGTTGAGCCGATCACCAACCAACCAGTTAGTTGTTAGATCTGACTCGAAGGACCCCGGTCATGCCGACAGCAACTGTCACCGTCGGACGGTCCACGCAGGCCCCCGCCCGGCGCGCGAACTCGCTCCTCCTCGTCCTCATCGCCGTCTGCACCGCCGTCACGGCCGCCAACATCTACCTCGCGGCCCCGCTGCTCCCCCTCATCGCCCGTGACTACGGCTCGACCCCCTCCGCGGTGGCCTGGGTGGCCTCGGTCGCACAGTTCGGCTACGCCTTCGGCCTGCTCGTCTTCGCCCCGCTCGGCGACAGCGTGAACCGGCGGCGCCTGGTCGCCGTCCTCTCGCTCGTCACCACCGCGGCCCTGACCGCCGCCGCGCTCGCCACCGGCACCACCGCCCTCGCGGCCGCCGTCCTGGTCGCGTCCGCGGCCACCGTCGTCCCCCAGCTGCTGGTCCCGCTGGTCGCCCAGCGCGCCCCCGCCGACCGCCGGGCCCGCCATGTCTCGGCCGTCATCGCGGGCCTGTTCACCGGGGTCGTCGCGGCCCGGGTGCTCGGCGGACTGATCGGACAGGCCTTCGGCTGGCGGGTGGTGTTCGTGGGCGCGGCCGCCCTGACGGCCGTCCTCGGCCTCGCGACGGCGTACGCCCTGCCCGCGGAGCGGGTGCGCCGCTCCGGCCCGCTCTTCTCGGGACTCGCCGCCCTGCCGTCCGTCGTCCGCCGCTCGCCCGACCTGTGGCGCGCGTGCGTGCGGCAGGCGGGGATGTACGGCGCCTGGAGCGCGCTGTGGACCTCGCTGGCCCTCCTGCTGACCGGCCCGGGCTACGACCTGTCGACCGCCACCGCCGGGCTCTTCGGCCTCTTCGGGCTGGCCGCGAGCGTCGTGGCGCCGCTGGCCGGCGGGTTCGTGGACCGCTTCGGCGCCGCCAAGGTCGTACGGTCGGCGTATCTGCTCGCCGTCGTGTCCGTGCCGTTGTTCTGGCTCGGCGGCCACGTCATGTGGGCGCTGTTCGTCGCCGCGATCGCCGTCCACGCGGCCCTGGTCGCCTCCCACGTGGCCAACCAGACCCTCGCCCTGACGACGACCTCGACCCCGGCCACCGCCAACACGGCATACGTCGTGGCCGGTTTCGCCGGCGGCGCGACCGCGTCCGCGCTCGCCGGGTCGGCCTTCGGATGGTGGGGCTGGGGCGGGGTCTGCGCGGTGGCCGGGGTGTGGCTGGGGCTGGGGTGGCTCGCCACGTCGATACGGCGGTGACGGCAGCCATAGGCCATCGTCGCCGGTGAGCCCGTCGGCGGTGACGACAGCCGTACGGCGATCAGGGCTCCGGGTTCCGGCCCGGGGCGCCCTGATCGCCGTACCCCTGAGGCTTCTCAGAGCTGGGTGATGTCCAGCTCCCCCTCCGCGTAGCGTTTGCGGAGCACCTTCTTGTCGAACTTGCCGACGCTCGTCTTCGGAACCGCCTCGACGATCGACCAGCGCTCCGGAAGCTGCCACTTGGCGATCCTGCAGACATCGCTCGCCAGGAAGGCGCGCAGGGACTCGAAGTCGGCCGTGGAGCCCTCCTTGAGGACGACCGTGGCGAGGGGACGCTCGCCCCACTTGTCGTCGGGGACGGCGACCACCGCGGCCTCGGTGACGTCCGGGTGGGACATCAGGGCGTTCTCCAGCTCGACCGAGGAGATCCACTCGCCGCCGGACTTGATGACGTCCTTGGCGCGGTCGGTGAGGGTGAGGAAGCCGTCGGCGGAGATCGTGCCGACGTCGCCCGTCTTCAGCCAGCCGTCCTCGCTGAACTTGTCGGCGGGGCGCAGGGGTTCGGCGTCCGGGCCGTTGTAGTAGGCGCCGGCGATCCAGGGGCCGCGGACCTCCAGCTCGCCCGCGGACTCGCCGTCCCAGGGCAGGCGCTCGCCGCCGGGGCCGGTGAGGCGGGCCTCGACGCCGCTCGGGAAGCGGCCCTGGGTGAGGCGGTACGCGAACTCCTCGGGCGTGCCGACCACATGGGCCGGCGGGCGCGCGACGGTGCCGAGCGGGGAGGTCTCCGTCATGCCCCAGGCGTGGCAGACCCGCATGCCCAGCTTGTCGAAGGCCTCCATCAGGGAGGGCGGACAGGCTGAGCCGCCGATGGTGACCTGGGTGAGGGAGGAGACGTCACGGGGCTTGGCGGTGAGCTCGCCGAGCAGGCCCTGCCAGATGGTGGGGACCGCGGCCGCGTGGGTCGGCCGCTCGCGCTCGATCATCTCGGCGAGGGGCGCGGGCTGCAGGAAGCGGTCCGGCATCAGCATGTTGACGCCGGTCATGAAGGTGGCGTGCGGCAGGCCCCAGGCGTTGACGTGGAACTGGGGGACGACCACGAGCGAGGTGTCCTGGTCGGTCAGGCCCATCGACTGGGCCATGTTGACCTGCATGGAGTGCAGATAGATCGAACGGTGGCTGTAGACCACGCCCTTGGGGTCGCCCGTGGTGCCGGAGGTGTAGCACATGGAGGCGGCCCGGCGCTCGTCCAGCTCGGGCCAGTCGTAGGTGGTGGGCTTGCCGGCGATCAGGTCCTCGTACTCGTGCACGCGCGCGTGGGTGCCGTCGAGGAGCGTGCGGTCGCCGGGCCCTGAGACCACCACGTGCTCGACCGTCTTGAGGTGCGGGAGCAGCGGGGCGAGCAGGGGGAGCAGCGAGCCGTTGGCGATGACGACCCGGTCGGCGGCGTGGCCCACGATGAAGGTCAGCTGGTCGGCCGGGAGGCGGAGATTGAGAGTGTGCAGGACCGCGCCCATGGAGGGGATCGCGAAGTAGGCCTCGACATGCTCGGCGTTGTTCCACATGAGGGTCGCCACGCGCTCGTCCTCGACGACCTCGAGGTCCTCGCGCAGGGCGTGCGCCAACTGGGCGGCGCGGGCGCCGACCTCGGCGAAGGAGCGGCGGTGGGGCTCCGGCTCGCCGGTCCAGGTGGTCACCTCCGAGGTGCCGTGGATCGACGACCCGTGGGTCAGGATCCTGGAGATCAGCAGCGGTACGTCCTGCATGGTGCTCAGCACGGCGTCCTCCCGGGGGCGACATTGCCTACGCGGTAGTAAGGGATGCGCCGATTCTGCGCACATACCGCGCGGTATGTCACTAGAGCCGGGCGATCGATCACGTCACGATGCCCTCACAACGGCCGACCGTCACGAACGGTTCCCGGGCGTTCCCGGCGTTCTGGAGCTCCTGTCGGCCTGGCGTCGCCGGCGTTCCCTACCGGGTGAGCACCAGTTCGGGGTCCTCGCGGAGCTTGCCCAGCGCGCGCGAGACCGCCGACTTCACGGTCCCGACGGAGACTCCGAGCACCTCGGCCGTCTGCACCTCGCTCAGGTCCTCGTAGTACCTGAGGACGACCATCGCCCGCTGCCGGGCCGGCAACTTCATGATCGCCCGCCACATCGCGTCGTGCAGCGCCTGCTGCTCGGCCGGGTCGTCGTCGCCGGGCACGGGGTCGGGCTCGGGGATCTCGTCGGTCGCGAACTCGTCGACCTTGCGCTTGCGCCACTGCGAGGTGCGCGTGTTCAGCAGGGCTCGGCGCACATAGCCGTCGAGGGCCCGGTGGTCCTCGATGCGCTCCCAGGCGACATAGGTCTTGGTCAGGGCGGTCTGCAGCAGGTCCTCCGCGTCGCTCGGGTTCGCGGTCAGCGACCGGGCGGTACGCAGCAGCACCGGCTGGCGGGCCTTCACGTACGAGGCGAACGAGGGGTACGCGAGGGTCTGCGTCGCCGGTACGGCGGCCTTCGAAGCGCTGGTGCAGACGGGTGTGGTCATGGCTCCACGCTAGATTCGCGACCGCCGCCGCTCATCGGCCACAGGTCCCGAAGAGGACTCCCCCTCAGGTTGTAGAGGTGGGGCTGACTGCACCTCCTGAAGGTGGACGAGGGGCGCACGTCTACTGCGGGTTTACCCCTGCGGGGTCACCCGTCCGTGGTGAGCACCAGCCCGGAGGTGGGCACCCCCGTCCCCGCCGTCACCAGCACGCGTCCCGCCCCCGGTATCTGGTTCACTGCCGTCCCCCGCAGTTGTCGTACGGCTTCCGCGATGCCGTTCATCCCATGGAGGTAGGCCTCGCCCAGCTGGCCGCCGTGCGTGTTGAGGGGGAGCCGGGCCTCACGTACGAAGTCCGCCGCCTCTCCCTTCGCGCAGAAGCCGAACTCCTCCAGCTGCATCAGGACGAACGGGGTGAAGTGGTCGTACAGGATCGCCACGTCGATGTCCTCGGGGGCCAGGCCCGAGGTGCGCCAGAGCTGGCGGGCGACGACGTTCATCTCGGGGAGGCCGGTGAGGTCGTCGCGGTAGAAGCTGGTCATCTGTTCCTGGGCGCGGCCCGCGCCCTGAGCGGCGGCCGCCACGACGGCGGGCCGGTGGGGGAGGTCACGCGCGCGTGCGAGGGAGGTGACGACGATCGCCTGACCGCCGTCGGTCTCCTGGCAGCAGTCCAGAAGCCTGAGCGGTTCGACGATCCAGCGGGAGGCCGCGTGGTCGGCGAGGGTGATGGGGCGGCCGTGGAACCATGCGGCCGGGTTGGTGGCCGCGTACGCGCGGTCGGTCACCGCCACATGGCCGAGGGCCTCCGGGGTGAGGCCGTGGGTGTGCAGATAGCGCTGGGCGGCCATCGCCACCCAGGAGGCCGGGGTGAGCAGGCCGAAGGGGAGGGACCAGCCGAGGGCCGCTCCCTCGGCGGAGGGTTCGCGGTGCTGGACGCCGGAGCCGAAGCGGCGGCCGGAGCGTTCGTTGAAGGCGCGGTAGCAGACCACGACCTCGGCCACACCCGCCGCGATCGCGAGCGCCGCCTGCTGGACGGTCGCGCAGGCCGCGCCGCCGCCGTAGTGGACGCGGGAGAAGAAGGACAGCTCGCCGATCCCGCAGGCCTGGGCGACGGTGATCTCCGGGCTGGTGTCCATGGTGAAGGTGACCATGCCGTCCACGTCGGCCGCCGTGAGTCCCGCGTCGTCGAGCGCCGCGCGGACCGCCTCGGCGGCCAGGCGCAGTTCGCTGCGGCCGGAGTCCTTGGAGAACTCCGTGGCCCCGATGCCGGCGATCGCGGCCAGGCCGCCGAGCCGGTCACGCGCGCGTGTGCTCATTCGGCGTCCCTGGGGGAGATGTCGTCCCCGATGGGGCAGGCGTCCCTGAGGGAGAAGGTGACCGTGCCCGTCACGTGGTTGCCGATGCCGTTGGATCCGACGATCCGGACGGTCGCGGTGGCGCCTTCGACGGCCTCTATGGTCCCGCTCAGCACCATGGTGTCGCCGGGGTAGTTGGGCACGCCCAGCCTGATGGCCACCTTCCTCAGTACGGTCCGCGGTCCGAAGTGGTCGGTGATGTAGCGACCCACCAGCCCGTTGGTCGTCAGGATGTTCATGAAGATGTCCGGGGAGCCCTTCTGCCGGGCCGACTCCGGGTCGTGGTGCACGTCCTGGTAGTCCCGGGAGGCGATCGCGCCCGCGACGATCAGCGTGCGGGTGACCGGGATCTCCAGGGGCGGCAGCTCGTCGCCCGTTCTCATACGGCGGCCTCCTCTGCGGCGGCACGGAAGACGGGAAGGGTGAGATCACCGTCGTAGGAGCGGAAGGCGAGCCGCACCGGCATCCCGATCCGCACCTTGTCGTACGGCGTCCCGACCACGTTGCTGATCATCCGCACGCCCTCAGCGAGTTCGACGAGTACGACGGCGTAGGGAGGGTCGAAGGCCGGGAAGGGCGGATGGTGCATGACGACGTACGAGTAGACGGTCCCCTCTCCGCTCGCCTCGACGGTGTCCCAGTCGGGGCCGCCGCAGTGGGCGCAGCCCGGCAGCCACGGGAAGCGGAGGGTCGCGCAGGCGGTGCACCGCTGGATGAGGAGCCTGTGCTGTTCGACGCCCTCCCAGAAGCCGGCGTTGTCACGGTTGACGACGGGGCGGGGCCGGGGAGCGGTCTTCCTCCGCTGCGCGGGCGCGTACTTGAGGATGCGGAAACGGTGGGTGCCGACGAGGGTCTCGCCCACGCGGACATCGGTACGCGTCGTGACGAAGTGGCCGGTGCCGAGTCTGGTGGTCTTGCGGGCGGAGACCGACTCGATGACCGCGTCGAAGGTGATCTCGTCGCCGGGGCGCAGCGGCTGGAGGTACTCCTGCTCGCAGTCGGTGGCGACGACCGACGTGCAGCCCGACGCGTCGAGGAGGGCGAGGAGTTCGTCGTACGCCGACGATCTGCCCGCGTGACCGGTCAGACCGCCCATCGTCCAGGCCTGGAGCATGGTGGGCGGGGCGACGGCGTCGGGGCCGGCGTAGGCGGGGTGGGAGTCCCCCAGGGCCTCGCACCAGTGGCGGATCATGGGGAGGTTGACGGGGTCCTTGCCGGTGGCGGAGACGGCGGCGGGGTGCCCTTCGTAGCCCTTGAGGCGGGTCAGCAGGTCGTCCGCCGGGTCTGGGGGCGGGGGTTGGGCCGCCGGGGGGTGGGACGGGGGTTGGGCCGCCGGGGGGCTGGGAGGGGGGGAGGTCATCGGAACGTGGCGCTGGGGCCGAGCTGCCGGAGGGCTGGGCTGGGGCGAGGCTGCCGGCGTGCCGCCGGGACCGTGGGGCTTCGGCAGCGCCGTCGGGTCGTCGTCCGGATCGTCGGCCATGACGCCAACCTCCTTGTCCACGTCCACAAGATTTCCTGACTGTCCGTCAGATCAGATGCGGTGTCAAGGCTGTCGCAGTGCACGCGGGCACACCATGACCACACCCACGGAAACGGCGTCCCCGCACCCGCGAACACGCCTGCGCGGCGGCGCCGAAGCACCGCCGCGCGGACATGTCCCACCCCACGAAGCACCCCCCGTCGAGGGCCGGTCACCCCTCCTGGATCACCACCACAGCGGGGTGAAGGTGACGGATGTGTTGTTGTTCCCCTGATTGACGGCCGTGAACGCGGAGCCCTTGACCTGAGCCGTGTTGCTCTGGGCCGACGCCCCGGAGCCGACGGCGCTCTGCTGTGTGGTGGACGAGTTGCCGTTGTTGTCGTGTCCGACACCGCTGCCGACGATGCTCGCGACACCCGCGTTCGATCCGTCGTCCGCGAAGCCTCCGTTGTCCGCCGCCGCGACGCCGGTGAAGAGTGTGGCGGCGAGCGGGAGGGCGGAGACGGCGGCGATGACGCGGGCGGTACGGATGCTTGCCATGGTGTTTCCTCCAGAACCCGGCCTGTTGCCGGTAGCCGGTAGTACGTCAAGTGAGGCTTCTTTCGGGGCAGTTGGCCGACCACCCCGGTGCTGTGCACGACGTCGCGAGACCAGAGTTGCCCACCGAATCCCCGGCGAACCAGAGCGGAAGCGGTTATTCCCCCTGAAGCGTGAGAACAAGTCGATAAACCCCTTTCGCGACTTCAGCCGCATAGCCGGAGCGATACGGACCTTTACTTGCCAAGTGGGACAACAGGGGAAGCGTTCCGGCACTTTTCCAGCCATTCCCCGAGCCTCGGCGCGTCGAGCCCGCCACCTCTTCCCTTTTTCGAACACACGTACGAACATGGAGTCATGGCCACCACAGACCGGCAGGCCACGACGCTGGCCCTCGCACACGCCCTGTCAGCCGCCGAGCGCGGGCTGGCCGTCATCCCCCTGTCCCGCACCAAGCTCCCGGCCCTGCGCTCCCCCCACCGCGACGACGACTCCCTGGCCACCCGCTGCCACGGCGAGTGCGGCGCCTTCGGCCACGGGGTCTACGACGCCTCGACCGACCCCGTCCGCATCCGCGAGCTCTTCGCGGCAGCCCCCTGGGCCACGGGCTACGGCATCGCGTGCGGTCTGCCACCCCACCATCTGATCGGCGTCGACCTGGACACCAAGTCGGGTACGGACTCCTCGGCGGCCCTGCGCGAACTGGCCCTGCGCCACCTCTTCACGATCCCCGACACGGTCGTCGTCCTGACCCCGAGCGGCGGCCGTCACCTCTGGCTGACCGGACCGCCCGACGCCGCCGTCCCCAACTCGGCCGGCCGCCTCGCCCCCGGCATCGACATCCGGGGTGCCGGCGGCTACCTCGTCGGCCCCGGCTCCCGCACCGACCACGGCACCTACTCGACGGCCCCCGGCACCGCCCACCTCGCCCCCGCGGCCTGCCCGCCGGCCCTGCTCCGACTGCTCCTGCCCCCGCCACGCCCGGCCCACCCCGCGACCCACCCCTCGGCCGGCGACCGGGGCCAGGGCCTGGTCCAGTTCGTCCTCGCCGCCCACGAGGGCCAGCGCAACACCCGCCTCTTCTGGGCCGCCTGCCGCGCCTACGAGAACGGCATCGGCCCGGCGCTGGTCGCACCCCTGGTGGACGCGGCCCTCCACACGGGACTCACGGAACGCGAGGCACGGGCGACGATCGCGTCGGCGGCGCGCATGACGGGACGCCGACCGTAGAACAGCACCACGGAGCCATCAGCACCACCCGCACCACCAGAACCATGGGAGCGCCACAGAGTGCCGATCATGACCCTGTCCCGGCTCGTCCTGACCTCCGGCCGCAGGGTCGACCTCGGGGAGCTGCGCCTGACGTCGACGTACGGCGGGATGCTGGACGGCTACCCGTGCAGACCGGTCAACGAGCTGAGGATCAAAAGCCTGCTGCGATCGGCCGAGCACGACTACCCGACCGCCCCCGTGCACCTGGTACCGCCCCCGCACGAGTACCCGGACCACTACCCGGGCGCCTTCGGCCCGGTCGAGATGCTGCCGGCCGTCGCCTGCGTCGGCGTCTTCCGCTCCACGGCCCTGACCTCGTCCCGCGACCCCATCCTCTACGGCAGCCACCTCACGATCATCTGGTTCCAGCCCCACGCGCGCGTGCCGTCGGGATGCGACGCGCAGGAGGGGCTGCGGGAGATCGCCTGGGAGGAACTGGCGCGGGACTACGAGTTGTAGACAACCTCAAACGGACGACGGGGCTCTGGAGGCCAGCCACGAACCACGCCCGCTCCACGGCGTGTGGGTCGAGGGCGGACGGGATGGGAGCTGGGGCGAGTCGTGGGTTGAGGAGGAGGATGTCCTTATGGCCGAAGAATCAAGGCGCCCTCTCAGCGAGCTTCGACAAGGCGAGACAGTCCGATCAACGATCACCAGTCACCAGCCGTGGGGCCTCACGGCAGAACTCAACGGATACGAGCCCGTGGGCGCCTCGCTGGACACGATTCGCCGCAGCAGCGAGCCGGGAGTGCAGCGACTCGCGCAGGACCTGCCGCCCGTAGGGGCGACCATCGACCTGGTCATAGGCGAGGTACGCACATGGCACTACAAGCCATGGATATGGATCGACCTCACGGCACCTGGTCCCACCGAAGACTGACCGTGCCCCCGGCGTCCCCGATCGGGCGGGGAACAGCAGGGTACCGACGGTTTGCGACGGACAACAGGCAGCACAACGGCCCCTGACCGTGCGGTGGGTGTGGGATGACCTGCTCATACGCCGTCGTGGTACCTCCCGCCTGCCCTGCTGGCCCACAGATGGCCCATGAGGTCCGCCTTGCGGGCATCAGGCATGTCCTCTGGAGGAGCACCGGCGACCGTGCACTGTCCTGCTTTCGAAAATCTTGCGCTGCCCGTACACCGCAATATCGTCGCTGGGATCCGAATGACCGACCACATACGCACGGCTAGTGCCCGGGACGCCTTCGCACGCGTGTCAGCTCCGCAGCACCCGCTAATAGCGCTCTCATCCACTGACGCCACACCAGACGGCCAGCAGCCAGACAGGGCCGAGAACGGCCTTTATCGAATTTGTTTAATCAAAGACAAAAAGTCTCAGCTACTAGCTATTGAAATACGGAGCACTGTGATCACACGTAAATGAACAGCAGGTTCCACCAAGATGCGAAGGGCAAGTGGGCGCGTTTTAGTGGAGGTATGGGAGATTCAGGTACAGGCGCCGGCGGCGAGCCGAACCGGGCTCAGGGAAGAGTGGCATTGATCGTCGGCTTGGCAGTGTCGACCACCGCAGCTCTCGGATCGCTGGCGACCACTTTGGTGGCCTGGCCGCAACTTGACCAGGTTGAACGACAGCTTGAACTCTCCAGGCAGGGCCAGATAACCGATCGATTCAACGATGCCGTGCAGAATATGGGGTCAGACAAACTAGGTGTTCGCCTTGGGGCAGTTCTGGCCTTGCAAAGGATTATGGAAGATTCTGAGCGTGACCAACCAGCCACCATCTATGTGCTTGCCGGCTTTCTCCGTGACGGTTCTCCTACCTCAGCCAAGAGACCAGCAGGTGATTACATCCAGAAGGCGGACATGCAGGCTGCGTTTGAAATCCTTGCCAAGCGCGCCAGCAACGACGACAACAAGGTGAGGGTTGACTTGTCGCGCACAAGACTGGGGGAAACGAATGTAAGTGAAGCAAAATTGAGCGAAGGGGAATTTGAATGGGCGGACTGGGCCGGCGTGAAACTCCCGTCTGCGGATCTTCATGGATCAAACTGCTCTCATGCAGTATTGAAAAATTCACACCTTGAGGGCGCAGATTTAAGAAATTCTGTACTGAGGGGCGCGAAACTAGATGGAGCCATTTTGCATCAGGCAGACATGCGGGACACTGACTTGAGGGAAACCGAACTGGCCGGCGTGGACCTTTCCGAGGCGGATCTGCGTGGCGCAGATATTTACCCTGCAAAACTTCCAGGATCATATCTCGTGAAGGCAGACATGCGAGGGCTCGACCTCAGTGAAGCTGATCTCGATGGTGCAGATATAAGCGGCGCGGATCTCCGTAACGCCGATCTCCGTAACGTGGATCTGAACAAAGTAACCATGAGTTCGTCGACACAATTGAAGGGTGCTGAAATTGACCCAGAGGACGAGCGACTGGCCAAGAATCAGGTAGACGATATATAACCGAACAGTAGAATTTACTCAGTGGGTGGTGACTCATGGCCTCAAAGTGGGACCACAGGAATAAAATCCGCGCCATATTCCCCATCCTTGGGGTCGTGATTGCGATGGGAACTTTCACCGCAGCTCCAGCCGGTGCGCCGCCCTCTGAACCGAAAGAGCAGGTAGGTACGTGCACGACGCACGGCCAAACGCTCATTGTGCGCGTTCTGTACAATCGGAAAGAACAGGATGACCGCACACGGATAAAGGAAGTGGACTTCTGGCTAAGAAATACTCCGGGTTCAAATAGTCAAGTCAGTTTCTGGGTTGGCAACAGGCATGGTAATTTGGTCAAATGGCCTTCAAGTTGGGGTAAATGGTTGAGCCCGCCCACTATAAGTGGCGCAGAGGGCAGCAATAAGCCATACATTGTTCCGATCGAAGAAATCTTTGAGGCATCAGAGTATGCCAAGACTCCGATGGTGCACTTTATTGGCGCGTTGGCGGGCAGCTCGAAATGTTCAGGATCAATCCGGGCTTATTGACCAGCGCCCTGTAGGAGAAGTCAGCTAAAAAGACGGCCGCGAAGAAGACCACGGGTAAGAAGGCGACCGGACGTAGGCCCGCGCAACTTACCGAGGGCTTGCCAATGCTGATTCCCCAGTACGCTTCGCCGTCTTGTTGGCCGCGGTCTTCTTCGGCAGTTCGTGTACATCGGTGTCTTCGCACACTGTCGAGCGTCGGGTCGGCATCTCGCCAAGCGCCTAGTCGAGGATGCCCAGCACGGTGTCCGGCCGGCACTGCGGGCATGCCGTCACGCCCTCGGCCAGCGCGCGCACCGCTGGTCCCGCTCGACACCCTTCGACCGCGGACCCGCGTTCCAGCAGCCGCCGACATGCACGTACACCGCGGCGTTCTTCGGGGGCGTCCAGGTCGTCCGCGAAAGACGCTCCCTTCCTGGCCAGAAGCTTGGCGCACCCCATCGGACGACAGTGGATGGTGGGCCACAGCATTGCCGTGCTGTACCGGTTCTACGCGAAGATCCTCAAGGGCGGCCAGCAGCAGTCCAACCGCCCGATTGCCCGCGCGCTGGACGAGGGGTGACAGCCCGTCGCGCTGGACGAGGGGTGACCAGCCCGTCGCGGCCGGACGGAGTGACAACCCTCAGCCGATCGTCGAGTAGACCCCTTTTATCCTGATTCATCGGGTCGTATCGTCGAAGCAGGGGTCGAACCACCCTCCCACCCTGCATCCCCAAAGGCGGCATCGCCCACCAAGTGGCGGTGAGTTCGCTTCGGTGGCGCGAAGCGAGCGGTTGCTGATAGTAGCCAAACTCGTTAGCCAATCTTGGGCTCCGATGGCGACAGGGAGGTGCGGAGGCAGCGCGGGAAGAAGCGGCGCCGGTAGCGCAAAGCTGTGAGCTCGCCGCCACGCTCAACCAGTGGGCGGGTAGTCAACAAACCCCGTAGGAGGGCGACATGAAGCTCAAGCGCATAGCCGCAGTCGCGGGCGTGAGCGGTCTGCTGGCGTTCGGCGGACTCGCCGCGACCGGCGGGACTGCGGAAGCCGCTACGAACGTCTGCGGCAACTCCGTGAACGTCGGCAGCAGCGGTAACCCGGCCCATGGTCAGACCTGCGTCAACGGTCAGGTCAAGGGCAACACGGGCAACGTCAGCGTCACGACGTTGCTCTCGCAGTTCCACTTCTGATGGGCGCTTCATGGGATCGGATCACCGACGCCAAAGGCCGAGTGGCTGAGGAGCGGGAAAACCGGAGGGTTCGACGGCCCCGCACGAGGCCACAAGGACTCTGGGGGGAGGCCCGACCTGGGCTCCAGTCTTAAGGAGCACAGCCATAGGCGACCCACCCCCTCCCGTCTTTGCAGGAAAAGCTACGAATAGGCTCGTCTCGCTGGGCGCTCTCCAGCGGATGGCACACGACAGACGCCCGTCAGCCCGTCACGTCGTTGAACACAGGAAATAGTTCTTCATGCCAGGCATGAGCCTGATCCTGGCCCACAGATGGCCATACGCACTGATCAAAGGTGAGATACGGGCGAGCCAGGGTGAGACAGGGTGTACGCAGAAGGGGTGCCGCTCCGGAGAGTGGCACCCCTTCCGACCTGCAAGTGTCTGACCTGCTGCGGTGGGTGTGGGATTTGAACCCACGGTGACATCGCTGCCACGACGGTTTTCAAGACCGTTCCCTTAGGCCGCTCGGGCAACCCACCCCGCGCCGCCGGTGATCGTGGCGCGGGGAACAGAGTAACGGGTCGGAGCGGGCGCGTGGGGGTCAGCTGTCGCCGGTGCGGGAGCCCAGGGTGAGATCGACCGTGTGGGTCTTGCCGTCGCGCTCGTAGGTGATCTTGACCTTGTCTCCGGGCTGGTGGGTCCAGATCTCGCCGATCAGGGTGGGCCCGGAGTCGATGACGTGGTCGTCCAGCTTGGTGATCACGTCGCCGGGCTTGAGGCCGGCCTTGGCGGCGGGGCCGCCCGCCTCGACCGGGTCGGAGCCGCCGGCGCCCTCGGTGGTGATCTTCGCACCGCCCGTGGAGTCCTGCAGGGAGACGGACGCGCCGATCTTGGCGTACACCGGCTTGCCGGTCTTGATCAGCTGCTGGGCGACGTACTTGGCCTGGTTGATCGGGATGGCGAAGCCGAGGCCGATCGAGCCGGACTGGCTGGTGCCGCCGAGGCCGCCGCTGCTGGTGGACTGGATCGCGGAGTTGATGCCGATCACATTGCCCTGCGCGTCGAGGAGAGGGCCGCCCGAGTTGCCCGGGTTGATCGACGCGTCCGTCTGCAACGCGCTCATGTAGGAGGCGTTGCTGCCGCTGCCGTCGCTCGACGCCACCGGGCGGTTCTTCGCGCTGATGATGCCCGTCGTGACGGTGTTCGACAGGCCGAAGGGCGCGCCGATCGCGATCGTGGAGTCGCCGACCGCCACCTGGTCGGAGTTGCCCAGAGTGAGCGGCTTGAGGTCACTCGGCGCGTTCTTGAGCTTGATGACCGCCACGTCGTAGCCCTGCGCGTGGCCGACCACCTCGGCGTCGTACTTCTTGCCGCTCGGGAAGGTGGCGGTCAGCTTGCCGCCGTCGACCGCGTCGGCGACCACGTGGTTGTTGGTGACGATGTGGCCCTGGGTGTCGAAGACGAAGCCGGTTCCGGTGCCGCCCTCGCCGCTGGTTGACTCGGCCTCGATGGTGACCGTGCTCGGCAGGGCCCGCTGCGCCACGCCCGCGACGGTTCCGGCGTCACGCTTGACGCTGCCGCCGCTGTCGGAGGCGGAGAGGGTCGTCGAGGAGCCGTTGTCGTTGTTCTTGGCCAGGGTGTAGCCGAGACCGCCGCCGAGGCCGCCGGCGACCAGCGCGGCCACCAGGATCGCGGCCACGAGACCGCCGCGGCCGTTCTTCGGCTTCGGCGTCGGCTGCTGGTAGCCCGCACCCCAGGCACCCGTCGGACCAGCGCCACCCGCACCGCCGTCGGCGTACGACCCACCGCCCGGAACCTGCGGAGCCTGCGGCGGCGGCCAGGCGCCCTCGGGGCCGCCCGCGCCACCCTGCTGTCCCTGCGCCGAGGCGTACGCCGGAGCCGGTCCCGCGTGCACGAGTTCCGGGCCCTGGGGGCCGGCGGAGGAATGCGGCGGGATCGGGGTGGTGGGGGCGCCCGCGTCGGAGGCCTGGGGTGCCGAAGCCGCGGGAGCGTCCACCGGCACGGGAGGTGCAGACGGGGCCGGGGGTACCGCGGTGCCCTCGTTCTCGGTGCTCACAGCTTCTCTCCTAGGTCCACGGCTGTCGGTTGTCGGTCGCACACGGTCACGCTCGGCCGGTGCCGCTTTCGTGTCCGGCGTGCGTCAGCTGTGCATGTCCTTTTGTATGCCGTCAGCTTTTACCACGGGCCGTCAGGGCACCATAAGCGGTGCCTGTGGGTCCGCGGCTGCTCTTTATATAGGCCATGTAAGACAAATGAGGCGCAATCCGTATGCCTCCGTTCGCACGCGTACCCCCGAGCGGTGGCACCATGACGCGGTGACCCACGCACGGCAGCAGCTGACTCAAGTCGTCGCCCATCGCGGAGCCTCGGAAGACGCTCCCGAGCACACTCTCGCCGCGTACCGGAAGGCGATCGAGGACGGCGCGGACGCCCTCGAATGCGATGTCCGCCTCACGGCCGACGGTCATCTCGTGTGTGTCCACGACCGCCGGGTCAACCGTACGTCCAACGGGCGCGGGGCGGTCTCGGCCCTGGAGCTCGCCGACCTCGCCGCCCTGGACTTCGGCTCGCGCAGGACGCGGGAGTTCTGGCGCACCCGAGACGAGGAGCCGGACTGGGTGTTCCGGCCCGAGGACCGGGAGGACACCTCCGTGCTCACCCTGGAGCGGCTGCTCGAACTCGTCGCCGACGCGGGGCGACGGGTGGAGATGGCGATCGAGACCAAGCACCCGACACGCTGGGCGGGCCAGGTCGAGGAGCGGCTGCTGCTGCTCCTGAAGCGGTTCGGCCTGGACACCCCGGCCTCGCCCGCCGAGTCGCCGATCAGGGTCATGAGCTTCTCGGCCCGGTCGCTGCATCGCGTGCGTGCCGCCTCGCCGACCCTGCCCACGGTCTATCTGCTGCAGTTCGTCTCGCCCCGGCTGCGGGACGGCCGACTGCCCGCGGGAGTGCGGATCGCGGGTCCCTCGATCCGGATCGTGCGCAACCACCCCGGTTACATCGAGCGCCTGAAGCGGGCGGGCCACCAGGTGCATGTGTGGACCGTGAACGAACCCGAGGACGTGGACCTCTGCGTCGAGCTGGGCGTCGACGCCATCATCACCAACCGCCCGCGCGCGGTGCTCGACCGACTGGGCCGCTGACGTCCTCCACATCACAGGGTGTGCCCCGGCGCGTTCGGTGCGTGTTCGAGCGTGACGAATGCGTCGGCGGAACGTGACTGGCCGGTTTCCGGTACAGGCCAATGGGGCATCCACTCCGTGGCGTGGGGCGAAGGAGGTTTCGGGGGTGGCGTTGGTGGTGGCACAGGAGGTGCCCACGTCGTCGAGCATGGCCGTACCCCATGGCCCTGCGGGCGTGGGGAAAGCGAGACACCGTATGCGCGTGCAGCTGCGCAGGGGTGGCGTGGCGGAATCGGTCATCGACGACGCCGTACTGATCCTGTCCGAACTCTTGAGCAACGCGTGCAAACACGGCCGGCCCCTGGGCGACGCCCTGGCCGGGGACGGTGATGTCCGCGCCGCCTGGCGGGTGGACGCGGGCGGCAGGCTCACGGTCGAGGTGACGGACGGGGGCGGGCCCACCCGCCCCGCTCCGGCCACGCCCTCGGTCACCGCGCACGGCGGCCGCGGGCTCAACATCATCACCGCGCTGGCCGACGACTGGGGCGTCAGGGACGACGCCCGGGGCGAGGTCACGGTCTGGGTGATCGTCCACGTGGACGTTCACGATCCGGATGCCGGTTACCGCCGGGACGACTTCGCCACGCGTGTCGTGGCCCCGTCGGTCGCGATACCCGACCTGGACTTCTCGGACGCGTTCGACGATCTCGACTGAGGCGACCCGGACCGGACGTCCGTGAAGGACACCCCGGTGGTTGTCCACAGGCTCACGTCGGCCAAGTCGCAAGCGGCTAGGCTCGCGCCCGTACGAGACGAGCCGTAACCGGGAGACAGCCACGATGGCCAAGAAGCGACCCCAGACGAAGGCCAAGCGCCCTCAGAGCACGGATGGTGCCCGCGCCGTAGGCGCTGATGGTCAGATTCCGGTCGTCGGTGCCCGCGAACCCTGCCCGTGCGGAAGCGGCCGCCGCTACAAGGCCTGCCACGGCCGGGCCGCCGCGCAGGCCGCGACCGAGCTGGTGCACCGCCCGTTCGAGGGCCTCGCGGGCGAGGGCGACTGGGTGGCGCTGCGCGAGCTGGTCCCCGCGGCCACGGTCGAGCTGACCCTCAAGAGCGGTCTCCCCGAAGGCGTCCCGTCGGTCACGCTGGCCACGGTCCTGCCGATGGCCTGGCCCGCCCTGCGCCGCGACGACGGCTCGGTACTGCTCGGCCTGCAGAACGACACGGCGTCCGGCGACATCAGCCGCGATCTCGCCGACACCCTCCAGCGCGCGCTCACGGCGGCTCCGGGCACCCCGGTCGAGGGCCGGCGCGCTCCGGCCGACGGTCCGCGGCTGCAGGATCTCCTCGATCCCGAAGGCACGTTCGAGCCAGTTGTGCACGAGGGCTTCGAGTTCTGGGTCCCGGACGCGGAGAACGCCACGCAGGAGGTGACCGCCTCCCTGGAGCGGGCCAACGCCGCGGCCATCCCGACCGTCCGGCTGACCGGTGTCGACGCCGCCTACTGGTGCGAGACCCCGGACAAGAACCACCTGCGCTGGGTGATGCCGCACCCCGAGGAGCAACTTCTGGACGCGCTCGCGCGACTGCACGCGGCCGGGAGGTCGAGCCTCGGCGAGGGCACCCGGCTCGTCGGTTCCTTCCGCGCCCACGGCCTCACCGTGCCGGTCTGGGACCTGCCGAGCGGGGTCACCGCGGACGACGTCGAGAAGCCGGCCGCCGAGTTCGCCGAGCGGCTCGCGGGCGCTCTGGCCACGGACGCACCGCTGACCGCCGACGAGCGCCGCGCCCGTGGCGGCCTCACCAACCGTCAGGTCACGCTGAGTTGACGAAACCGGTGCGGCTGACCGACCGGTCAGCCGCACCGATCTTCACAAACCAAACCGGCTCCGCTCACAACTCCCCCCAGGGGTAGGAGAATCGGTGTCCGAATAAGCCAGGGAGCGGCGCGGTCGAATTTGCGAACGGCCGATCTCTTGTTACGGTTCCAATAGCCCGGTTGCTGGTGCATCCCCCGTCGCCAGCAACCGGGTCTTTCTGTGCCCGGGCAGCTTTACGGAACGCCGCCGCGCGTCAACTGCCCCTCGTCTCCCCGGAGTTGCTCCCGACCCGCAGCAGCAGTGGTCCGCCGCCCCGCCGGGCGAACTCCGCGACCGCCGTGTAGTCGACCGGCGTCCCCTCGGTGTGCGACCGGGGTGTCTCGCAGCTGTCCGGCTCGTCCCCGGCGCCGACCGAGCAGTGCAGCCGCACCGTGCGTCCGCCGGGTTCCATGAAGCTGAGCGCGGCGTCCAGCGCGGCACCGGTCGCATTGCGGTAGTAGGTCCGCGCCCAGGTCTCCTCGCCCTGCGTGAGCACACAGGTCTGCGCCTCGACACCGTCGGGGGAGGTCAGTTCGGGACCACAGCGCGCGGCGGTGGCCAGGCCCAGCAGCAGCGGGGAGCGGCCGGGGTCGGCCAGGGGCGCCTTGTAGTCGTCGGCCGAGTAGTCATCGGCCGCGGACGGCCGTGCGGCGGAGGAGTCTGCGGAGGGCCGTACCGCGGAGGACGCCCCGGAAGACGCCGAGTAAGGCCGTACAGCGGAAGCCGCCGCGGAAGCCGCCCCGGAAGGCCGTACCGCGGAGGACGCTCCGGGTACGCGTACGAGATCGCGTACGACCGTACGGCCTCCGCCCACCTGTCCCGCGGAGGCCACGGCCAGAGGCAGCGCGACCGCGCACACCACAGCACCCGACAGGGCAAGCAGACGAAGGTTCATGAAGCGGACGATAACGACCGAGCGCGGGCACTTGGTTCCGCCCGCGCCCGACACCCCTACAACTCGGGTGCGCTCACACCCGTACGAGTGAGGGCCTCGACCACGGCGTCCACCACGGCCTCGACGTCAGGGACCCAGGGGGAGGCCGAGCCGGGGAGCGGAGCCCGCTCCCAGGTGATGTCGCCGTGACCCGTCTCGGACGGGGGCAGGGCGAGGTAGCCGCCCTCGCCGTGGAAGCGGAGGGAGCCGGGGACGTGATCCTGGGCGTACAGCAGTTCGCCCAGCTGTTCCAGGGAGTACGGCTTCACGAGGATCGCCCAGCGGGTCGGCGAGGCGACCACCGGGCCGAGGCGCATGCCCTCGCGGTCGAGCGCGGCCAGGGCGCGGGCGGCCGGCAGGGCCGGCAGGCTGACCGCGCAGGGGGCGCTGCCGCCGGTGGCCAGGATGATCGGCGCGGCCGGGCGGTTGGTCCACCACCAGCGCACCATGCGCTCGTCGGCGGTGGCCGCGAGCAGGCCCGGGTCGAAGGGATGGGCGCCGGGAACCGTGCACTCGGGGTCAGGGCATCCGCAGCGGGCCCGGCCCTCCGGGTCCGGTGCCACACCCGGGAGTACGGGCCACTGCCATTCCGTCGCGAAGGTCAGGGCCGCGCTGAACAATTCAGGCCTTCCGTCGCTGCGCTGGGACAGGAGCCTGCGTCGCCTTCCGAGGATCTCGCGCATGAGCGCTCGTTCCTTTCCGTTGCACCGCTGGCAACACCGTGGACCACATCACACCATGTGTCGATCACTTCACTGTGCGTACCTGTTGGCGCATCACACCCTTGTCCGAGACAAGGGGAACCCCATACTGCGTCTATCAAAAGCGCGGGCGTGGCGGGGGGTGGCGAAGTCTGGCGTTTTGCCGTCCCGCGTATTTCTCTGCGCCTCCGCCACGGGAGGATGGGGCTCGATCGTCGGTGGCTAAGACGCCCGGGTCGGTCACCAGGTTCCGGGTGACAGTCCAACCACCCCTGGTCCTTACCGAGTACGTACCCATCACGACCGCTGTGACGCTCTGTGGAGCAAGGCCAGTCGACCTCAATACACCTTAACCCGAGGCAGTTTTTAGCCAACTTTGCCCGTCAACCCACTCCCCACCGGCTACCCACGGACACCAGGAATCCCGGCAGGACAATGCTGGACATCCCCTCACGAGTGCGTGTACATGTGGAGACACTGCTAGCGGCGCAGAATGACATGGGGGTTTGCGATGCTTTTGAGCAATACGCACCGGTCGGAAAGCCGGACGCCATGAACGCCCCTCACCCTCCGAAAGTGGCTGGAATCGATTCAACGGTTCCCGCACCCGCACACACTGTCGCGCCCGCGCCTGCCGCCCCGGGCACCTCACCGGTCCCCGCGCCGAACGCACCCGGCGCCCTGCTCCAGGACCGGCTCGCCGGCTGGGTCTCCGACCTGACCACCCTGCACGAACTCACCGAACGCCTCGCCCGCACGGACACCCTGTCCGAGGCCCTCCAGGAACTCCTGCACGCCGGAGCGGCCCTCGTGGGAGCCCGGCGCGGACTCGTCGTCCTCGAACCGGACGACCGCCTCGGCCCCGACACCACCATCGGCCTCGGCCTCGCCCGCGCCGACCTCGGGCACATCGAGACCGTGCCGCGCAGCGCGATGTCGTACGGCCGCATCCTCGACGGGCTGCCGGGCGGCGACGGCGAGATCGCCCAACCCGACCTGCTCGCCGAGGACGGACTCGACCCCCGCCACCGCGAGGTGGCCGCCCGCCTCGGCTACGCGGCCTGCTACGCACTCCCCCTGTCCACCGACGACGCCGGCCGCCTCGGTGCCGCCGTGTGGCTCTACGACGAGCCCGCCGAACCGTCCGAGCGCCAGCGCCACCTCGTCGGTCTCTACGTCCGCTACGCCACCGAGCACCTGGCCCGGCTCCTCGAGGTCGAGCGCACGCGCGCGTGCCTGGCGACGATGGCCGAGGAGCTGCTGCCGTCCCGGCTCCCCCGCGTCGCCGGTGTCAGGCTCGCCGCCCGGCACCGCACCGGCCCGCGCGGCGGCGGCGACTGGTACGACGCGCTGCCGCTGCCGGACGCGGCGCTCGGGCTCGCGGTCGGTTCGGTGACCGGCAGCGGCCCCAGCGCGATCGCAGCGATGGGGCGCCTCAGAGCCTCGCTGCGGGCGTACGCCGTGATGGAGGGCGAGGACCCGGTCGCCGTCCTGTCCGACCTGGAGCTGCTGCTCCGGCTGACCGAGCCTGCCCGCTCCGCCACCGCTCTGTTCGCCTACTGCGAGCCCGCGCTGCGCAAGATCACCCTGGCCGGTGCCGGGCACTGCCCGCCGCTGCTGATCGGTGAGCGGCGCACCGAGTTCATGGAGACGTCCGTGTCCGCGCCGCTCGGCATGCTCGCCTGCTGGGAGGCGCCGAGCGTGGAGCTGTGCGCGGAGCGGGGAGAGACGGTTCTGCTGTACACCGACGGGCTGCTGCACCGCACCGGCGACGCGACCGACCGTGCCTTCGCGCGCCTGCACGCGGCGGCGGCCGGGGTACCGAAGGCGCTGCGCGGTGACCCCGGCGCCGTCGCCGACCATGTGCTGCGGACCGTGCTGCCGGACGGGCTGGACGAGGCGGACTCCGAGGAGGACGTAGTACTGCTCGCCGCTCACTTCGAGTAGCACGCGGTAACAGGTCTTTCGGCCCTGTGCCCCCTTCCGTGCGACCGTACGATGGGCGGGGTCCAGTGCCGTTTCAAGGAGGATGACCGTGGCCGAAGAGCTCACCCCGGCGACCCCGGAAGATGAGTCCGAAGAGCCGATCAAGAAGCGGAAGAACGGCCTCTACCCGGGCGTCTCCGACGAGCTGGCCGAGAGCATGAAGTCCGGCTGGGCCGACACCGAGCTGCACGACCTGCAGCCGATCGCGCAGGCAGCCGAGACCGCGGCCCGCCGCGCGGCGCTCTCCGCGCGCTTCCCCGGTGAGCGGCTGGTGATCCCCGCGGGCAACCTGAAGACCCGCTCCAACGACACCGAGTACCCCTTCCGGGCCTCCGTCGAGTACGCGTACCTCACGGGCAACCAGACCGAGGACGGTGTGCTCGTCCTGGAGCCCGTCCAGGACGGTCACACCGCCACGCTGTACCTGCTGCCGCGTTCCGACCGCGAGAACGGTGAGTTCTGGCTGTCGGGGCAGGGTGAGCTGTGGGTCGGGCGGCGGCACTCGCTGACCGAGGCCTCGACGCTGTACGGCATCCCGGTCTCCGACGTGCGTGAGCTCGCCGACGCGCTGCGCGAGGCCACCGGTCCGGTGCGGGTCGTACGCGGCTACGACGCCGGCATCGAGGCCGCGCTGACCGACAAGGTCACCGCCGAGCGGGACGAGGAGCTGCGGGTCTTCCTGTCCGAGGCACGCCTCGTCAAGGACGAGTTCGAGATCGGGGAGCTGCAGAAGGCCGTCGACTCGACGGTGCGGGGCTTCGAGGACGTGGTGAAGGTCCTCGACAAGGCCGAGGCCACCTCCGAGCGCTACATCGAGGGCACGTTCTTCCTCCGCGCGCGCGTCGAGGGCAACGACGTCGGCTACGGCACGATCGCCGCGGCCGGGCCGCACGCGTGCACGCTGCACTGGGTGCGCAACGACGGGGCCGTGCGGGCGGGTGAGCTGCTGCTTCTCGACGCCGGTGTCGAAACGCACACGTACTACACGGCCGACGTCACGCGGACGCTGCCGATCAACGGCCGGTTCAGCGAGATCCAGAAGAAGATCTACGACGCCGTGTACGACGCCCAGGAGGCCGGGATCGCCGCCGTGAAGCCGGGTGCCAAGTACCGGGACTTCCATGACGCGGCCCAGCGGGTGCTGGCCGAGCGGATCGTGGAGTGGGGGCTTGTCGAGGGGCCGGTGGAGCGGGTGCTGGAGCTGGGGCTCCAGCGGCGCTGGACGCTGCACGGGACCGGGCACATGCTGGGCATGGACGTCCACGACTGCGCCGCCGCGCGGGTGGAGTCGTATGTGGACGGGGTCCTCGAGGCGGGGATGGTGCTGACCGTCGAGCCCGGGCTGTACTTCCAGGCCGATGATCTGACCGTGCCCGAGGAGTACCGGGGGATCGGGGTGCGGATCGAGGACGACATCCTGGTGACGGACGGGGGGAACCGGAACCTGTCGTCCGGGTTGCCTCGGCGGTCCGACGAGGTCGAGGCGTGGATGGCGGGCCTGAAGGGTTGAGTTCTGGGTGCGGGTGCGTGGGGGCTGGTCGCGCAGTTCCCCGCGCCCCTAAGTAGGTCTCATGGACCTGCATCTGGAAGTTCGCCCCGGTGAATTGCGTCGTGTCGGGCTCGAACGTGCCCTGCGCGACGCCGTTCGCGAGGGGCGGCTGGCTCCCGGTGCCCGGCTGCCCGCCACTCGGCGGCTCGCCGAGGCGCTGGGGGTTTCACGGGGGACCGTGAAGGCGGCCTACGACCAGTTGATCGCCGAGGGGTACCTGACCGCTCGGCAGGGGTCGGGGACGGTCGTCGCTCCGCTGCCCGTCGCTGAGGCCGGGCCGTCCGAAAGCGGGGCACGCGTGCGTGCGCCGCTTTTCGATCTGCGGCCCGGCAGCCCGGACGTCGGCGCCTTTCCCGCCGCCGACTGGCTCAGGGCCGTGCGGCGGGCCGTCGCCGCCGCGCCCGTCTCCGCGTACGACTACGGCGATCCCCTGGGGCGTATCGAACTGCGGGTCGCGCTCGCGGAGTATCTCGGACGGACCCGTGGGGTCGTCGCCTCCCCCGAGCGGATCGTCGTCACCTCGGGGGCCGTGCAGGGGCTCGCGCTGCTCACGCGGGTTCTGGACGGCGGCACCGTCGCCATGGAGGACCCCGGGCTGCCCTTCCACCGGGATGTCGTACGCCACGGTGGGGGGCGGGTGGTGCCGGTGCGGGTCGATGCACTCGGGGCCTGCCCGGAGGACCTGGGAGCGGCCGACGCCGTCGTCGTCACTCCCGCCCATCAGTACCCGACCGGCGTGACGCTGCACCCCTCGCGGCGACGAGCGCTGACCGACTGGGCACGCGCGCGTGGGGCACTGGTCGTCGAGGACGACTACGACGGGGAGTTCCGGTACGACCGGCAGCCCGTCGGGGCGCTGCAGGGCATGGCGCCGGGGCAGGTCGTCTACCTGGGAACGGCGTCCAAGACGCTAGGGCCCGCGCTCCGGCTCGGCTGGATGGTGCTGCCGCCGCAACTCGTCCGACCCGTCGCCGACGCCAAGCTGCACAGCGACCACAGCACCGAGGCCATCGGACAGCTCGCGCTCGCCGAGCTGATCCGCACTCACGCCTACGACCGTCACGTGCGCGCGTGCCGGCTCAGGTACCGGCGACGCAGGGACCGGCTCGTGGAGCGGCTGGGTGCGCGTCGGCGGGTCCAGGGGATCGCGGCCGGGCTGCACGCGCTGGTCGAGGTCGGGGACGAGACGGCGGTGCTGGAGCGGGCCGCGGCGGAGGGGCTCGCGGTGGGGTCTCTGCGGGAGCACTGGCATGCGGCGGGCTCTCGCCAGGGGCTCGTCGTGGGATACGGGACTCCTCGCGAGGGGGCCTATCCCGGGGCGTTGGAGGCCTTGGTGCGAGTGCTGGAATTGGGCCACTCGTAGAGGCCTTCATTGGGCCTGCCCAGCGGTCCACCGTGCTTCTAGCGTCGTTCCCATGACGAACTCACTCGTCCCGCCCGCGGGGCCGCAACGCGTCCTGGCGCTCGCCCAGTTGAGCAACTCCGTCGGGGACGGCGCCTATTACGTGACGTCGGCGCTGTACTTCACGCACGTCGTCGGGCTCGACCCCGCGCGCGTGGGGCTCGGGCTGACCGTCGGGTGGGCGGTCGGGTCGGTGGTGGGAGTGCCGCTCGGCCGGCTCGCGGACCGGCGCGGGGCGCGCGGTACGGCGGTGCTTCTGGCGCTGGCCACAGGGCTCGCGGTGGCGTCCTTCCTGGTGGTGCGGGACTTCGTGCCGTTCGTCCTGGCGGCCTGCGCCTACGCCTCCGCGCAGTCGGGGCTCGCGGCGGCCCGGCAGGCGCTGCTCGCGGGGCTGGTGTCCGCCGGGGAGCGGACCGGGCTGCTGGCCCACCTCCAGGCGACGCTCAACGCCGGGCTGGCCGTCGGCGCGGGGCTCGGCGGACTGGCGCTGCACGCCGGGACGCGGGCGGCGTATCTCGGGGTGTTCGCGGTGGACGCGGTGGGCTTCCTGGTGTGTGCGGGGCTGTTGCTGCGGCTGCCGTCCGTGGCGCCTCGCGTGGCCGTGGAGAAGCGGCACGGCTCCGGGGTGCTGCGCGACCGGCCGTACACCGTGATCACCCTGCTGAACACCGTCCTGCTGCTGCGGATGCCCTTGCTGAGCCTGGGGATTCCGCTGTGGGTCGCCGAGCGGACCGCGGCTCCCACCTGGCTGGTCTCGGCGCTCTTCGTGCTCAACACCGGGGCCGTGATGGTGTTCCAGGTGCGGATGGCCCGCGGGGTGACCGGGCTCGCGTCGGCCACGCGCGCGGTGCGGCGGTCGGGGTGGGTCATGCTGGCGGCCTGCGCGGTGTTCGCGCTGTCGGCGGGGGCCTCGCCCTGGGTGGCCGTGGGGGCGCTGGTCGTCGGGGCCGTGCTGCAGGTGGTGGCCGAGATGGGGCAGTCGGCCGGGTCCTGGCAGCTCTCCTTCGACCTGGCTCCGGCCGAGCGGGTCGGCGAGTACCAGGGCTTCTTCGGGACCGGGGTGACGGTGGCCCGGACATTGGGGCCGCTCGTCCTGACAACGCTGCTGGTGGAGTGGGGTACGCCGGGGTGGCTGCTGCTCGGCGGGGCGACGCTCGTGGCGTCGTACGCCATGGGACCGGCGACCAGGCGGGCCGCGGACCGTGTGTCGCGGACGGGCGCCCCGGGGAGGGGCGTCGAGGCGCCCGCGCTCGCGAACTGACCGACGCTCGCCGACCGACCGATGTCAGGCGGCCCTTGGGCCGACTGTGACCGGAAGCGCGTCCACGAACAGCGCCCCCGCGAGCAGCCCCGCGCTGCCGCGAGGGCTCCACGCACGCGTGTGGAGGTCGGCGTCGAGGGCGAGCAGGGCCTCGCGGCCGGCGTCGGTCGTCGTGCCGCCCGCCTCCAGGACCCCGCGGGCACCCGCCTGGACGTGTCGAAGACCCAACGGGCCCGCGCTATAGAGGAGTTCGGTGTCCTGGAGGGTGGACATCACGGTGAGCAGGGCGTCCAGGCGGGCCTCGGACTCGTCGGCACCGGCCGTGCGGGAGGCCGCCAACGCGTCCAACGCCCGCCGTACGTGCGGGAATCCGGCCCGCGCCTCGCCCCGGGCACCCGCCGCGCCGTACTTCGCGGACACCGAGGAGCCTCTGGAGGCCCGGCGCGGGGCTCGCTTGTCGCGGTGCGCGGCGATCTTCTTGGCGGTCGTGGCCACGTCCTTGGACCGCGCCCCCGGTTCGAGGGCGGCCGCGGCGACCAGCAGACCGAGGGTCCACAGGGCGCCGCGGTGGCCGCCGCCGGCCAGGCCGACCGAATGCTCGGTGCACCGGCCGATCGCGCCCAGCTCCGCACGCAGTTGGGGGCTGGGCTCACCGGTGCGACGGGCGGCGGCGGCCATCGCCGTGAGGCCGGGCGCGAGCGCCTTGGCCGACCAGCGCAGCGAACAGTGGTCCTCATGGGTGGCGCGGGCGCCGAGGTCGCGCGGGTCGGGCAGACCCGGCTTGGGAGCCAGGGCCAGCTGACCGGTCAGCGCGTCCACGGCGGCCAGAGCCAGCGCCTCGTCCTCGCGGCTGCTCATGGCCGTACCTTACGAGGAAGCGGAGGCCGAGGGACTGGCACTTTCGGACGGAGTGCCGCTCGGGGGCTCGCCCGTCGGGGCGCCGCTCGGGGGCGTGTCTCCCCCGCCGCCGCTGCCCGCGCCCGTGTTCTCGGCATCCGGGTCGATGGCCAGGGCCAGGGAGCCCTTGTAGCCCTTGGACGGGTCGGCCTTGCGCACGACCTCGAGGGTGAGCAGGCCGCTGGAGGCGCCGCCGCCGTCGTAGACCATGTCGTCGTCGAGGGTGGTGTAGCTGCCGGAGTGCCGGGAGTAGGGCGGGCTCCAGGGCGAAGATCTGCTCGGCGACCGTGTCGTCGAAGAACAGCTGGCCGGTGTAGTTGACCTTGCCGCCCTCGTAGGTGCCGTCCTCCTTCTCGCCGCCGGTGTGCACCTTCACGTGGATGTGGCAGGTGCGCGGGGTGTACCAGCCCGGGAAGATCGTCTCGAACTTCACGACCCCGTTGGCGTTCGCGATCTGGTATCCGCGCAGGTAGGTGTTGTCGTTCGCGGTCGAGCCGTCCTCGCTCTCCGCGGGCGCGGAGCCGCCTGGGTTGGCGGTGGTGTAGCCGGAGTAGTAGCCCCAGGCATCGCAGTGCCAGATCTCCACGGCCGCGCCCTTGACCGGGGTGCAGCCGTCGGTGGCGTCCACGACGGTCAGCCGCAGCGTCAGCGGAACACCGCTCTTGCCCTCGGTGATGTCCTTCCTGACCAGGGCCCCGTCGAGGTAGTACGGCCCTTCGGTGACGCTCGACATGAGCGTCATGCAGGCGCCGGTGGCCGTCGCCGAGGCGGTGGCCGTCGCCGAGGCGGTGGCCGTCGCCTCGGCGCTGTCGGCGAAGGCAGACTGGTAGCCGGTGACGGCGAGGCCGCCCGCCGCGACCGTTCCGCCGGTCACCACGAGGGCGCGGCGCCGGGTGATGCTGGAGTTCCTGTGGTTTCCCGTCATGACCAGGAACGTAGGAATCGTGTCCGTCAGGACCTTGGGAGGACGCTGTGCGCAACCTGAGGATGCTGCGGTCCCCGGTTCACACCGCCATCAGCGGTGCGTCCTTGCGCCACTTGAGGATCTTGTCGAAGCTCACCACGGCGCCACGGCCCGGCTTGTTGCCGATCTGGACGTGGTCGGCGAGTTCGTGGATGAGACAGAGGCCGCGGCCGTTCTCCGCCTCCACGGGGGTGAGGCGGGGTCGCACGGGCGGGAAGCCCGGCCCGGAGTCGGTGACTTCGATACGGCACTTCTCGCCGTCGAGGTAGGCGGTGACCCGGTAGGCCGCCGAGGAGTCCTGCGGTCCGCTCTCCCCGCCGTGCTCCACGGCGTTGGCGCAGGCCTCGCTGAGGGCCAGGGAGAGATCGTAGGAGACATCCGGGTCGACGCCCGCGGTCTCCATGGTGCCGAGCAGCAGACGCCGGGCGAGCGGAACGCTCGCAGCCTCGCGCCGCAAATGGAGTGACCACCAGATGCTCATGCTCCAGCCTCCCGGCCGCGGCTCGACATACCGTTACGTATTGCCGCGCGTGCCCCGGTGTAAGCACATCGTTGACGTGATGCCGCCCATATGGGGGATACATACGGAGCAACACACGGTGTATGTGGGGCAGCTCGGGTCAGAAGTGACCTTCCGGTCGTACACCCCGTACGTCATCTTGTGGACCTGCCGTATGGCGCTGATAGGCCCAGTGCGATGATGAGCCCGCCATGACTGCCCCCCACGCGCGCTCCGGAGGAGATCTCCGGGTACTGCGGGCCGCGGTGTTCGCCGCGGTCTGCGTCGTGCTGGCCGCGGCCGGTCACTCGATCGCCTCCTGCGCCACGGTCCCGCTGTGGACGCTCGCCGCTGGGTTCGTCGGGGCCGTTCTCGTCGTGGCACCCCTTGCCGGACGCGAGCGCTCACTGGCGGGGATCGCCACCCTGCTCGCGGCCGGACAGAGCGTGCTGCATGTGCTGTTCGGGCTCGGGCAGCACGGCACGACGGCGATGTCTTCGATGTCGTCGTCCATGTCATCGATGCCGTCGTCCGTGTCGTCGATGTCGTCGCAGTCGGTGCCTGACGCCACGTTGGTCCAGCAGGCCGCACGGCTGCTGTGCGGGACCACCGCCGCGGCGATCAGCCCGGCGCAGGCCCAGAAGATCCTCACCGACGCCGGGCTCCACCCCGGCACGGGCGCCACCGCGGTGGACCACTCCGCGGCCGCCATGACCGGCTACTCCGTCTGGCCGTCCCTGCCGATGGTCCTCGGCCACGTCCTCGCGGCCGTCGCCGCCGGGTGGCTGCTGCGGCGCGGGGACCTGGCGCTGCTGCGGCTGGCCGAACTGTCCAGCTGCTCGGCGCATTCGGTCGCGGAAGCGGCGCTCGTGCGGTCCCTGCGCGGGGCGCTCGCACTGGTGCGTGCCCTGCGCGCGGGCCTGCCAGGGGCTCCCGAGGCCGGGCCGCGCGCCCCGCTGTCGGCCTCCCTCACGCCGCCCCGACCGTGTACGGCGGCTCTCCAGCACTCGGTGATCAGGCGCGGCCCACCGGCCGCCACCCCGCTCGTTCTCGCCGCCTGACGCGACGCGACCACCGCTCCACTTCCCGAGGGATCTGGACATGGGGGCCGCCGTCGTGCGGCACGCGCGTGTGCGCACGCGTATCCCTCTTCACCGGAATCCCTTTCGAAGCGGAGTGCTCTTCATGAAGGCTTCTCGTCTCGCCGCCACCGGCGCCGTCGCCGCCACCGCCGTCGTCGTCCTGTCCTCGCCCGCCTTCGCGCACGTCAGCGTGGCCGCCGAGGGCACCGCCGCCAAGGGCGGTTACGCGGTCGTGGACTTCAAGGTCCCCAACGAGCGCGACAACGCCTCCACCACCAAGCTCGAGGTCAACTTCCCGGCCGACCACCCGCTGGCCTCGGTCATGCCGGAGCCGATGCCGGGCTGGAAGATCGAGGTCACCAAGTCCAAGCTCGCCAAGCCGCTCGAACTGCACGGCGAGCAGATCACCGAGGCCGTCTCCAAGGTCACCTGGACCGCCACCGGCAAGGACGGCGGCATCCGGCCCGGCTACTTCGAGAAGTTCCCGGTCTCCGTCGGCGCTCTGCCCGAGGACGCCGACGAACTGGTCTTCAAGGCGATCCAGACGTACTCCAACAAGGAGGTCGTGCGCTGGATCGAGGTCCAGGAGGACGGCGCGGAGGAGCCCGAGACGCCGGCTCCCGTGCTCGCCCTGTCCGCGGCCTCCGAGGACGGCCACCACGGCTCGACGACCGCCGAGGAGGCGGACGCCAAGACCGAGAACGCCGCCGCGACCACCGAGGCCGCCGCCGGAGACAGCAGTGACACCACCGCCCGCGTCCTGGGCGTGGTCGGCATCGCCGTCGGCGCCCTGGGCGTGGCCTACGGCGTGCTCGCCGGCCGGCGGCGCAACGACGCCTGACCTGCACTCGCGGGACCCGCGCCGGGGTCCGTACGACCCCGGCGCACACCGAAAAACTTACATCTGGGACATTTTGATATGCGTAAGAAGACGTTCGCCGCGGCCGCGCTGATCGCCGCCGCAACCCTGACGCTCTCCGCCTGCGGCAGCGGTGACGACAGCTCCTCGCCCGTCTCCGTGGTCTCGGAGGAGGCCGGTTCCGACAAGGCGGCCACCATCCTCGACCAGCCGTTCGAGAAGCCGGACCTGGTCCTCACCGACACCAAGGGCGGGAAGTACGACCTCCGCAAGGAGACGAAGGGCAGGCCGACGCTGATCTACTTCGGCTACACCCACTGCCCCGACATCTGCCCGCTGACGATGAACAACATCGCCGTCGCGAAGAAGCAGCTCCCCAAATCCGAGCAGGACAAGCTGACCGTCGTGTTCGTCACCACCGACCCGACCCGCGACACCGCCGCCGAGCTCGGCAAGTGGCTCAAGGGCATCGACACCCAGTTCGTGGGCCTGACCGGCGACTTCGCCACCATCCAGGCGAGCGCCCGCACCCTCGGCATCTCCATCGAGCCGACCCACAAGGACAAGAAGACCGGCAAGACCGTCTCGGTGCACGGCACCCAGGTCGTCGCCTTCTCCCCGAAGACCGACAAGGGATACGTCCTCTACGGCGAGGACGCCACCGTCGACGACTACACCAAGGACCTGCCCAAGCTCATCAAGGGGCAGAACCCGTGAAACGAACGCTCGCCGGGCTCGCCGTCCTGACGGGGGCGGCCCTGCTGCTGACCGGCTGTTCGGACTCCGGCGACTCCTCCGGGGGCCTCACCGTCTCCGGCGCCTACATCCCGCAGCCCGTCTCCGCCGACATGGCCGCCGGGTTCCTGACCATCTCCAACTCCGGCTCGTCGAAGGACGAGCTGACCTCGGTCACCAGCGACGACGGCGAGGTCACCATGCACGAGACCACCGGCGGCGCGATGGAGGAGGTCTCCCGCCTCCCCGTCCCGGCCCACGGTCAACTCGTGTTCAAAAGCGGCGCCAACCATCTGATGTTCGACAAGCTGAAGCAGACCCCGAAGCAGGGTCGGACGGTCACCGTCGAACTGCACTTCGCCCAGTCCGACCCCGTCGTCGTGAAGATGCCGGTGAAGTCGGCGACCTACGTCCCGAAGACCGGACACTGAGGGAGGGATCACCTTGACGCAGACCATCGCCCCCCGCGTCCGGACCCTGGTATTGCTGCTCCTGGCCGCGTGCGGCCTGCTGCTGACCACGGCCGGGCCGGCCTCCGCGCACGCCGCGCTCACCGGCAGCGACCCCCAGCAGGGGGTGGTGGTCGACAAGGCGCCCGACCAGGTCTCGCTGACCTTCTCCGAGAAGGTCGCCCTGTCGAACGACTCGCTGCGCGTCCTCGATCCCAAGGGCAAGGCCGTCCAGCAGGGCAAGCCGTTCGAGGCGAGCGGTACGACGTACGGCGTGAAACTCCACAGCGGCCTGCCCGACGGCACCTACACCGTCACCTACCAGGTCGTCTCCGCCGACAGCCATCCCGTCGCCGGTGCCTTCACCTTCTCCATCGGCGCCCCCTCGACCACCTCGGTCTCCGTCTCCGGGGACACGGCGGGCGGCGGGGTCGTCGGCTGGCTGTACGGCTTCGGGCGGTACATGTCGTACGCCGGCTTCATCGTCCTGGTCGGCGGCGCCGCCTTCGTGCTCGGCTGCTGGCAGCGTGGCGCCGGGGTACGGCCCATGCAGCGCCTCGTCGTCGGCGGTTGGCTCACGCTCACCTCGGCCACCCTGCTGCTGCTCCTGGCGCGCGGCTCCTACACGGGCTCAGGGAAGGTCGGCGACATCTTCGACCTGGACCTGCTCGGGAACGTGCTGCAGACCAAGGCGGGCGCGGCCCTCGTCTCCCGGCTGCTGCTGCTCGCGGCGGCGGCCCTGTTCATCTCCGTGCTCTTCGGGGCCTACGACAAACGCGAGGACGAGGAGAAGCGGGACCTGACCTTCGGGCTCGCGATCGGCGGGACCGTCGTCGCGGCCGGACTCGCGGCGAGCTGGGCCATGGCCGAGCACGCCTCGGTCGGCCTCCAGGCAGGCATCGCGATGCCCGTCGACGTCGTCCACCTGCTGGCCGTCGCCACCTGGCTCGGCGGGCTGACCGCGCTGCTCGTCGCGCTGTACCGCTCCGACGCGCCGATCGAGTCGGCCGCCGTACGACGGTTCTCCCAGGTCGCCTTCGGCAGCGTCGTCGCGCTGGTCGCGACCGGCGTCTACCAGTCCTGGCGGCAGCTCGGCTCCTGGTCGGCGTTCACCGAGACCCGGTACGGGCAGCTGCTGCTGGTCAAGATCGGGCTGGTGGCGCTGCTGGTCGGCATCGCGTTCGTCTCGCGGCGGTGGACGGCACAGCTCGCGGACACGGTGGTGCAGCGCGGCAAACGGGCGCAGCAGAAGGAGCGGGTCGCCGCGAATGCCTCCGGCTCCGGCTCCGGCTCCGGCAAGTCCAAGGGGGCGGGTGACTCCAAGGGCGCCGCCGGCTCCAAGCGTGCCGCTCAGCTCGCCCGACAGCAGGCCGCGATGGACGCCGCGCGGCAGAAGCGGACGCGGGACGCGGATCCGAACCGGTTCGGGCTGCGCCGCTCGGTGCTCGCCGAGGCCGGGGTCGCGGTCGTCCTGCTGGCGGTCACGACCGTACTGACCCAGACCGAGCCCGGCCGTACGGAGGAGGACGCCAAGGCGGCCAAGGCGGCCTCCTCCTCGTCCTCCTCGGACGCGTCGGGCACCTCCGGGGCGCTGACCCTGGACATGTCCTTCGACACCGGCGGCACGGACGGCAAGGGCGTCGTGACGGTCGACTTCGACCCCGCGCGCGTGGGCGGCAACGAGATGCACGTCTACGTCCAGCGGCCCAACGGCCGAGCCTTCGACATCCCCGAGGTGAAGGTCGCCCTCACCCTGGAGGCCAAGAAGATCGGGCCGCTGGCCATCACCCCCGACCGCATCGCCACGGGCCACTGGTCGGCGAGCAACGTGCAGATCCCCATGGCGGGCGACTGGAAGGTCGCCGTGACCGTGCGGACCTCCGACATCGACCAGACGACCGTCTCCAAGAACGCGCAGATCGGCTGAACCGCACCATGGCTGAACAGTCCCTCCCCGTCGTCGACGAAGGCGCCTCGGCGCAGGAGGGCCCCGCTTCTCGCGAGGGCATCTCACGCCGGGCCCTGCTCGGCACCGCCGGCGCCACCGGGCTCGTCCTGGGAGCGGCCGGCGGCGCCGCGGGGTACGCCGCCGCGCCCGCCGCGGCGACTCCGCTGACCTCGGTCGGCAGCGAGGAGGTGATGTTTCACGGGAAACATCAGCCCGGCATCACCGAGGGCCTCCAGGCCCGCGGCCACCTCGTCGCCTTCGACCTGGCGGCGGGCGCCGGCCGCAAGGAGGCCGCCGCGCTGCTGCGCCGCTGGTCCGAGACGGCTCGGAGGCTGATGGCGGGAGAGGCTTCCGGGTCGCACGACACGGATGTCGCCCGGGACGCCGGGCCCTCCTCGCTGACGCTGACCTTCGGCTTCGGACACAGCTTCTTCTCCCGCACCGGACTGGAGAAGCAGCGGCCCGTCGCCCTCGACCCCCTGCCCGACTTCTCCTCCGACCAGCTCGACAAGACCCGCAGCAACGGCGACCTGTGGGTGCAGATCGGCGCCGACGACGCCCTGGTCGCCTTCCACGCCCTGCGCGCGGTCCAGAAGGACGCGGGCAGCGCGGCGAAGGTCCGCTGGCAGATGAACGGCTTCAACCGCACCCCCGGAGCCACGGCCCACCCCATGACGGCCCGCAACCTCATGGGCCAGCTGGACGGCACGCGCAATCCGAAACCGAGCGAGCCCGACTTCGACCAGCGCGTCTTCGTCCCGGAATCCGGCACACCCGCGTGGATGGCGAACGGCTCCTACGCGGTCGTACGACGGATCCGGATGCTGTTGGACGACTGGGAGAAGCTGTCCCTGGGGACCCAGGAGGCCGTCATCGGGCGCCGGAAGGCGAACGGCGCGGCCCTGTCCGGGGGCACCGAGACGACCGCGATGGACCTGGAGAAGACGGACGCCCAGGGGAATCCGATGGTGCCGATCAACGCGCACGCCCGGATCACCCGGCCCGACCAGAACGGAGGCGCGGCCATCCTGCGCCGCCCGTTCTCGTACCACGACGGCATCGACGCGGACGGGGCACCGGACGCGGGGCTGCTGTTCGTCTGCTGGCAGGCGGACCCGCTGCGCGGCTTCGTCCCGCTCCAGCGCAAGCTCGACCGCGGCGACGCGCTCTCCCAGTACATCCGGCACGAGTCGAGCGGGCTGTTCGCGGTGCCGGGCGGCGCCGCGCGGGGGGAGTACGTGGGGCAGGGGCTGCTGGAGGGGTGAGGTCACGCGGGTTCACCCGGTCGTGAGACGCGTGGGCCCCCTTCCACAAGGGCCATTAGGGTGAGGTCATGCCAGCGAGCTATGCGTATCTCGGCCCTGAGGGGACCTTCACCGAAGTCGCGCTGCGGACACTTCCCGAGGCGGCGACCCGTGAGCTGATCCCGTACGTGTCGGTGCAGTCCGCGCTGGACGCGGTGCGCTCGGGGGAGGCCGAGGCCGCGTTCGTGCCGATCGAGAACTCCGTCGAGGGCGGCATCACCACCACCCTCGACGAACTGGTCGCGGGCGCCCCGCTGATGATCTACCGCGAGGTGCTGCTGTCGATCACCTTCGCACTGCTGGTCAGGCCGGGTACCGAGCTGGCGGACATCAAGACGGTCTCCGCACACCCGGCCGCCCAGCCGCAGGTGCGCAACTGGCTGAAGAAGCACCTCCCGGACGTCCACTGGGAGTCGGCCGCCTCGAACGCGGACGCGGCCCGGCTGGTCCAGGACGGCCAGTACGACGCGGCCTTCGCCGGCGAGTTCGCGGCCGCCCGGTACGGCCTTCAGGCCCTGGAGACCGGGATCCACGACGCCGAGAACGCGCAGACGCGGTTCGTGCTGGTCGGCCGCCCGGCCCGGCCCGCCGCCCCGACCGGAGCGGACAAGACCTCCGTCGTGCTGTGGCAGCGCGACGACCACCCCGGCGGACTGCGCGACCTGCTCGGCGAGTTCGCCGCCCGCGGTATCAACCTGATGCTGCTCCAGTCCCGGCCCACGGGCGCGGGCATCGGCAACTACTGCTTCTGCATCGACGCCGAGGGCCACATCACCGACCGCCGGGTGGCGGAGGCGCTGATGGGGCTCAAGCGGATCTGCCACGAGGTGCGTTTCCTCGGGTCGTACCCGCGTGCGGACAAGGAACGGTCGGACCTGCGGTCGCCGCTCACCGGCACCTCGGACGAGGAGTTCATGGCGGCCTCGGACTGGGTGGCCCGATGCCAGGACGGGCGTTTCTGACCTGTCTTACCTGCAGATTTTAGTTATCCACAGAAGTTATCCACAGGCATGCATCTCGATCTGGGGACAAGTCGACACCGAAGCGCGAACCTGTCGACAAATCGGCCTGCAGCGCCCTCCGCTGTTCACAGGCGCGCACATCACCCTTCGTCCATTCTTTTCCCTTGGATAACCCTTTGGAGTGACCACTTTCCACTCGAAAGTAGGGGTAAATGCAAGTTTGCGCCGGGAATCCTCGGCGTGATCCCCAAGTTTCGGAGTGATCAATTCCGAAATCCACAGATCCCCCGCACACCCTGTGGATAACTTCTTGAGGGGTGTGGATTCCTGTGGACAACCCCGGACCAAGTCCCGCTCTCCGCAAGGGAGTCGAGTCAACCCGACTCCCGGCCCCTGCTTCGTCCCGGGGATCGGGGTACCTTTCATTGACACGCTTCGCAATTCACCCATAACGGTACGTAAGGCGTGATCCGGTGCGGCTGGGAATAGTGAGTCGTGGGCCGTATCCCCGCACCGGTAGCCTTGACCGCGTGATTGACCTTCGCCTGCTCCGTGAGGACCCCGACCGAGTGCGCGCGTCCCAGCGCGCCCGTGGAGAGGACGTCGCCCTCGTCGACGCCCTCCTGTCTGCCGACGAGCGGCGCAGGTCGTCCGGCGTCCGCTTCGACGAGCTGCGTTCCGAGCAGAAGGCGCTCGGCAAGCTCATCCCCAAGGCCTCCGGGGACGAGAAGGCCGAGCTGCTGAAGAAGACGGGCCAGCTGGCGGCCGACGTCAAGGCGGCCGACGCCGAACAGCACGAGGCCGACGAGGAGACCAAGCGTCTCCTGCTCCAGCTCGGCAACCTCGTCCACCCCGACGTCCCCGTCGGCGGCGAGGAGGACTTCGTCGTCCTGGAGACGCACGGCACCATCCGCGACTTCGGCGCCGAGGGCTTCGAGCCCAAGGACCACCTGGAGCTCGGCGAGGCGCTGGGCGCCATCGACGTCGAGCGCGGCGCGAAGGTGTCCGGCTCGCGCTTCTACTACCTGACCGGCGTCGGCGCGCTCCTGGAGCTCGCGCTCGTCAACGCGGCGATCGCGCAGGCCACCGAGGCGGGCTTCACTCCGATGCTCACTCCCGCGCTGGTCCGCCCGCGCGCCATGGAGGGCACCGGCTTCCTCGGCCAGGCCGCGGAGAACGTCTACCACCTGGAGAAGGACGACTACTACCTGGTCGGCACCTCCGAGGTCCCGCTCGCCGCGTACCACATGGACGAGATCCTGGACGCCGACAAGCTGCCGCTGCGCTACGCCGGCTTCTCGCCGTGCTTCCGCCGCGAGGCCGGCACCTACGGCAAGGACACCCGGGGCATCTTCCGCGTGCACCAGTTCGACAAGGTCGAGATGTTCTCCTACGTCGCCCCCGAGGACGCGGAGAACGAGCACAAGCGGCTCCTGGACTGGGAGAAGCAGTGGCTCACCGGCCTCGAGCTGCCTTTCCAGGTCATCGACGTGGCCTCGGGCGACCTCGGAGCCTCCGCCTCCCGCAAGTACGACTGCGAGGCGTGGATCCCGACCCAGGGCAAGTACCGCGAGCTGACCTCGGCCTCCAACTGTGACGGCTTCCAGGCCCGCCGCCTGTCCGTCCGTATGCGGGACGGCAAGAAGGTCCAGCCGCTGGCGACGCTCAACGGCACGCTGTGCGCCGTACCGCGGACCATCGTGGCGATCCTGGAGAACCACCAGCTGGCCGACGGCTCGGTGCGCGTTCCCGAGGTGCTGCGTCCGTACCTGGGCGGCCGGGAGCTGCTGGAGCCGGTCGCCAAGTGAGTGGCGGCTTTCCGTACCGGCTGATCGCGACCGACCTCGACGGGACGCTCCTGCGCTCCGACGAATCGGTCACCCGGCGCACCCGTGACGCGCTCGCCGCGGCCACCGCGGCGGGCGCCGCCCACATCGTCGTGACGGGCCGCGGGGTCCCCTGGACCCGGCACATCCTCGACGACCTCGGTTACGACGGTCTCGCGGTCTGCGGGCAGGGCGCGCAGGTGTACGACGCCGGCGAGCACCGTCTGCTGACGTCGGTGACGCTGGACCGGCAACTGGCGGGCGTGGCCCTCGCGAAGATCGAGGCAGAGGTCGGTCCGCTGTATCTGGCGGCGAGCCGGGACGGCCTGGACGGGGAGGTGCTGGTCGGCGCGGGATACGCGGTGACGGGCGCGCTGCCGTCGATTCCGCTCACCGATGTCGCGGACCTGTGGGCCGCCCCGCTGAGCAAGATCTACATTCAGCATCCGAAGCTGTCGGACGACGCACTGGCCGAGGCGGCCCAGCGGGCGGCGGGCGGCTTCGTCACGGTCGCGATGTCGGGCGAGGGGATCGTCGAACTGCTCCCGCTGGGCCTGTCGAAGGCGACCGGTCTGTCCCTGGCGGCCCGCCGCCTGGGGCTGAAGGCCGCGGACACGATCGCCTTCGGCGACATGCCCAACGACATCCCGATGTTCGCCTGGGCGTCCTACGGCGTGGCGATGGCGGACGCGCACGAGGAGCTCAAGGCGGTGGCCGACGAGGTGACGTCCTCCAACGAGGAGGACGGGATCGCTGTGGTGCTGGAGCGGTTGCTCGGCTGACGGCTACGGGGCGTCCGCAGGGCGGGGAGCTCGTCGAAGGACAGCAGCGCGTGTACTGGTCCCACTGCCGCTTCGGCGCCGGGGCCGAGCTGATCGACGATCACGGTGCGACCGGCCCACTCAGCGCCGCGCTCCTCGACCATGGCCCTGACGGCGAGGCCTGTTCACCGGTCTCGCTCCAGTCGTCTGTCAGCACCAGCCGGTCCCCGGGCCGCACGGAGCTCCGCCGCATCCGGAGCCCGCGCCGGAGCCGGCGGTAGTCCGGTGCGGTGGTCCGCTCGGTCTTGGGCCCAGGGAGCAAGCCCGCGCCCTTACGGACGGGGGCGTGGCGGAACATGGCGGAACCCCGGGCACATATCGGCGTGTCCGCCGAGCCAAGCGAACTTCTCGTCGTACCCCGGCCAGGAAGCCCGGCCAGGTCCCAGTGACAACGTCTCGCGGAGGATGCACGAATCGAACGTGCGCGGGCTTTCCAGGCCCGACCACGGCTTAGCAAGCCGGTGCCTTACCACTCGGCCAATCCTCCGGGTGGGCGGCCTCACGCGAGAGCGACATCGCGTGCTCGAAGCGGCCGCCCCGGGCAGTCCTGCGGGTGTACTCGACGGTGGCGTAACTACACCGGAGTCCTCCACGGGCCGCCCCGACGGGAGCTGGACGTACTGTCGTGCATGGACATCGCCCGGCTCCTCTCCCAGAACGTGGCGCCGGACCGTACGTCCGGCGCTGTGGACACCACCAACTGTGCCGTTACGACGAGTTGGGCGCCACCGATTAAATCCGGCCGGGTGTTCGAGCCTATCGGCGCCGCCACCGCCGTCGGCGCTTGCTGAAGAACCACCCGGCGGGAGGCTCGTCGGAGCGCCACGGCTGCGGTTCGGGCTCCTCCTCACGCCAGCGCGCTGCCAGCATCCGGGCTCGGGCAGACGGCTCGGTCGTCCCCGCGGACCGTATGAAGTCCTCGTCCAGCACGAGGTCGTCCCAGTCGTCTGCCATGCCCGTTCCCTTCGACTCGCAGCAGAACGTTCCCCTTTGTCCAGTGTTCCCGGACAAAGATGAAGTCCCCGTCAATAAGCGGGACGTCAGGGGCCCTTACTCCTCGCCCGCCAGCTTCAGCGACCGCAGCTTCTGTCCCGCGTACCAGGTCGCGAGGACGGTCACCACGACCAGCAGCACCGTGGCCGTCGGCAGTGAGACGTCCGAGGTGACCAGGTCCCCGCCCGCGACCCTGTGGGCGACGGCCAGCGACCACTGCTGGACGCTCAGGGTCTTCGCCCCGGAGACCAGGGAGCCGAACAGGGCTTCCCAGACCAGCGCGTAGACGAGCCCGAAGACCACCGCGTGCCGGGACACCGTGCCGAGCAGCAGGAAGAGCGCCGCGTAGGCGATCGAGGAGACCAGCGCGGCCACCGTGTAGGCGACGGCGATCTGCTGGCCGTTGCCGTTGAGGATGAAGCCCGCGATCAGCGTCGGCAGGGCCGAGAACACCATCGTGACGGCGATCGCCACGATCAGCTTGGTGAAGATGATCGTCGGCCGCTTGACCGGCTTGGACAGCAGGTACACCACCGAGCCGTCGTCGATCTCCGGGCCGATCGCGCCGGTTCCCGCGATGACACCGATGATCGGCACCATCGTGGCGAGCGCGAGTCCGCCCAGCAGATCGGACGCGGTCTGGTCGTCGGCGCCGACCAGAGCGCGCACGATCACGGAGATCACGATCAGCAGCATCGGCAGGGCGCCCAGGATGAGAGCCCTGCGGCGGCCGAGCAGGGCCCGGTAGGTGAGTCGGGCGACTGTGGGGTCGTACATCTTGGGCCTCCTACGCCGCGACGAGATACGAGAAGACGGACTCGAGGGACTCGTCGGACGGCGAGACCGTGAGCAGCCGGATGCCGTGGTCGCGCGCGACCTTGGGCAGCAGCGCGGTGAAACGGCCGAAGTCGACGGCCTGGATGCGCAGCGCGCCCTCCGTCAGGTCGACTTCGATGCCGGACGTCGACGGGTCGGCGATCAGCGCGGCCGCGAGGGCGCGGTCGTCGCTGGAACGCACCAGATAGCGGTGCGGGCGGTCCGTCATCAGGCGGCGGATCTTGCGGAAGTCGCCGCTGGCCGCGTGCCGGCCCGCGACGACGACCTCGATGTGCCAGGCGAGCTGCTCGACCTCTTCGAGGATGTGCGAGGAGAACAGCACGGTGCGGCCCTCGTCGCCCATGCGCCGCAGCAGGTCCATGAGCTGCATCCGCTGACGCGGGTCCATGCCGTTGAAGGGCTCGTCGAGCAGGAGCAGCGAGGGGTCGTGGACCAGGGCGGACGCCATCTTGACGCGCTGGCGCATGCCCTTGGAGTACGTGGAGATCTTGCGGTCCTGCGCGTACTCCATCTCGACCGTGGCCAGCGCCTTCTGGGCGGCCTTGGCGCCGAGGCCGTGCAACTCGGCGTTGGCGACGACGAATTCGCGTCCGGTGAGGAAGTCGTACATCGCCTCGCGCTCGGGGACGATGCCGATGTGCTTGTAGATCTCCTCGTTGCGCCACACCTGCTGTCCGTCGAGGGTGACGGTGCCGGTGGAGGGGGCGAGGAAGCCGCCCATCATGTTGATGAGGGTGGACTTTCCGGCGCCGTTGGGGCCGAGGAGGCCGGTGACGCCGGGGCCGATCGTCATGGTGATGTCGTTGACGGCGACCACGTTGCCGAACCAGCGGGAGACGTGGTCGATCTGGAGCGTGGTCACAGTCCCACCTTCTTGTAGCGGCGCATCAGGAGGCCGTAACTGGCGGCGATCAGGCCGAGCGTGAGCAGGACGTACACCACGCCCTGGCCGGTCGAGGGGCCGTGTCCGCCCGGGAGCGCCGCGGTCGCGCCCAGGAAGGCGGACTGCACACCGTCGATGAGGGTGACCGGCGAGAACAGGCCGATCCACGGAATGGCACCGGTACTGCCCTGGGCGTCGGCGATGGCCTGGAGGGTGGAGACCGCGCCGTAGGAGATGGTCAGCACGGCGATCACGGCCGCGATGCCGAAGCCCCGGCGCGGGGTGACCGACGCGATGACCAGGCCGATACCGGCGAAGAGCAGCGAGAGCAGCGCCACGGAGACCAGTCCCTGACCGAATCCCTTGGTCTGTTCGGTGAAGTCCAGCTTGGCCAGCAGCGCGCCCACGTAGAGCACGATCAGTGGGGCGGCGGTGAGGATGAACATCGCGGTGGCCAGCGCCGCGTACTTGGCGCGCACGTAGTCCGCGGTCTCGATGGGCCGCGAGAAGTACAGCGGCACGGTCTTGAAGCGCAGGTCGCGCGAGACGGACTGGGGCGCCTGGGAGGCGACGTACAGGCAGATCACGGACTGCATGATGATCGCGTAGCGGGTGTAGTCGACCGGCAGGTCGTTCGCCTTGGTGGCGACCGCGACGGCCACCATGATGGCCGCCGGCACGCACATCACCGCGAACAGCAGCATCGGCAGCACCTTGGACTTGACCGAGCGGCCGAGGCCGTAGGCGCCGCGCAGGGACTGCGAGTAGAGCGAGCGGGTGGCGTAGGAACGGCCCAGACGGGGGCCGTCGTAGCTGCGGTAGCCGATGTTGTGGATGCGGGACTGGTCACCCGAGGGGGCGGTGACCGGGTGCTCAACTGCCATGGCCTACGGCCTCCTTCCGCTGCTCGTCCTCGTTCGTGAAGACTTCCGAGATGTGGTGCCTGCGCTGCTCCATGCGCACCAGGCCGAGGCCGAGATCGGCGACGACGTCCCGGACGACGTCGTAGGTCTCCTCGCCCTGTGCGGTCAGCAGCAGGATGTGGCCGGCGCCCGGCAGACCGCTCTGGGAGTCGAGGACCTCCACCCCGCGCGCGTGCAGTGCCTCGCGCACCGCGCGGGTGCCGTCCGGGTGCTCGTCGGTGTCGGTGACCTCGACCGCGAGGGTCGTGGTGGTCTGGGTGAAGTCGGTGGTGGAGCTGGAGCGCAGGAGCTTGCCACCGTCGATGACGACGACGTGGTCGCAGGTGCGCTCCAGCTCGCCCAGCAGGTGCGAGGTGACCAGGACCGAGATACCGAAGTCGGTGTAGATACGGCGGATCAGGCCCAACATGTCGTCGCGGCCGACCGGGTCGAGGCCGTTGGTCGGCTCGTCCAGGAAGACCAGCTGCGGGTCGTGGACCAGGGCCTGCGCGAGCTTCACGCGCTGCTTCATACCCGTGGAGTAGCCGCCGATGGGGCGGTAGCGCTCCTCGTACAGGCCCACATGGCGCAGGGTGTCCGCGGTGCGCTCCCGCGCGGCGGTGGGCGGCAGTCCGGACATGCGGGCCATGTGCACGACGAACTCGGTGGCCGAGACGTCGGGCGGCAGGCAGTCGTGCTCCGGCATGTAGCCGACCCGCTCGCGGATGGCGGCGCCCTTGGTCGCGACGTCGAGGCCGAGCACTTCGGCGCGGCCCTCGGTGGCGGGGGACAGACCCAGCAGGATCTTGATCATGGTGGACTTGCCGGCTCCGTTGGCTCCGACGAGTCCGGTCACACCGGGTCCGACGTCCAAGGAGAGCCGGTCAAGCGCGGTCACCCTGGGGAACCGCTTGCTCAGGCTTTCGGTCGCGATCACAGTCACATCCCCGACAGTAGTGACGCGGACCACTCAGGTCGTCACCCCGCAGAGCTGCATCGGCATCAGACTCCAGGCGTACGGGCACCTAGGGGTCACCCTGAAGTCCCACAACGCGGCCACCGTTTTCCACATCGGCGGGTTTTTCCACAGCCCGCCCGGGCCCTATTGACGCAACCTCCAATGACTGTCACATTCGCCAGTGTCACGTTACGGGCACGTACCGCAGTCGACGAGGACGAGGCGGCATGACGACGACAGTGAACGGCGAACTCTCCACCCGATTGCGGGGATTCAGGCAGGTCCAGCGACTCGCGTACGACTGCGCGGAGGCGGTCGCGGCCCGTCTGGAGCCCGGCGTGAGCGAGCGGCAGGCCGCCCGGATGCAGCGCGAGTGGTTGCGCGCGCGGGGCGTCCGGGACTGGTTCCATCTGCCCTTCGCCTGGTTCGGGGACCGCACCGCGTTCACGGGCTTCCGCGTTCCGTTCCAGTTCTTCCCCACCGACCGCCGCCTGGAGCCCGGGATGCCGTTCATCCTGGACCTGGCCCCGGTGTACGAGGGGTACACCGCGGACATCGGCTACTCCGGCTCGCTCGGCGTCAACCCCCTCCAGGACAGGCTGATGTCCGACCTGGAGGCACACCGCGAGCTGATCCTGCGCGAGGTCCGCGAGCGGCGGTCGCTGCGCGAGATCTACCAGGACGTGGACCGCCTCATGGTCCGCCAGGGCTACGCCAACCGGCACCGCGCGTACCCCTTCGGTGTGATCGCCCACAAGGTCGACCAGGTCAAGCAGCGCCGCTGGTCACCCCACGTCTTCGGGTTCGGCACCCAGGCACTGAAAGGCCTGGCGGCCGACGCGCTGCACGGTCACCGGGAGGGCTGGTCCCCCCTGTGGTCGCCGTACCGCTTCTCCGACCACCCGCCGCAGCCGGGGCTGTGGGCGGTCGAACCCCACCTCGGATTCCGGGGCACGGGAGCGAAGTTCGAGGAGATCCTGGTCGTCACCGACTCCGCGGACCCCGAGCAGAGCGCCTTCTGGCTGGACGACGACCTGCCGCACGTGCGGCGCTGGGCGGAGGAGAAATGACCTTGCTCGAAGACGCGCGCGAGCGCCGGGTACGCACCGGCGGCGTCGACCTGTGCGTGGCCGAACTGGGCGACCCGGGGCAGCCGACCCTCGTCCTCGTGCACGGCTACCCGGACAGCAAGGAGGTCTGGGCCGAGGTCGCCTCCCGCCTCGCCGACCGCTTCCACGTCGTCCTCTACGACGTCCGCGGCCACGGCCGCTCCACGGCACCGAAGCCGCTGCGCGGAGGGTTCACCCTGGAGAAGCTGACGGACGACTTCCTGGCCGTCGCGGACGCCGTCAGCCCGGACCGGCCCGTGCACCTGGTCGGACACGACTGGGGCTCGGTGCAGGCCTGGGAGTTCGTCACCGTCCGGCGCACCGAGGGCCGCATCGCCTCCTTCACCTCGATGTCCGGACCGTCCCTCGACCACTTCGGCCACTGGATCGCGGGCCGCCTCAGGCGCCCCACACCCCGCCGCATCGGCCAGCTCCTCGGCCAGGGCGCCAAGTCCTGGTACGTGTACGCGCTGCACACCCCCGCCCTGCCCGAACTGGCCTGGCGCGGCCCGCTCGGCAAGGTCTGGCCGCGCATCCTGGAGCGCGCCGAGAAGATCCCCGCCGACGGCTACCCCACCCCCTCGCTGCCCAGCGACGCGGCCCACGGCGCCTGGCTGTACCGGGACAACATCCGGGCCCGGTTGCGCCACCCGCGCACCGACGCGTACGCACACGCGCCCGTGCAGCTCATCACGCCCGTGGGCGACGCGTTCCTCTCGGAGAAGCTCTACGACGGCCTGGAGGGGTGGGCGCCACAGCTGACCCGGCGCACCCTTCCCGCCAAGCACTGGATCCCCCGCTCCCGGCCCGACCAGCTGGCGGCGTGGATCACGGAGTTCGTGACGTCCGTCGAAGGCGGCCGGACCGCCGTACAGGCGACCGGGAAGCACGCCGACCGGTTCGGCGGACAGCTCGTCCTCGTCACCGGCGCGGGCAGCGGCATCGGACGGGCCACCACGTTCGCCTTCGCCGAGGCCGGCGCGCGCGTGGTGGCCGTCGACCGGGACGCCGAGTCCGCCGCCCGCACCGCCGAACTGTCCCGGCTGCTCGGCGCTCCCGAAGCCTGGGCGGAGACCGTCGACGTCTCCGACGAGCAGGCCATGGAGAAACTCGCCGCCAAGGTCGCCGCCGAGTACGGCGTGGTGGACGTCCTGGTCAACAACGCGGGCATCGGCCTCGGCGGCTCCTTCCTCGACACCACCACCGAGGACTGGAAGAAGGTCCTCGACGTCAACCTGTGGGGCGTCATCCACGGCTGCCGGCTCTTCGGCCGGCAGATGGCCGAGCGCGGACAGGGCGGCCACATCGTCAACATCGCCTCGGCGGCCGCCTATCAGCCCTCCAGGGCGCTGTCCGCCTACGGCACCTCCAAGGCCGCCGTCCTCATGCTCAGCGAGAGCCTGCGCGCGGAGCTGGCGGGCCGGGGGATCGGTGTCTCGGCGATCTGCCCCGGCTTCGTCAACACCGCCATCACCTCCACCGCGCGCTTCGCGGGCGTCGACGCCGACGAGGAGAAACGCCGCCAGAAGCGCACGGCCCGCCTCTACCAGCTGCGGAACTACCCGCCCGAGAAGGTCGCCGACGCCATCCTGAGAGCGGTCGTGCGCAACCAGGCCGTCGTACCGGTCACCCCCGAGGCCCGCGGCGCACACGCCCTGGCCCGGTGGGCGCCGAAGGCACTGCGCGCGATCGCACGGCTGGAGCCACCGAAGTGAGCCACGACATCGCCCCGCGCCGGGTCGCCTTCGACTGGTCCCGTACGCCCCTGCACTGGATCCCCGACGAGCCCACCGCCACCCACGTCATCAACGTCCTGCACCTGCTGCTGCCGGCGGGGGAGCGCTGGTTCGTGAAGGTCTTCAAGGAGGCCCTGCCGCTGATCACGGACCCCGAACTCCGCTCCGACGTCAAGGGGTTCATGGGCCAGGAGGCCACGCACAGCGTCCAGCACACGCACGTGCTGGACCACCTGGCGGCGCAGCAGCTCGACACCGCCGGCTTCACCAAGTACGTCGACTTCCTCTTCGAGCGGCTGCTCGGCGAGCGCCCACCGCTCAACACGCCCATTCCCGCGCGCGAGTGGCTGCGTTTCCGGTTGTCGGTGGTCGCCGCTGTCGAACAGTTCACGGCGGTGCTCGGCGACTGGGTCCTGGCCGCCGACGGCCTCGATCGGGCCGACGCCGACGAGGTCATGCTCGACCTGCTGCGCTGGCACGGCGCCGAGGAGGTCGAACACCGCGCGGTCGCCTTCGACATGTACCAGCACTGCGGCGGCACCGGCACACCCCGCTACACCCGTCGCATCGCGGGCATGGCGGTGACGGCCCCGGTCATGCTGTACCTGTGGGTATGGGGCACGGCCTACCTGATGCGCCACGATCCACAGCTGGCCGGGCGGCTGCGCTACTCCCTCAAGGAGCACCAGAAGGCCGTACGCAAGGGCTTGCTGCCGGCCTGGGGTGCGCTCGGTGCGGCCGTACCGCGCTATCTCCGGCGGACCTACCACCCTTCGCGGGAAGGGTCGTTGAGCCGTGCGGTGGAGTATCTGAAGCGGTCACCGGCGGCCCGGGCGGCCTCGTGAGCGACACCCCTGCCTACCGGATCGAGGACCTCGCCCACCTCAGCGGCGCCACCGTCCGCACCATCCGCGCCTACCAGGACCGCGGGCTGCTCCCCCGCCCCGAGCGCCGCGGCCGCGCCAACATCTACACCGACACCCACCTCGCCCGGCTGCGGCAGATCGCCGACCTCCTCGACCGCGGCTACGGCCTGGCCTCCATCAAGGAGCTCCTGGAGGCCTACGACTCCGGCCGCGGCCTCGGCGGGATCCTCGGGCTGGTCGCCGAGGTCGACAGGCCGTGGACCGACGAGGAGGCCGTCCGGATCTCCCGCGCCGAACTGGACGCACGCTTCGGCGGTATCCGCGACGCGGCCGCGGTCGCCGAGGCGGTGGAACTCGGCGTACTGGAGCCGGTACCCGGAGACGAGGACGTCTTCCTCGTGCCGAGCCCCCAAGAGCTCGCTGTGGCCGCCGAGTTGCACGCGGCCGGAGTGCCCCTCTCCGCGATCTCGGGCCATCTGCGGGAGTTGAGGGGACAGGTCGAGCACATCGCCGCCCGTTTCCTGGAGTTCACCACCGAGCACGTCTTCGCCCGCTACCTGACCGGGCCGCACCAGCCGACCGACGCCGACGCCACCGAAGCGGCCTCACTCGTACGACGGCTGCGACCCCTCGCCCAGCAGACCGTGGACGCCGAACTCGCACGTGCGATGCGGCTGTTGGCGGTGCGGCAGCTGCGGCAGCACCTGGGTTCAGAGGAGACGCCCGACGGGGGTCCGGTGTCACGTTCCGTGGCGGTGCCCGAGGAGACGATGCGGGCGGTGGAGGGGCTGGTTGGGGCGGAGCGGGTGGCGGAGTTCTTTGTGTTGGCGGCTGAACGGGAGGTGCGGGCAAGGAAGTTGGATGCGCTCACGTCAAGTGGGCCGCCCCCAGTCGATCTTGACGAAGGGGACTGACATGACAGGGAGTTGTCCACAGAAACGGCAAGTAACCTGTGGATAACTACAGTTGGTTGTGGATCAAACATCCGGGCCAAAATCATTCGCGTGATTCACGTCTCTCCCGGCACCCTGGCGGGATGAACGAGAACAAGCCACGCGAGAGGGACGAGAGACGCACCGTGAAGGTGTCGAAGTACCTCTCCAAGCATCTGCGCCACCAGCCCGAGCGGATCGGGCTCACGCTCGACGAGGCCGGCTGGGTCGAGATCGACGTCCTGATCGCCGCGGCCACCGCGCACGGCTTCCGCTTCACCCGGGACGAGCTGGACCACGTGGTCGCCGCCAACGACAAGCAGCGCTTCGCGATCGACGGCACCCGCATCCGCGCCAGCCAGGGCCACAGCATCGACGTCGACCTGGGCCTGCCCCCGGCGACCCCGCCGCCGTACCTCTACCACGGCACCGTGGCCCGCCACCTGGACGCGATCCGCGCCGAGGGACTGCGTCCCATGAACCGGCACGACGTGCACCTATCGGCCGACCGCGAGACCGCGACCCGGGTCGGTGCCCGCCGCGGCCGTCCCGTCGTGCTCTCCGTGGACGCGCAGGCCATGCACCGCGACGGCCACGTCTTCCACGTCAGCGCGAACGGGGTGTGGTTGACCCAGGCCGTGCCACCGCGATACCTGCGCCTTCCCGAGTCGCACTGAACCCGGTGGGAGATGATCGACGCCATGGACAACGGCAGGGACCACCTCCCCACCACCGAGGCCGCCGTCACCGCGCTCCGCGCCCTCGCCGCCGAGTATGCGCTCGCCATCGAGGTGACCCACGACATCGGCGCCGACCAGACCTCCCGCCGCAGCGCGGCAGGCGTCGGCGTCACCACCGACCCGGACGGCACCCTGCCCCACGAGGCCTATGTCGAGCTCGGCGGCCGCCCGCGCGTGGATGTGCGCCTTTTCCCGGACGACGACGCCCTGATCACCGTGGACGGAGTCGAGTGCCCCGACATCGCCCGCGACGACGTCCCCGCCTTCCTCCGCGCCCTCTACGAAGGCCACGCCTGGGTCAAGGCGCGCCGCTTCCCGCCCAGCCACTTCCTCATGGTGCCGCTCCCGGGCGACCGCGTGCACAAGGAGTTCATCCCGGTCGGCCTCAGCCCCTGGCTCAGCGGCCGCACCCAGTGACCGTGAGTCGCTGTTTCACGTGAAACACGGCCCTGCGCTTACGCTCGGACACATGAGTCTGCGCCTGAGCACCGTGATCCTCCCCCACCGCCGCTGGAACGAGGGGGGCCGCGAGACATGGCAGCGCGCGGAGCAGCTCGGCTTCCACACCGGATACACCTACGACCACCTGTCCTGGCGCACCTTCCGCGACGGACCCTGGTTCGGGGCCGTGCCGACGCTCACGGGCGCAGCGGGAGTCACCGACAGGCTGCGCCTGGGCACCCTGGTCACCTCGCCGAACTTCCGGCACCCGGTGACCCTCGCCAAGGAACTGATCACGCTCGACGACATCTCCGGCGGCCGCGTCACCCTCGGCATCGGCGCGGGCGGCACCGGCTTCGACGCCACCGCACTCGGCCAGGACCCGTGGAGTCCTCGCGAACGTGCCGACCGGCTCGCCGAGTTCGTCCCGCTGCTCGACCGCCTGCTCAGCGAGGACTCGGTGTCCTACGAGGGCGACTTCTACTCGGCGCACGAGGCCCGCAACATCCCCGGGTGCGTCCAGCGACCCCGGCTGCCCTTCGCCGTGGCCGCCACCGGACCGCGCGGGCTGAAGCTCGCCGCACGCCACGGACAGGCGTGGGTGACCACCGGTGACCCGAAGCTGCACGAGAACGGCACCCCCCAGCAGTCCTTCCAGGCCCTCCGCGGCCAGGTCGACAGGCTCAGCGATGCCTGCGCGGCGCTCGGCCGGGACGCGAACACTCTGGACAAGATCCTGCTCACCGGTTTCACCCCGGACCGAGCCCGCCCGCTGGAGTCCCTCGACGCGTTCGTCGACTTCGCGGGCCGCCACCAGGAACTCGGCTTCACGGAGCTCGTGATCCACTGGCCGATCCCCGACTCGGACTTCGCCGCAGAGGAGAAGGTCTTCGAGCGGATCGCCATGGAGGCCCCGGCACAGCTGGGCTGAGACAGCCGCACCGGGGCGGGTGGGGCCGCCCCCGCGTCATCTATGTCTCACCTGTGTGGGCGCCCGCACGGTCGTGCACGCATATGCGGGAGAATAAGCCGGTGACCTCAGCAACTCGACAGCCCGAGACCCCGGCCGCCGGCATACCGCCCCGCCTGATCGCCACCGATCTCGACGGCACACTGCTGCGCGACGACAAGTCGGTGTCCCCACGCACGGTCGCGGCCCTCGCCGCCGCCGAGAAGGCCGGCATCGAGGTCTTCTTCGTCACCGGTCGCCCGGCCCGCTGGATGGACGTCGTCAGCGACCACGTCCACGGCCACGGCCTCGCCATCTGCGGCAACGGCGCCGCGGTGGTCGACCTGCACGGCGGCCCCGGGGCCCACCGGTTCGTGAAGGTTCGCGAGCTGGCCCGGGAGAACGCGCTGGACGCCGTACAGCTGCTGCGCGAGGCGGCGCCGGGCACGGTGTACGCGGTGGAGCAGACGTACGGCTTCCACCAGGAGCCGGACTATCCCAAGCTGCACATGGAGGTCCCGGACAACCTCGCCCCCGCCGAGGAACTGCTGGCCGAGGACGGTCCCGGTGCCGCCGAGCCGGTGCTGAAGATCCTCGCCTACCACCCCTCGATCGACCCGGACGCCTTCCTCACCCTCTCCCGCCTCGCGATCGGCGACCGCGCCAACGTCACCCGGTCCAGCCCCAGCGCCCTGCTGGAGATCAGTGGCCCCGGTGTCTCCAAGGCCAGCACGCTCGCCCTGTGCTGCGCCGAACGCGGGATCTCGCACGAACAGGTCGTCGCCTTCGGGGACATGCCCAACGACGTCGAGATGCTCACCTGGGCAGGACAGTCGTACGCGATGGGCAACGCCCACCCCGACGTGATCGCCGCGGCCTCGGGCCGGACCGTCGCCAACAACGACGACGGGGTGGCCGTCGTGATCGAGCGGATGCTGGAACGGCTGTAGGTGGCGTCCCGGCTCGGCCGAGGGACACTCCACGCACGGCTCAGCCGACCGCCACCCCAGGTGCCCCCAGCAACTCCGACTTCGCCTCCCGCTCGGCCATCCTTCGCAACGGCCCCTCCACACTCGCCAGTTCCGCGAAGGGCCCCCGCTGCACCACCCGTCCCTCGTCGAGTACGACCACCTCGTCCACCGACTCGAGTCCCGCCAGGCGGTGCGTGATGAGGAGTGTCGTACGGCCCTCGGTCGCGGCCAGCAGATCGGCGGTGAGGGCGTCGGCGGTGGGCAGGTCGAGATGCTCGGCCGGCTCGTCCAGGACCAGGACGGGGAAGTCGGCGAGCAGCGCCCGGGCCAGCGCGAGCCGTTGGCGCTGACCGCCGGACAGCCAGGCGCCGTGCTCGCCGACCAGGGTGTCGAGCCCGTCGGGCAGGCTCTCGGCCCAGTCGAGCAGGCGGGCCCGCCGCAGCGCGTCGCGCAGCTCGTCCTCGGTCGCGTCCTTCTTGGCGAGGAGCAAGTTCTCGCGCACCGAGCTGTCGAAAAGGTGGGCGTCCTGGGCACACAGCCCCACCAGCCGCCGTACGTCGTCGCTCCGCAGGCCGTAGGCGTCCACGCCGCCAACGGTGTACGTGCCGGCGTTCGCGTCCAGGAAGCGCAGCAGCACCTGCGCGAGCGTCGTCTTTCCGGAGCCTGAGGCGCCGACCACGGCGGTCCTCCGGCCCTCCGTGAGGGTCAGGTCGAGGCCCGTGAGCGCGTCCCGGTCCTGGCCTTGGTGCCGGGTGGTCAGTCCCTGGAGGACGAGCGGGAACAGCGAGGCCGGCGCCTGCCGAGCGTGTTCCGGCTCCCGCACCGGTTCGGGCGCGTCCAGCACCTCGTGGACACGCTCCGCACTTCTGCGCACCCGCTGGCGGTACTGCACGGCGAGCGGCAACCCGAGGACGGCCTCGAAGGCTGCCAGCGGAGTGAGCACGACGACAGCCATGACCACCCCGCCGAGGCGCCCCGAGGCGACCGCCTGGGCGCCCACGAGGGCGGTGGCGGTGACGGTCAGGCCGCAGATCAGCGCGGTGAGACCGTCACCGAGTGCGGTGGCGGTGGCGGCGCGGGAGGCGATCCGGGTGAGGACGCCGTCGGCCCGCCGTGCCTGGGCGGTACGGGCGGGCACGGCACCGGCGACGGTCAGCTCCGCGGTCCCGGTGAGGAGATCGGTCACGCGGGTCGACAGTTCCCCGCGGGCGGGGGCGAGCCTGCGCTCGGCGCGTCGGGCCACGGCTCCCGTGACGAGCGGGACACCGACACCGGCGGCCAGCAGGCCCACGGCGAGCGCGGCACCGGCCTCCGGCAGCAGCCAGGCCGTGAAACCCACGGAGGCCGCCGACACCACGACGGCCGCACCGGCGGGCAGCAGCCAGCGCAGCCAGTAGTCCTGGAGGGCGTCCACGTCGGAGACGAGCCGCGAGAGCAGATCACCCCGGCGAACCGTGCGCAGCCCGGCGGGCGCCAGCCGTTCCAGGCGCCCGTACACGGCCACCCTGGTGTCGGCGAGCATGCGCAGCACCGTGTCGTGCGACACCAGCCGCTCCGCGTACCGGAACACGGCCCGCCCGATCCCGAAGGCCCGGCTCGCCGTCACCGCCACCATCAGATACAGCACGGGTGGCTGCTGCGAGGCCCGCGAGATCAGCCAACCGGAGGTGGCCATCAGTCCCACGGCGCTGCCGAGCGCGAGACTGCCGAGCAGCATCGCGAGCGCGAGACGGCCTCGTCGGGGTCCCGACATGGCACGGACGCGGGCAAGAACGCTGCGCGCCTCCGTCGGCGAGTCGGCCGTCCCAGGCTCCGCCGGAGCGGGGCCGTTGCCTTCGACCGCGCGTGCCGTGGACGTCCTGGCCATGGCGTCCGCCGGAGCCGGCGACGCGGGCTCCGCCAGCCGCACCACCCGGTCGGCCACCGCGAGCAACGCCGGTCGGTGCACCACCAGCAGTACCGTGCGCCCGGCCGCCAGCCGCCGTACCGCCGCCACGATCTCCGCCTCGGTGGCTCCGTCGAGCGCCGCTGTCGGCTCGTCGAGGAGCAGGACCGGCCGGTCCGTGAGGAAGGCCCGGGCCAGCGCGAGCCGCTGCCTTTGCCCGGCGGACAGTCCAGCCCCGTCCTCACCGAGCACGGTATCGGCCCCCAGCGGGAGCGCGTCGACGAACTCCAGAGCCCCCGCGTCCCCCAGCGCTCGCCGTACGGCGGCCTCGTCGGCATCAGGCCGGGCCAGCCTCACGTTCTCGGCGATCGTCCCGGCGAACAGCTGCGGCCGCTGCGGTACCCACGCCACGCGCGACCGCCACTCCTCCAGGTCGGCCTCGGCGAGATCGGTTCCCCCGATCCGCACCCGCCCCTCGTCCGGCCGCACGAATCCCAGCAGGACGTTCAGCAACGTCGACTTGCCCGCCCCGCTGGGCCCGATGAGCGCCACCGTCTCCCCGGGCGCGACCTCGAAGGACACGTTCGTGAGGGCGTCCCCGGAGCGGCCCGAGTACCTGACCGTGACCTGTTCGAAGGCCAGCGCCCCGGCCGGTACCGCAGCCGTGCCCGATGCCGGTACCGGCGTCTCCAGCACCGAGAAGATCTCCTCGGCGGCCGCCAGCCCCTCCGCCGCGGCGTGATACTGAGCACCCACCTGCCGCAGGGGCAGATACGCCTCCGGGGCCAGGATGAGGATGACCAGGCCGTCGTACAGGCGCATCTCGCCGTGGACCAGACGCATCCCGATCGTCACGGCGACCAGAGCCACCGAGAGCGTCGACAGCAGCTCCAGGGCGAAAGAGGAGATGAAGGCGATCCGCAGCGTCCGCATGGTCGCCTGCCGGTATTCGCCGGTGATACGGCGGATCGAATCGGCCTGTGCTTTGGCCCGGCCGAACACCTTCAGGGTCGGCAGTCCCGCGACGACGTCCAGGAAGTGTCCGGACAGTCGGGACAGCAGTCGCCACTGACGGTCCATCCGGGACTGCGTGGCCCAGCCGATCAGCACCATGAAGACCGGGATGAGGGGCAGGGTCCCGACGATGATGGCTGCCGAGACCCAGTCCTCGGTCACGATCCGCGCCAGCACCGCCACCGGCACGACCACCGCAAGGCCCAACTGCGGGAGGTAGCGCGAGAAGTAGTCGTCGAGGGCGTCGACTCCCCTGGTGGCGAGCGCGACCAGGGACCCCGTCCGCTGCCCGCTGAGCCAGCCGGGCCCCAGCGCGGTGGCCCGCTCCAGCAGCCGTCCCCGCAGCTCCGACTTCACCGCCGCGCTCGCCCGGTGGGCCGCGAGTTCAGTGAGCCAGGAGACGAGTCCACGGCCGACAGCTACGGCAGCCAACAGCAGCAGGGGAGTACGGAGTTCAGCGACCGCCAGACCGTGCTGGAACGCTCCGACCACGATCTCGGCGATGAGCATCGCCTGAGCGATGACCAACAGGGCTCCGAGACCGCCGAGGCCGACTACCGCCACCAGGAAGAGGCGGGTGGCCCGGGCGTATCGGAGCAGACGCGGGTCGATCGGTTTCACGTGAAACACACCCTCTTCTCAAGGGGCATGTTTCACGTGAAACATGCCCCAATGCGGGCTCAGTGCACGGCTTCGGCGATGTGCTGCGTGCCGATCCGCTTGCGGAACACCCAGTAGGTCCAACTCTGGTAGAGCAGGACGATCGGTGTGGCGATCCCCGCACACCAGGTCATGATCTTCAGGGTGTACGGGCTCGACGAGGCGTTGGTGACCGTAAGGCTCCAGTCCGCGTTGAGCGAGGACGGCATGACGTTCGGGAAGAGCGTCAGGAAGAGCATGGCGACGGCGGCCACGATGGTGACGCCCGACAGCGCGAACGACCAGCCCTCACGCCCTGCCTGGTTGGCCACCAGGGCGGCGACCAGCGCGACCACGGCCACCGCCAGCGCGATCAGACTCTTGGCGTCCCCGCTGTCGACCTGAGTCCAGAGCAGGAAGATCAACGCCAGCGTGGCCGCGACGAGACCGACCTTGGTTGCCAGCTTCCGCGCCCGCTCCCGGATCTCCCCGACGGTCTTCAGGGCCGTGAACACCGTTCCGTGGAAGGTGAACAAGGTGAGCGTCACCAGTCCGCCGAGCAGGGCGTAGGGGTTGAACAGGTCCCAGAGGGAGCCGACGTACTCGAAGTGCTGGTCGATCTTCACCCCGTGCACGATGTTTCCGAAGGCCACCCCCCACAGGAACGCGGGAATGAGCGAGGTCCAGAAGATCGCGGTCTCCCAGTTGCGCTGCCAGTTCTCCTCGGGCCGCTTGGCCCGGTACTCGAAGGCGACACCGCGGACGATCAGGCAGACCAGGATGAGCAGCAGCGGCAGGTAGAAGCCGGAGAAGAGTGTGGCGTACCAGTCGGGGAAAGCGGCGAAGGTCGCGCCGCCCGCCGTCAGCAGCCACACCTCGTTGCCGTCCCAGACGGGACCGATGGTGTTGATCAGGACGCGCTTCTCGACCCGGTTGCGGGCGAGCAGCTTGGTGAGGACACCGACCCCGAAGTCGAAGCCCTCCAGGAAGAAGTAGCCGGTCCACAGGACGGCGATGAGCACGAACCAGACGTCGTGAAGTTCCATGACTCGATCTCCCTCGGCCTAGTACGAGAAGGCCATCGGCTTGTCGGCGTCACTGGTGTCGCCGCCGATCTTCGTGGGCGGGTTGAGGTCGGCCTCGGTGAGTTCGGGCGGGCCGGCCTTGACGTACTTCACGAGCAGCTTGACCTCGACGACGGCGAGGATGGCGTACAGAGTCGTGAAGACCAGCATCGAGATGAGCACCTCGGCCTGGGAGACGCCGGGGGAGACCGCGTGCCGGGTCTGCAGGACGCCGTAGACGACCCAGGGCTGGCGGCCCATCTCGGTGAAGATCCAGCCCCAGGAGTTGGCGATCAGAGGGAAGCCCAGGGTCCAGATCGCCGCGAGCCAGTAGAGCCTGCCGAGCTTGGGGCTGAGGGCCTTGTTCTTGAAGAGGACCAGATGCGGCACCTCGTCGTCGGCGACCCTCAGGTGCTGCGGGAGCATGAACTTCTTGCGGGTCAGCCAGAGTCCGGCGAGGCCGATGGCGAAGGACGTCATGCCGAAGCCGATCATCCAGCGGAAGGCCCAGAAGGTGACGGGGATGTTCGGCCGGTAGTCGCCCGCCCCGTACTTCTGCTGCTCGGCCTTGTTGACGTCGTTGATGCCGGGGATGTACGAGGTGAAGTCATCGTTGGCGAGGAAGGACAGCAGCCCGGGAATCTCGATGGCCACGGTGTTGTGGCCCTTCTCCACGTCGCCGTAGGCGAAGATCGAGAACGGTGCGGAGTCCTGGCCGTCCCACAGCGCCTCGGCGGCCGCCATCTTCATCGGCTGCTGCTTGAACATGACCTTGCCGAGGGTGTCACCGCTGATGGCGGTGAGCATGCCGGCGATGACCACGGTGACGAGGCCCAGCCGTAGCGAGGTCTTCATCACGGGGATGTGCTTCTTGCGGAAGAGGTGGAAGGCCGCGATACCGACCATGAACGCGCCTCCGGTCAGGAAGCACGCGCTGAGGGTGTGGAAGGCCTGAGCGAGCGCGGTGTTCTGGGTCAGCACCGCCCAGAAGTCCGTGAGTTCGGCGCGGCCCCTCGCCTTGTTGATCCGGTAACCGACCGGGTGCTGCATCCACGAGTTGGCCGCGAGGATGAAGTACGCCGACAGGATCGTGCCGATCGAGACCATCCAGATGCAGGCCAGGTGGATCTTCTTGGGCAGCTTGTCCCAGCCGAAGATCCACAGGCCGATGAAGGTGGACTCGAAGAAGAAGGCGATCAGCGCCTCGAAGGCCAGCGGGGCACCGAAGACGTCACCGACGAAGCGCGAGTAGTCGGACCAGTTCATGCCGAACTGGAACTCCTGCACGATGCCGGTGACCACACCCATCGCGATGTTGATCAGGAAGAGCTTGCCCCAGAACTTGGTGGCCCTGAGGTACCGCTCGTTCTCCGTACGCACCCAGGCGGTCTGCAGGCCGGCCGTGAGGGCGGCCAGCGAGATCGTCAGGGGGACGAACAGGAAGTGGTAGACGGTGGTGATGCCGAACTGCCAGCGCGCCAGGGTCTCCGGCGCCAGAGCCAGGTCCACGTCGCCGCTCCTTACCTCACAGGCTTGTGGAACATATGCGTGTGAAGCGACCGCTTGTGAAAGCGTTCACATTCACAAGCTAGTATGCCGCACCCGTTTTCGATAGACGAAGGGGGGTCCCAATCATCTCCGGACCCCCCTGTCTTACCGCTCTGACCTGCGCAGACACCAAGCCTGTGTGAGCTAGAGCTCCTTGCGGAAAGCCTCCGCCACCTTCAGGAAGATGTCGTTCGCCTCGGCCTCCCCGACCGTCACACGCACACCCTCGCCCGCGAAGGGCCGTACGACCACACCGTGCTGCTCGCAGGCCGCCGCGAAGTCGACCGTGCGCTCCCCCAGCCGCAGCCAGACGAAGTTGGCCTGGGTCTCGGGCACCGTCCAGCCCTGCGCTCGCAGCCCCTCCACCACACGGTTACGCTCACAGACCAGCGAGCCGACCCGGCCGAACAGTTCGTCCTCGGCCCGCAGCGAGGCGATCGCCGCCTCCTGGGCGAGCTGGCTCACCCCGAAGGGCACCGCCGTCTTGCGCAGCGCCGCGGCCACCGGTTCATGGGCGATCGCGAAGCCGACCCTGAGGCCCGCGAGGCCGTACGCCTTGGAGAAGGTGCGCAGCACACAGACGTTCGGCCGCGTGCGGTACAGCTCCACGCCGTCCGGCACCTCGGGGTCGCGGATGAACTCGCGGTAGGCCTCGTCCAGTACCACCAGCACATCACTGGGCACCCGGTCGAGGAAGCGTTCCAGCTCGGCGCGCTTCACGACCGTGCCCGTCGGGTTGTTGGGGTTGCAGACGAAGATCAGCCGGGTCCGGTCGGTGATCGCCTCGGCCATCGCGTCCAGGTCGTGCACATCGCCCGCCGTCAGCGGCACCCGCACCGAGGTGGCACCGCTGATCTGCGTGATGATCGGGTACGCCTCGAAGGACCGCCAGGCGTAGATGACCTCGTCGCCCGGTCCCGAGGTCGCCTGGATCAGCTGCTGGGCGACGCCGACGGAACCGGTGCCGGTGGCCAGATGGGAGAGCGGGACGCCGAAACGCTCGGAGAGCTCGTTCATCAGGCCCGTGCAGGCCATGTCCGGGTAGCGGTTGAAGGAGGAGACCGCGGCCGTCACGGTCTCCAGCACACCCGGCAGCGGCGGATAGGGGTTCTCGTTGGAGGACAGCTTGTAGGCCACGGGACCGCCGGCAGCGGCAGGCTTGCCCGGCTTGTACGTGGGGATACCTTCCAGCTCGGCGCGCAGCTTGGGGCTTGTCTCGCTCACCGCAGTCCTCCTCATGACCACCGACACATGGCGGCCGACTCCGGCAGCCGGCTCCAATACTGCTCACCTTATGAGGATTGGGCTCCGCTGCGTACAGGTGAGAACCAACCTCGTCAGCCTCACAGGCATCAGGGGCATCACCGCACGAAGGCAGACGAATCAGGGGGCGCGGTCACATATATCTATGCGCGGGTGGCTCACGCCGTAGCGCGCATCACCCGTGAAGGTGAGTTGAGACCTCTTCGAAACATCGGGGACTCGGCAGGTCCATGCGTGCCGACAAGTTACGTAGTGCCATTGGATCGTTTAACTGACTTTGTTTCAAAGGTAGTTGACGCCAAATGACCTTGCAGAAACGTGCCTGTCAACGCGTGCATATGCGTCCGCCCTACCCCACCGCATGAGCCCTACTATCGGCTCGCCATGACAGCAGCAGGGAAGCACCAGGTGAGCCGCGCGGAAACCTCACGTCGAGGCAGTCGGCCGGGCCGGGCGGGCATCAGAGACGTAGCCGCCGCCGCCGGAGTCTCCATCACGACCGTGTCCGACGCTCTGAACGGAAAGGGCAGGCTCCCGGACGCCACCCGCCGCCACGTCAGGGAGGTCGCCGACCGACTGGGCTACCGGCCCTCCGCCGCGGCCAGAACCCTCCGTACCGGCAAGTCGGGACTCATCGGCCTGACCGTGACGACGTACGGGGATGAACCTTTCACCTTCACCGAGTTCGCGTACTTCGCCGAGATGGCGCGGGCCGCCACCTCGGCCGCGCTCGCCCGCGGCTACGCCCTCGTCATCCTGCCGGCGACCTCGCGCCACGACGTGTGGTCGAACGTCGCCCTGGACGGCACGGTGGTCATCGACCCGTCCGACCAGGACCCGGTCGTCAGCGAGCTGGTCCGGCAGGGCCTACCGGTGGTCTCCGACGGCCGCCCGGCCGGCGCGCTCCCGGTCACCGCGTGGGTCGACAACGACCACGAGGCCGCCGTCCTCGGCATCCTCGACCACCTGGCCGCCGCCGGCGCCCGCCGCATCGGCCTGCTGACCGGGACCACGACGGACACCTACACCCATCTGTCGACCACCGCGTATCTGCGCTGGTGCGAGCGGGTGGGCCAGGATCCGGTCTACGAGGCCTACCCGGCGCACGATCCGTGCGCGGGCGCCGTCGCCGCCGACCGGCTGCTCGCCCGCCCGGACCGACCGGACGCCGTGTACGGCCTGTTCGACCCGAACGGCACCGACCTGCTGGCCGCCGCCCGCCGCTACGGGCTGCGCGTCCCGGACGACCTGCTGATCGTCTGCTGCAGCGAGTCCACCGTGTACGCCAGCACCGAGCCGCCCGTCACCACGCTCTCCCTCAAGCCGCGCCGCATCGGCACGGCCGTCATCCAGCTCCTCATCGACGCCATCGAAGGGGTCGAATCGGACCAACCGGTCGAGCAGGTGATACCGACGGAGCTGATCGTGCGCACCTCCTCCCAGCGGCGCGCCCCGCGCACGACGGTCAGCTCGCCGCGGTCACCCGAGGAGAAGTAACAGGAAGTGGCCGGGCGAGGGTCCAAGCCCGGCCCAATCGGGGCGAATGCCGCGGTGGACAGGAGTCTTGCTCCGATTCACCACCCCTGGGTCATCACACGGCGCGATCCGCATTCCTATGATGGGCCCACGACACCGCGGGCCGCTGCGACCAGGCAGTCCGAAGCGGTGCAGATGCGGCGCGATGGTGGAGGGGTCTGATGACTCAGGGGGCCGGTCAGGGACCCGAGGTGGAGCGCACGGCGGTGCTGCGCGACTTCCGGGTACCCGCGTACGTCAACGAGACCGGTCCGTACGGCCACAGCACACACCCCGGCGACGTCGTCCCGGCCCCTGATGATGCCTACCCGGAGGGGTACACCCCCACCGAGCAGGACCTGCCCGTCATCAGCCAGGACGACGGACTCCAGGCGGCCGCCGACCCCGCCGAACCGGCGGGGGACGGTCCCGGCCCCCTGTTCGTCGTCGGCGACGTGCACGGCTACCTCGACGAACTGATGGCCGCACTCCACGAGAAAGGCCTGGTCGACGCCGAGGGCAACTGGTGCGCGGGCACCGCCCGGCTCTGGTTCCTCGGCGACTTCACCGACCGCGGCCCCGACGGCATCGGCGTCATCGACCTCGTGATGCGGCTGTCCGCGGAGGCCGCAGCGGCCGGCGGCTACTGCAAGGCCCTCATGGGAAACCACGAGTTGCTGCTGCTCGGCGCCAAACGGTTCGGCGACACCCCCGTCAACTCCGGCGCGGGCACCGCCACCTTCCAGGCGGCCTGGCTCCTCAACGGCGGCCAGAAGACCGACATGGACCGCCTCCAGGACCATCACCTGCAGTGGATGGCCCGCCTCGACGCCGTCGAGGAGGTGGACGGGCATCTGCTCGTGCACTCCGACACCACCGCCTACCTCGACTACGGCGACTCGATCGAGGCGGTCAACGACACCGTCCGCGAGACCCTCACGCGCAATGACGCGGACGAGGTCTGGGACCTGTTCCGGAAACTCACCAAGCGCTTCTCCTTCCGTGACGAAGGCGGCGCCGACCATGTGCGCTCCCTGCTCGACACATACGGCGGCACCCGCATCGTCCACGGCCACAGCCCGATCCCCTATCTGCTCGGCGAAGTGGGCTCCGAGGACGACAAGGAGGAATCCGGTCCGGTGGTCGAGGGACCGCACATCTACGCCGACGGTCTGGCCATCGCCATGGACGGCGGAGTGACCATGGCCGGAAAACTGCTGGTCCAGCAACTGCCCCTGGATATCTGAACCTTCACAGGGCAGACGTTCCCCCACGGCGGACCGACCATCGACCGCGCAGGCCAGAGGCCAATTTCTGGAAACCCCCTGTCACCGTGTGCCGTGACCGCTCTACCATCGGCTTATCCGTAGCAGGCTCCCCTCCGTTTCTGCCCGACGGCTCGTTGGCATGCGAGCCCCAAGCCCTACGGAGCATCGGGGGATGCACATGAACAGCGTTCCGCAGCACCTGCACAGCGAGGACCGCCAGGAGTACGAGCGGATCCTCGACGAGGCGCTGCGCTCCGCCCCTACCCGCCCGGAACTGGCCGCTGTCGGACAGCGGCTGAACCCCGAACAGCTGCGCACCATGGCGCTCAACGCCACCGCACTCATCACGGCGGCCGCGGCGACCGAGTACCAGTACTACGTGAAGGTCCGCGAGGAACAGCGCCGCCCGGCGACGCCGTCCACCCTGTCGTCCGTGCACGAACCCGGTCCCGCCGACTCGGGCACGGGTGCGATGGGGCTCGCCACCACCATGGGAGAGGTCGCCGAGACCGCCGGTGCGGGCGCCGTCGCCGTCGCCGCCGTCCTGACGCCCGTCCTCGCCGGAATCGCCGCGGCGATCTTCCTGCTCGTCGGCTACATCCTCCAGATGCTCAGCCCACCACCGGCGTTCGCCCACGCCATGATCACCATCGGGTGGGTGTTCGGCGCCCTGACCGCGGCCGCGATCCTGGTCGCCGCCGGCGGCCTGCTGCTCACCGCCCTGCGCAACCGGCCCTCGCCGGACGCGGGGTACGGCGAACTCAGCGAGGAGGTGGCACGGGCCAGGGACGCCTGGCGCGAGGCCCTGCTGGAACGCGGCCTCCTCCCCTTCCTCAGAGAGGCACTGACCGATCCCGGCACCGCCGCACTGCACCACACGGCACCGCCCGCGCCGACCAGCCGGATGCCCAGCCTGGGCTACGACCGCCCGGGCTTCAGCAGCCCGGACGAAGGAGCCTCCGGTTCCCGCCCGAGCTTCACCAGCCCGGACTACACCAGCCCGGACTTCGGGGGGCCGGAGCACCAGCCGGAATGACACCCGGCACAGCCCCTCGGCTTGCGCCCCCACCACGGGGAGCGCAAGCCGAAGACCCGACCGCGGGCCACCCGCCGACGGTTCGGCCGCCGACGGATCGCCCGCCTCAGTCGGCGATCGGCAGATAGACCCGGTTGCCCGCCGCCGCGAACTCCTTCGACTTCTGGGCCATGCCCTCCTCGATCTCCCCCTGACTGCCGCCGTGACGGCGGCGGATGTCCTGGGAGATCTTCATCGAGCAGAACTTCGGCCCGCACATCGAGCAGAAGTGAGCCGTCTTGGCCGGTTCGGCCGGGAGGGTCTCGTCGTGGAACTCCCGGGCCGTGTCGGGGTCGAGGGCCAGGTTGAACTGGTCCTCCCAGCGGAACTCGAAGCGGGCGTCGGAGAGGGCGTCGTCCCACTCCTGGGCGCCTGGGTGTCCCTTGGCGAGGTCGGCCGCGTGGGCGGCGATCTTGTAGGTGATGACACCCGTCTTGACGTCGTCCCGGTTGGGCAGGCCCAGGTGCTCCTTGGGCGTGACGTAGCAGAGCATCGCTGTGCCCCACCAGGCGATCATGGCGGCGCCGATGCCCGAGGTGATGTGGTCGTAGGCCGGCGCGACGTCCGTGGTCAGCGGGCCGAGCGTATAGAACGGAGCTTCATCGCAGATCTCCTGCTGAAGGTCGATATTCTCCTTGATCTTGTGCATCGGGACGTGTCCCGGGCCCTCGATCATGGTCTGTACGTTGAAACGCTTCGCGATCCGGTTGAGTTCCCCCAGCGTGCGCAACTCCGCGAACTGCGCCTCGTCGTTGGCGTCCGCGATCGAGCCGGGCCTGAGGCCGTCGCCCAGCGAGTACGTGACGTCATAGGCGGCGAGGATCTCGCACAATTCCTCGAAGTTCTCGTACAGGAACGACTCCTTGTGGTGCGCCAGGCACCACGCCGCCATGATCGAGCCGCCGCGCGAGACGATGCCGGTCTTGCGGTTGGCCGTCAGGGGTACGTACGGCAGGCGCACGCCCGCGTGGACCGTCATGTAGTCCACGCCCTGCTCGGCCTGCTCGATGACCGTGTCCTTGTAGATCTCCCAGGTCAGCTCCTCCGCGCGGCCGTCGACCTTCTCCAGTGCCTGGTAGAGCGGCACCGTGCCGATGGGGACGGGGGAGTTGCGCAGCACCCACTCACGGGTGGTGTGGATGTTGCGGCCGGTGGACAGGTCCATGACCGTGTCGGCGCCCCAGCGGGTCGCCCAGGTCATCTTCTCGACCTCCTCCTCGATGGAGGAGGTCACCGCCGAGTTGCCGATGTTGGCGTTGACCTTCACCAGGAACCGCTTGCCGATGATCATCGGCTCGATCTCCGGGTGGTTGACGTTCGCCGGCAGCACCGCGCGGCCCGCCGCGATCTCCTCACGGACCACCTCGGGAGCAACGTTCTCCCGGATGGCCACGTACTCCATCTCCGGTGTGATCTCACCGCGTCGGGCATAGGCGAGCTGTGTGACCGCCTGGCCGTCACGGCTGCGGCGCGGCTGGCGGGACCGCCCCGGGAAGACCGCGTCGAGGTTACGGAGACCTCCCCGCGGTGAGGTGTGCTTGATGCCGTCGTCCTCGGGGCGCACGGGACGCCCCGCGTACTCCTCGGTGTCCCCGCGGGCGATGATCCAGTTCTCCCGCAGCGGCAGAAGGCCCCGACGGACATCCGTCTCCGCGAGCGGATCGGTGTACGGGCCCGAGGTGTCGTACAACGTGACCGACTGCCCGTTGGTGAGGTGCACCTGTCGGACCGGCACCCGCAGATCGGGGCGCGAGCCCTCGACGTACGCCTTGTGCCAGCCGATGGACTTCCCGGCCTCGTCGAGCTGGTCGGAGGCAGGCGTGCGCGCGTCCTTGATGGTCATGAGACCTACTCCCTACGCCGGCATTACCCGGTAACAGGTTCGGCGGTCGACGCAGCGGCTTCCGTCTGCCGACGTTTCGTGGGGAACGTCACTCGCTTGAGATGACGTTCCACGTGAAACATCGCTGGGACGGAGGTCAGCGCCCTCTCAGCCCGGTGCTCCGAGCTCCCGCGTGTACAAAGGTGGCTCCACGCTAGCGTCAATTCGGGCGCGGTGAACAGAGGGCCCCTGTCGTTCTTGCGATGATCGGGCGGTGACCACGACGCATCAGCCCCCGTACCCGCCCCCCGAGCCTCCGCGCCGGCCTGGCTCCGGAAACGGCCCTGGGCACGGCCCGGGCAGCGGCTCCCGCGATGGCTTCGGAGACGGTGGGGCTGGTGGGGCCGGCGGGGTCGGCGGGGTCGGCGGGGTCGGCGGGGTCGGCGGGGTCGGCGGCTGGCATGAGCAGGAGCAGCACAGTGGCGCGCATGGCGGCGGTCACGGCTACGGCCGCGGTCCAGGCGTGAGCCACGCTGCCCCAGGCGGTGGTGGCGGCGGTCTGGGTGACGGTGGTGGCCACGACGGGCAGGGGCGTGGCCATGGATCCGATGACGGGCATGGGCATGGTTCCGGTGATGGGCATGGGCATGGGCATGGGCATGGGCATGGGAGCATGCCCGGCTCCGACCGTGGGCACGGTCACTCGCACAGTCATAGCCATGGGCCGGCCACTCCCGTCTCCAAGCACCTGCGCAAGGTCATCGCGGCGATCCTCATCCCGTTCGGCGTAGCCGTGGTGGTAGGGCTCGGGGTGCTGTGGCCCGGTGGTGCCCCGGCGCACGAACGCACCGGGGTCGGCTTCGACCGGCAGACCCAGCAGGCCACGGTCAGCAAGGTCGTGAGCGTCAGCTGCAAGTCGGTGAACGCCTCGGGGGAGACCCCGACCGGGGACACCTCCACCGCCGAGGGCTCGTCCGCCGAGCAGCAGGCGAACGGCACCTGCAAGAAGGCGACGATCCGGGTCGACACCGGAGACGACAAGGGCCGTACCTTCACTGAGATCGTCCAGCCGGACCAGTCGCGGCAGTTGCACGAGGGCGAGAAGGTTGTGGTCGCCTACGAACCCTCCGCGCCCAAGGACCTCCAGTACTCGGTCACCGACGTGAACCGCAAATTCCCGATGGGACTGCTCGCCGGCATCTTCGCGCTGGCCGTCGTGGTCGTCGGACGAATGCGCGGTGTCATGGCACTGGTCGCGCTGGCCGTCAGCTTCCTGCTGCTGAACTTCTTCGTCCTGCCCGCGATCCTGCAGGGCTCGAACCCGCTGCTCGTGGCGGTGGTCGGGGCGAGCGCCATCATGCTCATCGCCCTCTACATGTGCCACGGTCTGTCGGCCCGCACCTCCGTCGCGGTACTGGGGACGCTGATCTCCCTGGTACTGATCGGCATCCTCGGCTCGCAATTCATCGGCTGGGCCGCACTGACGGGCAACACGGATGACAACACCGGGCTCATCCACGGGCTGTACCCGTCGATCGACATGAGCGGTCTGCTGCTCGCCGGGGTCATCATCGGCTCCCTCGGTGTCCTCGACGACGTGACGGTCACGCAGACGTCGGCGGTCTGGGAGCTGCACGAGGCCAACCCGACCATGGGCTGGCGTGGGCTGTACCGCGCGGGTATCCGGATCGGCCGCGACCACATCGCGTCCGTCGTCAACACCCTCGTCCTCGCCTACGCCGGTGCCGCGTTGCCGCTGCTCCTGCTCTTCTCCATCGCGCAGTCCAGTGTGGGGACCGTCGCCAACAGCGAGCTGGTCGCGGAGGAGATCGTGCGCACATTGGTCGGCTCGATCGGCCTCGTCGCCTCGGTTCCGGTCACGACGGCCCTGGCGGCCCTGGTGGTCTCGGCCGACCGACCGGGGGCGGAGGCTGCGGCGGGGGCGGGGGCGCCCGTACCGGCGACGAGTGCGAGCGCGGGCACGGCCGACAGTCGGCCCGCAGCGGGACGCGGTGGGAAAGGTCGCCGGCGCAGGCGCTGAGAGGGGCCTGTCCGGGGGGTGAGCCGGGGCTGTGCGTCACGGATCCGAACTCCGGTTCCGGGCCCTGGCCCGGTTCCCCAACTCCTACGCTCCCGGCTCCCGGCTCCCGGCTCCCGGCTCCCGGCTCCCGGCTCCCGGCTCCCGGCTCCTACGAGGAAACCTGCTCGCCATAGAAATTGCACGGGCAAGAGCGACCCGCTGCCTGGTCGTTCCTGCGGCGTCCACGCCCCGATTTGAATCAATCACCGCATCCCGATCCGATCGGGACACCTCCCCGTGCCCCGACTCGGGTGCCACCCCCCCTCCCAGCCACAGCCCCAAATCCCTAGCCACGGCCCCAATTCCCTGCCCGACCCTGCCGCCCCAACCTCGGCAGAAGCGTTCCTGCACCCTCCCGTCCCACGCTGAAGCGCTCCCGCACCTCGCCGTCGACGGCATCAGCCCGCGCTCTGCTCCTCCGCCAGGATCCTGTCCAGCGCCTCGTCGAGATGGGTGTCGAAATCGGCCAGCGCGGCCTCCTGGCCCAGCGGCACCAGTTTGTCGGTGCGGTCCAGGAAGGCGATGATCGGCGCCGTCGACGAGCGGAACAGGGCCTGGTCGCCGCCGACCTGAAGCCTGATCAGGACATCACCCAGTAGGTCGGAACCGGCGGGCGAGACCCGTACATCGCCCTCCCCACAGGGCCGACCCACCCCGTCGATCAGCAGCTCGCGTCCAAAAGCCCAGGTCACGGGAGCATCACCCGGGAGATGGAAGGTCAGCCGGACGGCGTAGGGGTCGTCGGCCTCGTAGCGCAGCTCCACCGGAATGCGGAAGGAGAGATCCTCCGACACGAGAAAGCTCATCATGACCTCTGCCTGTACGGTCTCGCGCATTGCCTACCCCGTCATCTGCCTTCGTCGGCCCGGAATGATCCCTCTGACACTGGTGGCATCTTGCTGAACGTGCACGACAGATCACAAGGAGTGAGTTTTCAGATACTGATAGAGATCGAGAGCGAGCCCATCAGACGTCCGATTTCCTCTTGCAGTTGCTGGGTGGCGGCCAGCAACCGGTCCCCTTGATGAGCGGGCAACGAGATGGCCATCGTTGACGCAGCGTTACCCACCGTGATTGGAATCGCGGCGCAGACCGTCCCCAGTGCGTACTCCTGACGCTCGATCACCGGTCCCATACGCGCGGTCCGTTCGAGACGCCGGAGCAGGCTGTGGCCGTCGCGCACGGTGTACGGCGTGATGGACTGGACGGGATACCGGTCGAGGTGGTCGCGCCGGGCCTCGTCGTCGAGCTGAGCCAGCAGACACTGACCGATGGCGTGGGCGTGCCCGGTCTCCCGAAAGTCGGCCCACTCCTCGACCGCCGGGTTTCCGGGGCTGTCGGAGACGCAGAGGACGTCGATCTCGCCATCGCGGTACTGGGCGTAGTAGACCGGCACGCCGATCAGGTCACGCCAGTGCGCGAGCGCCTCGACAACGGTGCTGCGACGTTTCTGCTCCGCTCCATTGCTGCTCAGCCGCACGGCCGCTTCCCCGAGGAAGAACAGACCCTTGTCGCGGCGCAGGTAGCCCTCGTGCACGAGTGTGCGCAGCAGGTGGTAAGCGGTGGGGAGCGCCAGCCCGGTCTCGCGGGCGAGTTGTTTGGCGGGGGCTCCGTGGTCGTGCTCCGCGACGGATTCCAACAGACGCATCGCGCGCTGGACAGACCCGATCAACGTCGCGGAGTGGGCCTGTTCGGGAGGTCCTCCGGAGGGCGCCGCGTGCCGTTGGACGGGGGCTGACGGCTGTACCGGGGCCGTCGGCCGAACGGGAGCGGATCGCCGTACGGCAGCGGATGGCTGTACGGGAGCGGATGCCCGGACCGGAGCTGCCGGTCGGACAGCAGCTACTGGTTGGTCAGGAGCTACCGGTTGCTCAGGAGCTACCGGACCTCTGGGAGCCGTCGGTCGTACCGAAGCCGTGGGCTGTGTCGGCGCCGTCGTCGAGCGGGCGTCGATCTGTGCGGGTGCGGTGTCAACCGTGGCCAAGGGGCACTCCCGGAGCGAGAGGGGGCAGCCCGTGCGGGGAACACGGGTGGGGGTGTACTCCGCTCGCGGGGTCGTCCCCGCGTCGAGTTCCGGACTTTAACGGTCCGCCACCGCTCGTATACGGCCTGTCCGGGAAACTTCCCCCGCCCGAGGGAACGGGGCATTCCTGTTACCGGTCGCCCCGTCCGCTCCGGACGCTCACCAGTCGCTGCGCGACGAGGAACTCGACATGAACTTCCGTACGACGTAGACGAGTCCGCCGACCAGGGCCACGAAGACCAGCAGCTTGAAGAGCAGGCCGATGACGAAGCCGACGACCGTGGCTATCAGCCCGCCGAACACGACCAGGGCGATGACCGGCACCGCGATCCACTTCACCCACCACGGCAGTCCCGCGAAGATCTCTCCCATCGCACTTACCTCTCTGAAGTCCGGCACCGTCCGGCCCCTCTGGTACCGGATCCACCAATGTCCTGCCCTCGATGCTAGGGCCGGGAGGTACCGCTGCGGGGGCCTCGCACCCCTTGTCCTCCCCTGACTGATCCCCTAGGGAACCCCGAGGCCGCAGGTCAGCTCTCCGGGGGAGAGAAGACCACCATGACCCTGAGATCCTCGCTGATGTGGTGGAACTTGTGCGCGACTCCGGCGGGCACGTACACCACGCTCCCGCGCGCGACCTGGGTGGTCTCCATGCCCACGGTGATCGCCGCGCGTCCGCTGACCACGAAGTAGACCTCGTCCTGGTGGTGCGGCTGCTGCGGGTCCTGTGCTCCGGCGTCGAGTGCGTACAGGCCGACCGACATGTTCCGCTCACGCAGGAACTGCAGGTAGGCGCCGTCGTTGGCGGCACGCTCCGCCTCCAGTTCATCCAACCGGAATACCTTCATCGACTTAGTCCGCCCTCGTCGTACCCGTAACCGATCTCGTCTGCCACGATCAGACACATGAAGAATTTCCTAGTCAAGACGATCGCCAACGCAGGCGCTCTGGCGGTCGCCGTCTGGCTGCTCGACAAGATCACCCTGACCGGTGACAGCACCGGCAAGAAGGTCTGGACGCTGATCCTCGTCGCCCTGGTCTTCGGCCTGGTGAACTTCCTGGTCAAGCCGGTCGTGAAGCTCCTTACCTTCCCCCTGTTCATCCTGACGCTCGGCCTGTTCACGCTGATCGTCAACGCGCTGATGCTCCTGCTGACCTCGTGGCTCGCCGACAAGCTCGACCTGAGCTTCCACGTCGAGGGATTCTGGACCGCCGTTCTGGGCGGCCTGATCATCTCGATCGTGTCCTGGGCCCTGCACGTCGTCCTGCCCGACGAGGACTGAGGAGGCATGACCTACCGCGTCTGTTTCGTCTGTACGGGCAACATCTGCCGTTCCCCGATGGCCGAGTCGGTGTTCCGCGCCCGCGTAGCGGAAGCCGGCCTGGATGAACTGATCGAGGTCGACAGTGCCGGTACGGACGGCTGGCACGAGGGCGACGGCGCCGACCCGCGCACCGTGTCCGTCCTTGAGGAGCACGGCTACGACGGCACCCATACGGCCCGGCAGTTCCAGCCATCCTGGTTCTCCCGCCTCGACCTCGTCATCGCCCTCGACACCGGCCACCTGAAGGCCCTGCGACGCCTCGCGCCCACCCCGGAGGACGCCGGGAAGGTACGGCTGCTGCGGTCGTACGACCCCGCCGCGGGCGACGACCTGGACGTTCCGGACCCGTACTACGGGGACCTGGGCGGCTTCGAGGAGTGCCTTGAGATGGTGGAGGCGGCGAGCGAGGGTCTGCTCGCCGAGGTGCGCGAGCGGACGGAAGGACGGGTGGCATGAGCGACAGGGCTGCGGACCAGGGGGAGGGCACGCGCGCGGTACGGGCCGGACTGCCCGATGCGGTCAAGAACGAGCCGACCCTGCCCGGTCCGGCTTTCGCCGCCCACTTTCATCTGCCTGGTGAGGTCGACGGCCCGTACACCTACGGCCGCGACACCAACCCGAGCTGGAGCCTGCTGGAACGCGCCATCGGCGAACTGGAGGCGCCCGGGCGGGACGGCGTGGAGACGTTGGTCTTCGCCTCGGGCATGGCCGCCATCTCCGCCGTGCTCTTCTCGCAGCTGCGCGCCGGGGACGCGGTCGTCCTGCCGAGCGACGGCTACCAGGTGCTGCCGCTGATCCGCGCCCAGCTGGAGGCGTACGGCATCGAGGTGCGCACCGCGCCGACCGGCGGCGACGCCCAACTCGAGGTCCTCGACGGCGCACGGCTGCTGTGGATCGAGAGCCCGTCCAACCCCGGCCTCGACGTGTGTGACATCAGGCGGCTCGTCGAGACCGCACACGCGCGTGGTGCGCTCGTCGCGGTCGACAACACGCTCGCCACACCGCTCGGACAGCGCCCGCTGGAGCTCGGCGCGGACTTCTCCGTGGCGAGCGGCACCAAGCAGCTCACGGGGCACGGAGACGTCCTCCTCGGGTATGTGACCGGCCACGAGGGCGACGCGATGGACGCCGTCCGCCGATGGCGGAAGATCGTCGGGGCGATCGCGGGACCCATGGAGGCCTGGCTCGCCCATCGCTCGATCGCGACCCTGCAGATGCGGGTCGACCGGCAGAACGCGACCGCACTCGTGCTGGCCCAGGCGCTGCGGGAGCGGCCCGAGGTGACCGGGCTGCGCTACCCCGGGCTGCCCGACGACCCCTCGCACAAGATCGCCTCGCAGCAGATGCGCCGCTATGGATGTGTGGTCTCCTTCACGCTGCCCACGCACACGCGTGCCGACCGTTTCCTCGACGCCCTGCGGCTCGTGGACGACGCGACGAGCTTCGGCGGGGTGCGCTCCACGGCCGAGCGACGTCGGCGCTGGGGCGGCGACGACGTGCCGGAGGGCTTCATCCGCTTCTCGGTCGGGGCGGAGGATCCCGAGGACCTGGTGGCGGATGTGCTGCGCGCGCTGGACGAGTCGGCCGACTGACCGTTTCAGCGGTTTCAGCAGGGCCCTTACGGACGTCCGGCCATGTCCGGCTACGTACAACGGACGGTCCGAGCCTCCCCCCTCGTGGCTCGGACCGTCCCGGTTCCCGCGCGCGAAGAACCGCGCGAACAAGGCTAGTTGACTCTGTGTCAGTGTCCAATCACAGTAGCGACAGAGACCTATCGACATATTTATAGTTGGGCCCCTGCCCCGGGCCGGTGAAAGGGCAGGAAAGGGGGGTGTCGCCATGGATCTGGCCTTGCTGCGCACCTTTGTGACGGTGCACCGGGCCGGTTCCTTCACGCGCGCCGCCGCGCTGCTCGGACTCTCACAGCCGGCCGTCACCTCCCAGATCCGCACCCTTGAACGCCAGTTGGGCCGCCCCCTGTTCTTACGGCAGGCCCGCGGCGTGACCCCCACGACCATCGGTGACGAACTCGCCCACAAGGCCGCCCCTCATCTGGACGCCCTGGTGGAGATCACCGAGACCGGCCTCGACGACGAGTCGTCCCTGCGCACGCTGCATCTCGCGGGGCCTCCCGAGTTCACAGCCGAGCGTGCGCTGCCCGCGCTCACCGAGCTGACCGGCGAGGACGGCCAGGGCTTCGCCCTGCGGGCCTCCTTCGGGAACGCGGAGGAGGCCCTGGAGGGGCTGGCCGCCGGACATCATGATCTGGCCATCAGTACGGCTCGTCCACGGGGTGCGCTGCTCACCGCGAGCACGCTCTGCGACGAGGAGCACGTCCTGGTCGCCGCCCCGAGCTGGGCCGGCCGGCTCGACTCGGGGGAGGCGGTCGAAAGCCTTCCCGCGGTCAAGCCGGCCCCCGCGTTCGAGGACGTCCCCGTGATCGAGGTGCACGAGTCGCTGCCCTTCGTCTCGCGCTACTGGGCCTCGGTCTTCGACTCCCGCCCGGCCGCACCGGGCACCGTCGTCGTGCCCGATCTGCGCGCTGTGCTCGCCTGCGCGGTCGCGGGCGCCGGCCTCGCGGTGCTGCCGCGCTATCTGGCCGCAGCCGCCCTGGAGCGCGGTGACGTCGTCGCGCTGCACGAGCCCTCCGTGCCCCCGCTGCGGACGTACTTCCTGGTGGTGCGCACCGGGACGCTGGCCATGCCGCATATCGCGCGGGCGCACGAATGGCTGTTGCGCGCGGCTGTCGACTGGTGTTGAGCAGGGGTTTTGTGCTGTTGACGCAGCGATCCCGACCGGTGACACCACGCGATGTTTCACGTGGAACCATCCGGGCCACATACCCCCCATGACCGTCCGACCCGTGGTCAAGCGCACCGCCCGTGCCGTCCTGCTGGACGGCGACCATCTGATCCTGATCAAGCGCACCAAGCCCGGCATGGATCCTTACTGGCTGACTCCCGGCGGCGGAGTCGAGCCGACGGACACGACCGTCGTCGACGCCCTGCACCGCGAGGTGTACGAGGAGCTCGGCGCAAAGATCACCGACGTGGTGCCCTGCTTCGTGGACACCGTCGAGCACATCGGCGATGACGGTGGTGCGACCGGAGTGAAGGTGCAGCACTTCTTCGTCTGCCACCTGGAGTCGATGGATCCGTCCCTACGGCACGGGCCCGAAGTGGACGAGCCCCTCGGCGAGTACGAGATCGTCCGGGTTCCCTTCACCCGCGTCGGGATCGCCTCCGTCCACTTGGTCCCGCTGTCCCTGCGCCACTATCTCGACGGCAACATCGAGGGCGTACGGGCCATGCACGCACCGGACCTGGGCTGACCTCTCGCAGGTCACTGGGCCAGGACCAGTTCCTCGACGGAGTCGTGGCGTATGCGTTCCGCCGGGATCCCGACGGACCTGAGCGTGTCCACACCGCTGCGGATCATGCCGGGGGGTCCCGCGAGGTAGGCGTCGTACTCCCGCCAGGGGCCGTACTCGCGTACGGCCCCCAGGAGCTGGGGACGGGCAGCCTGCTGGTCGACGATGGCGCGGACCGACAGCCAGGGGTGGGACTGCTGGAGCCTGAGCATCGTGTCGATGTCGTACAGGCCGTTGTCGGTGCGAGCTCCGTAGAACACCTCGACCGACCGTCGTGCGCCGTGTTCCGCCACGTCCTCGACCAGAGCCTTGATGGGAGCTATGCCTGTACCGCCGCCCAGACAGAGCAGCCCGCTGTCGGTGGTGTGGTCCACGGTCATGGACCCGGTCGGCGGACCGAGCCGGATGATGTCGCCGGGACGGGCCCGGTGCACCAGGGCGTTGGAGACCCAGCCCGCCGGGACGGCCTTCACATGGAAGGACAGCAGGCCGTCCGAACGGGGTGCCGAGGCGAAGGAGTAGGGACGCCATATGCGCGGCCACCACGGTGTCTCCAGACTTGTGTACTGGCCGGCAAGGAACGGATAGGGCTGGTCCGGTCGGACGGTGACCACGGCGACGTCGGCGGTCCTCAGGTCGTGCGACACGACCTCCGCGTACCACCAGGCGGGTGCACGCACTTCGTCCGCGGCCGCGGCGTCGATCATCACCTGCGAGATCGTCGTGTACGTCCGTACCCAGGCCGCTTCCGTCTCCGCGTCCCAGATACCGGAGGCGTACCTGCTCAGCGCGCCGATGAGGCACTCCCCGACCGCCGGGAAGTGCTCGGCGCGTGTGCCGTACTTGCGGTGGCCCCGGCCCAGGTTCTGCAGGTAGTCGAACAGGACCGGGGTGTTGTCGATGTGCTCGGCCGCCGTCAGCAGCGCCCTGAGCAGGCGGTCCCGCTGAGCGTCCATGGCGGCGGGGAACAGCGGGCGCAGATCGGGATGGCGTACGAAGAGCAGCGCGTAGAAGTACGCCGTCACCTTCTCGGCGACAGGGGCGATCTCGGCCATGGTCCGGCGGATGCGGACGGCGTCCGGGGAGGGCGACTGGTCTCTCGGAGACAGGTCCGGGACGTGCGCAGGGGTGGTGCCCAGCGCCGTGAGGGTGCCTTGGTGCGGAGAGGAACGTCGGCCGGGGACTCGGCGGCGTACGGAAGAGGCGCCGACCGGCGCCGTCGGGAACTGAGCCGGGCCGGACCGCGGCGGTGTCTGTGGCGGGGGCTGTATCCGGTCCGGCCGTGTCGGGAGCTGTGTCTCGTCGGCCGGAGCGGGTATCTCCTCGGCGGGCGTCCCTTTCCCGCCGTTCGCCTCCGTACCGGCTGGCACTGCGGCCTGAGTTGAAGCGTCGGTCGGTGCTGTGGCCCAAGTCGGCGGGTCCGCCTCACTGGCTGTCGGGGCTCCTGAAGATGTGGCCGCCCCCGGCCCGCTTCCCTCTGTCGTCTCCTGTTCGGCACCGGGGGCCGCCGTCGGCTGATTGCGTGGAGCGAACCAGTCGCCACCCCCAGAAGTGCCGTTGTGGGCCGGCATCGGGGTCGGAGCGTCCATGGTGTGCCTCGCCTCGAACATTTCTCGGTCGGTCTGCGCACTTCCTCGGTCGCAACATGACTTTCCGCGGGGCGGTTTGTTTCCCCGCTCGGCGTCACGGCCAACGCGGCACCATTCGACCCGTATTCGCAGTCCGTACGGACAAGCAGGAGCGAGTGTTCCATTGGCCGCGGCGCCCTCACTGCAGCGTCCCACGGCGTACGGATACCTTGGCCGCATAACCAAAAATGCGGGTCTTCGATCTCTCTGCCCCGTTAGGCTGCATTGTCCCGCTCTCGGTCGCCCGGGAGGGTCGCACCCCGGTACGGTCAGGAACCAGTCACCGTGCCGGTGGCCGTCATACCCCCTCAATTACCGAGCATGGCGCACCAATTCATAGGCTTCCCACAGATCCATGCCCTTGTAGGAGTGGGTCGAGATATCGGACAGGTGATGGTCCGCATTGACCGCCACGGAGATCGGCACTGCGGCGAACAGATCCTTGTCGGAGGATGAGTCGCCATAGGCAATGCAGTCGGCCCGTGTCACTCCGAACTGCTCACATAGCCGGTCCGCGATCAGGACCTTGGCTGCGGCGCTGAGTGCACCGGCAGGATCCATGGGCTCGGCGAAGGGGACGGCCGGAAAGCGGGACCCGAACGCGGCATCGGCTCCCCAGCTGGTCAGCCGTTCCACGAAGAAGGACGGTGAGAGTGACACGACTGCGCAGTAGTCGCCCTGTGCCCTGATCTCCGCCCAGACCTCACGGATGCGGGCCAGCCACGGGGCACCTTCGAAAGCCGCGACGACGTGTGCCTCGGTCAGGGAAGCCCACAGCGTGTACACCTGCTGCGCATATTCGGGCGGACCTATCAGTCCGGCTCCGATCGCCTGGTCGAGTGCCACTGTCTCGGCCTCAAGACCGAGTTGCCGGGAAATCTGCACGGGCGCGCTGGTCCCGTGCATCAAAGTGCCATCGAGGTCGAAGAGATGAAGTCTCGCCATGTCGTTGAGGCTACTGTTCCATGAGAGCGGCGAGGTGCCATGGGAACTTCCCGTGGACCGCCGGACGGTCGCCGTTCTCCGATGTTTCACGTGAAACACTCGGCATCTGATCGCGTGCTGCACGCTTGGCTACGACATGGCCAAAAGCTCGTACACACCCCGGGAAACAGGTGGACGCCGAGGGTACCCGTCGGACAGCCTGACCTGCGTGCCGATTCCTTCTCTCGCCGCTCTGCCCATCCGTCGTCTGACGCTTCGCGATCTCACCGCCTGCGCGGACTTGTCCGAGGACCGGGGGTGGCCACGCGAGGAACACAAGTGGGGCCTTCTCCTCGCGGCCGGAAAGGGCTACGGCATCGACGACCCCGACGGAGGCCTCGTCACCGCCTGCGTGGTCACGGAGTACGGCCCCTACAGCGAGCCCGATCTGGCAGCGATCGGCATGGTGCTGGTCGCCGAACGGCACGCCCGACAGGGCATCGGCCGTCGGCTCATGCACCACATTCTCTCCGCGATGGGCACCACCCCTCTGACTCTCCACGCGACGCCCTACGGCCGCCCGCTCTACGAGGAACTCGGCTTCAAGGTCATCGGCCAAGCGGAGATGCTCCGCGGACACTTCACTCCGGGCGGCCCGGTCCCGACGGTGAGTACGCGTGCGGCCACCGCCGAGGACCTCGCCACGATCCTCCGGTTCGACGAAGAGGTGCTCGGCACGGATCGCACCCACCTCATCACCCGGCTGCCTGCCTTCGCCGACCAGTTCCGCGTCGCCGAGGAGAACGGCCGGATCATCGGATACGCGGCTGCCTGGCCCAACATGGACACCCACGTCGTGGGTCCACTGGTCGCCCGTGACACCGAGACGGCCCAGGCACTCCTCACGTCACTCGCCGCCGGCACCGACCGCGCCCTGCGCACCGACATCGACGTACGGCACGAAGAGCTAAGGGCGTGGGCCTGGGATCGTGGTCTGGCACCGGTCACCCTCAACTCCGTCATGACGTACGGGATTCAGGAGCTGCCGGGCGACTGGCAGAGGCGGTTCGCCCCGCTGACGGTGGCCGCGGTCTGAGAAATGCCTGTACGACGGCGCCGGTGCCCCGGACTTCGGAGCACCGGCGCCGTCTTCATGCCTGGTTGCGAGCCACGCCAGGTCAGTGGCGCACCGCGGCCGGCTGCTCCACGGGTGTCGCCCGCGCGACCACGGCGCCGGGAGTGCTGTCCCTGCGCTCCAGCGCGGCCGAGAGGAACGCCAGAAGCAGAGCACCCATGGCGAGGGCGGCACCCACCCAGTTGGGAGCCGTGTAGCCGAAGCCGGCTGCGATGACCACGCCGCCGAGCCAGGCGGAGAGGGCGTTGCCGAGGTTGAAAGCACCGATGTTGACGGCCGAGGCTAGCGTCGGGGCCTCGTGCGCCTGGTCGAGAACCCTCTTCTGGAGCGGCGGCACCGCGGCGAAGCCCAGGGCGCCGATGAGAGCGATCGTGACGCCGGCCAGGACCTTGTGGTGCGCGGTGAGCGTGAAGAGCGCGAGCACGAGGGCCAGGGCACCCAAGGACACGTACAGCATGGGCATCAGGGCCCGGTCGGCGTACTTGCCGCCAACCAGGTTGCCGCCGACCATGCCGAGGCCGAAGAGAACCAGCAACCAGGTCACCGAGCTGTCGGCGAAGCCCGCCACGTGGGTCATCATCGGCGCGATGTAGGTGATGGCGGCGAAGACACCGCCGAAACCGAGGACCGTCATCGCCATGGCGAGCAGCACCTGGACGTTCTTGAAGGCGGCCAGCTCGTGGCGCAGGCGCACGCCCTCAGGCCGGGGTATCTCGGGGACGAGCCGGGCGATGCCGACCAGGCCGACGACACCGAGGATCGCGACGATCGTGAAGGTGAGACGCCAGCCGGCGCTCTGGCCGATCAGCGTGCCGAGCGGGACGCCGACGACGTTGGCGACGGTCAGACCGGTGAACATCGTCGCGATGGCTCCGGCCTTCTTGTCCGGTGCCACCAGGTCTGCGGCGACGACCGAGCCGATGCCGAAGAAGGCTCCGTGGGCGAGGGAGGCCACCACGCGGCCGATCAGCATGACGGCGAAGGACGGGGCGAGGGCCGAGAGCAGGTTGCCGATGACGAACAGCCCCATCAGCAGCATCAGCATTCGCTTGCGCGAGATCTTGGTGCCGAGGGCGGTCATCAGGGGGGCGCCGAACATGACGCCGAGCGCGTAGCCGGTGACCAGGAAGCCGGCTGTGGGGATGGAGACCCCGAAGTCGTCCGCGACCTCGGGCAGCAGGCCCATGATCACGAACTCGGTCGTTCCGATTCCGAAGGCCCCGATCGCGAGAGCCAGAAGCGCGAGCGGCATGGAGGGGCACACCTTCCCAGACGATTGCAGGAGCATGTTGCGAACGCTCACAATAATTGCAGACGCTCTATATTTGCAAGCGACGGTAATATCGGTTCGCTCATGCCTCGCGCAGGAGCCCAGGACTGGTGCGCGCACACGACCTCAGCGGGCGCAGCACTCCCTGTTGGGCGTCCTGGGCCGCCGACACGACGGCGAGGGCGGACACCTGCGGATGAAGCAGGTCGCCGACGCCGTTATCCGCGGCCAGCGCCCCCACCGGCCACACTGACCGCCGCGGCAGCTGCACCGACGTCACCGACACCCGCCGCGGCCTCCTCGAACACAGCCCTGCGAAAAGCGCCGACCAAGCCGCCACGAACCCGAACTCGCTCCCCCCGTATGAGCCTTGGAGGCCCGCCGCCCGTCTGCGGTGCCCGCTCACGAGCACTCCGCATAAGGTGCGGACATGGGAGATCTTGAAATTCGGCCCGCCACGGCGGACGACGTCTCTGCGATCGTCGGCATGCTTGCCGACGACCCCTTGGGCGCCCAGCGCGAGTCCCCGGACGACCTGGCCCCCTATCTGGCCGCGCTGAAGCGACTCTCCTCGGACCCGAACCAGCGCCTGGTCGTCGCCACGCGAGAGAATCGCGTGGTCGGCACGCTTCAGCTCACCATCATTCCGGGACTGTCCCGTCGCGGTGCCACCAGATCGGTCATCGAAGGGGTGCGCATCCACGCCGACGAGCGGGGCAGTGGACTCGGGTCCCGGCTCATCGAGTGGGCCATCGAGGAATCCCGCCGTCAGAACTGCCAGTTGGTCCAGCTGACGTCCGACAAGACACGCACGGATGCCCACCGCTTCTACGAACGGCTCGGTTTCACGGCCTCGCACGTCGGCTTCAAGCTGACCCTGTGATCTTCCCCAGGGCTGTTTCCTCCCGCACAGCAAGGCGCTCTGTTTCACGTGAAACAGAGCGCCGCTCGGTCAATCAGCCAGGGGCGTCCAGCCGATACCTCGCCACCCCGCCGGATCCACTCCACCCGGCACGGAAGACCCCTCCTCGTACGGCTGACGAGTGAACACGAACGAACCGAGGTCCAGGTGGTCCACCGATCCGTCAGGCCGCCGTACGGCCTTCAGGACCTCCCCTTGGAAGTAGCCCTCGAGGCCGGCCCAGGTGCCGTCGCCGTTGGCCCGGAATCGCGAACGCCGGCCTGCGCCCGACAGGGGCTCCAACGAGACGAGTCCGTCCGCCGTCAGCCGTAGAGCGAATCCGTTCGTTCCCCAGTACCACTGGCCCGCCAATTCCAGTGCGGGCGAGTCGGTTTCACGCATCGGACGCCAGGGCTCGGGGATCCTGGGCTCGGCCTCGGCGACGATCCGTACGAGCTCGGACCCTACTGCGGACAGCAGCGGGCCTGAGGTGCAGTTGGCCAGCACGACGGCGGCGACATCGTCCGTCACACTGATCGTGAGATTCGCGAGGAATCCCGGCAGTGAGCCCGAGTGGCCCACGAGCAGCCGACCGTCGCGGTGCTGGATCTGCAGCCCGAGACCGTATGTGGCGCCGTCGGCGAGCTCCCCCGCACCGGTCGGCGCCGCGGGCGTGCGCATCTCACGCACGGTCTCCGCGCACAGCACCCGGTCGTTTCCGTTAGCCAAGAAGACGGCGAAGCGCGCCAAGTCCGCCGTCGTGGACCAGAGTTGCCCGGCCGGAGCCATCCGCCCGAGGTCCTCGGACGGCTCGGGCAGCATCACGTCGGCCCACGGATGAACCGCCCAGCCCCCTGCATGCGGCGCTTCCGGACGGACACTCGTGCGGTCGAGGCCCAGAGGTACGAGCACTTCCCTTCGGAGCACCTCCTCCCACGGAGCCCCGCGCAGCTTCTCCACCAGCGCTCCCAGCAAGGTGTAGCCGGGGTTCGAATAGTGGAAGAGGCGTCCTGTCGGATGCAGGAAGGGCTGCTCGCCCAGTACGTCGGCGAGTTCAGGACGCAGAGCCCCTGAAGTGCGCTCCCACCAGGGGGCGGGGGACTCGGCTGCCAAACCGCCGGTGTGCGCGAGGAGTTCGGCGACGGTGGCCTCCCCCGCACCTGTACCAGGGACATACTTCTCCAGCGGGTCACCGAGGTCGAGCATTCCCTCGTCACGCAGTCGCAGGACGAGGACGGCGGTGAAGGTCTTCGTGATCGAGCCGATGCGGTACTGCACGTTCTCGTCCGGGCCGTGACCGTCCACCGACGTGCGCGCACCGTGCCACACGGTCCGTCCGCCACGCACGACCGCCGCGACCAGTGAGGGTGCCCTCCCCTCCGCCTGGGCTACGGCGATCCGGTGCAGCAGCGCCCGGCGCGTGCCGGGAAGCAGCTCTTCCTGAGATGTCGTCATGCCCCCAGTCCATCCCGTGGGATACGCAGGCGTCGACTTCTTTAGCCCCGGGGATGGTGTGGACGGCCGACCGACGGCTGCCGTCTCAGGCTGTGGCATCTCGTGATCGAACATGGGTCGGACCTGGACGGCGAGGGCGGATGGATCCGTCGGTCACATGGGGTTCACGGTGAGCACCTCCGACAGCGGTCGCGTCAGGGTGCCGACCTCGAGCCCCCCGGTGACCAGCACAATCCGACGAGACACCGAGATCAGGTCTGGGCCATGTCCACGAAGCGCGAGTAGTGCCCCTGGAAGGCCACGGTGATCGTCGCCGTCGGGCCGTTTCGGTGCTTGCCCACGATGATGTCCGCCTCGCCCGCGCGGGGAGACTCCTTCTCGTAGGCGTCCTCGCGGTGCAGCAGGATGACCATGTCGGCGTCCTGCTCGATGGAGCCGGACTCACGCAGGTCGGACACCATGGGCTTCTTGTCCGTGCGCTGCTCGGGACCACGGTTGAGCTGCGAGAGCGCGATCACCGGGACCTCCAACTCCTTGGCCAGGAGCTTGAGGTTACGGGACATGTCCGACACCTCCTGCTGACGGCTCTCGGAGCGCTTGGAACCACCGGCCTGCATCAGCTGCAGATAGTCGATGATCACGAGCTTGATGTCGTTGCGCTGTTTGAGTCGCCGGCACTTGGCACGGATCTCCATCATCGACAGGTTCGGGGAATCGTCGATGTAGAGCGGCGCGGAGGACACCTCGGGCATCCGGCGCGCCAGCCGAGTCCAGTCCTCGTCCGTCATGGTGCCCGAACGCATGTGGTGCAGGGCCACCCGCGCCTCGGCCGACAGGAGACGCATCGCGATCTCGTTGCGCCCCATCTCGAGGGAGAAGATGACGCTGGCCAGGTTGTGCTTGATCGAGGCGGCGCGGGCGAAGTCCAGGGCGAGGGTGGACTTGCCCATGGCCGGGCGGGCCGCGATGACGATCATCTGGCCCGGGTGCAGGCCGTTGGTGAGCGAATCGAGGTCGGTGAAGCCGGTGGGCACACCGGTCATCTCACCACTGCGCGAGCCGATCGCCTCGATCTCGTCGAGCGCGCCCTCCATGATGTCGCCGAGCGGCAGATAGTCCTCGCTGGTGCGCTGCTCGGTGACCGCGTAGATCTCGGCCTGGGCGCGGTTGACGATCTCGTCGACGTCGTCGTCGGCCGCGTATCCCATCTGAGTGATGCGCGTCCCCGCCTCCACCAGGCGCCGCAGCACCGCCCGTTCATGGACGATCTCCGCGTAGTACTCGGCGTTCGCCGCCGTCGGCACGGTCTGGACCAGGGTGTGCAGATACGACGCGCCGCCGACCTTGTTGATCTCACCGCGCTTGGTGAGCTCGGCGGCGATCGTGATGGGGTCGGCCGGCTCGCCCTTGGCATAGACGTCCAGGATCGCCTGGAAGATCGTCTCGTGGGCGGGCTTGTAGAAGTCGTGGCCCTTGATGACCTCGACGACATCCGCGATGGCGTCCTTCGACAGCAGCATGCCGCCGAGGACTGACTGCTCGGCGTCCAGGTCCTGGGGCGGGACCCGTTCGAAGGCCGTGCCTCCGCCGTCCCATGCGTCGCTGTCCCTGCCGCGGTCATGCTGCTCGTCTCGGCCCCGGCCCCCGTCGCCGCGGCGGCGCGAGGAAGGCAGACGATCGCTGGGACCGCTGTCGGCCCACGGGTCGTCCAAGGGCTCGGAAATACTCACCGAGCCACCTCCTCCCGTCCGCCGAGCGGACCTCGCCATGCTTCTCAGTTCTACGGCACGGCACTGACAAATGAGACGCCCAACTCCGGTTCTGGCGCGTCGGTTTTGTGATGCTTTTCGAGCCGACGGACGGAGCGGGCGCCGGACCACGGTAGGCCCGCGGGCACCGTCAGCCAATCTGGTTATCCACAGGCCATGTGGACGACGGCCCGGATGCTGTGGAGAACCCCTCAAAACCTGTGCACGACCCGGTGGACAGCCCTGTGAACAAGCTCCCCCCTCCTCTCAATCAGGGGCCCTGACCTGCACCTTCACCGTCCACCGGCTGTGCAGAAGAAAAACTTTCCCGGTCGGCTCAAGATCAGTTCGAACTGTACACAGCGGCGCACACCTTCTGAACGTTAGTAAGGGTCTAATCTCGATTGCATCTCTTACCTGTGGACGATTAGATTGGTGCACATGACACAGGCGTCCGCGACCCCCATGGCCAACCGACGACAGCACGACCGCGAGATCGTCGCACTCGCCGTTCCGGCCTTCGGTGCACTCGTCGCTGAGCCCCTCTTCGTCATGGCCGACAGCGCGATCGTCGGCCATCTGGGCACCGCCCAACTCGCCGGTCTCGGCATCGCTTCGGCCCTTCTCACCACAGCCGTCAGCGTCTTCGTCTTCCTCGCCTACGCCACCACGGCCGCCGTCGCCCGCCGTGTAGGAGCCGGCGATCCCCAGGCCGCCATCCGCCAAGGCATGGACGGCATCTGGTTGGCGCTGCTGCTCGGCGCCGTGGTCATAACTGCCGTCCTGCCCGCAGCACCGTCGATCGTGGAGCTCTTCGGTGCCTCTGACACCGCTGCTCCCTACGCGACCACCTATCTGCGGATCTCGGCCCTCGGCATCCCGGCCATGTTGGTGGTGCTCGCTTCGACCGGAGTACTCCGTGGGCTGCAGGACACCAGGACTCCGCTCTACGTCGCCATCGCCGGCTTCGTAGCCAACGCCGTTCTCAACACAGGCCTCGTCTACGGCGCCGACCTCGGCATCGCGGGCTCGGCCTGGGGCACCGTCATCGCCCAATGGGGCATGGCTGGCGCCTATCTCGTGGTCGTCGTCCGGGGAGCTCGCAGACACGGCGCCTCCCTGCGCCCGGACGCCGCTGGGATCAGAGCCTCCGCCCAAGCCGGTGTCCCTCTGCTGGTCCGCACGCTTTCCCTGAGGGCGATCTTGATGATCGCGACAGCCGTCGCAGCGCGCCTCGGTGACGCCGACATAGCCGCCCACCAGATCATCCTGTCCCTATGGAGCCTGCTCGCCTTCGCACTGGACGCCATCGCCATTGCCGGGCAGGCCATCATCGGGCGCTATCTGGGTGCCGACGACACCGAAGGCGCCCGCCAGGCATGCCGTCGGATGGTGGAGTGGGGCATCGCGGTCGGAGTCGTCCTCGGCGTCCTGGTCGTACTCTCCCGACCGCTGTTCCTTCCTCTGTTCACCAGTGACTCCACGGTCAAAGGCGCCGCCCTGCCCGCCCTGGTGATCGTGGCTCTCTCGCAGCCGATCTGCGGTGTCGTCTTCGTTCTGGACGGCGTGTTGATGGGAGCGGGCGATGGACCCTATCTCGCCTGGGCCATGGTGATCACCCTGGCCGTCTTCGCCCCGGTAGCTCTGCTCGTGCCCACACTGGGCGGCGGTCTCACCGCACTGTGGGCAGCAATGACTCTGATGATGGTGATCCGCATGGTGACGCTCTGGGTGAGAACCCGCTCGGGCCGCTGGATCGTCACCGGTGCGACCCGCTGACCGTTTCACGTGAAACATCGCGGGCTGCCACGTTTCACGTGAAACACCACGCGTTCTGCAACGGCTCCAAGGCATGCAAGAGGGGCCGTACCTCCATAGGTACGGCCCCTCTCACCACTGCTCAAGACAACCGCGGCGGTCAGGCCGCGACGACCTCGATGTTGACCTTGGCGGCAACCTCGGGGTGCAGACGCACGGACGTCTCGTGGGCGCCCAGGGTCTTGATCGGCGAGCCCAGCTCGATGCGGCGCTTGTCGACCTCGGGGCCACCGGAAGCCTTGATCGCGGAAGCGATGTCGGCCGGGGTGACGGAACCGAAGAGACGACCGGCGTCGCCCGAGCGGACGGCCAGACGGACCTTGACGCCCTCGAGCTGGGCCTTCACCTGGTTGGCCTGCTCGATGGTCTGGATCTCGTGGATCTTGCGAGCACGACGAATCTGCTCGACGTCCTTCTCGCCGCCCTTGGTCCAGCGGATCGCAAAGTTCCGCGGGATCAGGTAGTTGCGAGCGTAACCGTCCTTGACGTCGACGACGTCGCCCGCGGCACCGAGGCCGGAGACCTCGTGGGTGAGGATGATCTTCATTAGTCGGTCACCCTTCCCTTATCGCGCGGTGGAGGTGTAGGGCAGCAGCGCCATCTCACGGCTGTTCTTGACAGCCGTGGCGACGTCACGCTGGTGCTGCGTGCAGTTGCCGGTCACGCGGCGGGCACGGATCTTGCCGCGGTCGGAAATGAACTTCCGCAGCATGTTCGTGTCCTTGTAGTCCACGTACGTGACCTTGTCCTTGCAGAAAGCGCAGACCTTCTTCTTAGGCTTGCGCACAGGCGGCTTCGCCATGGTGTTTCTCCTGTGTGATCAAGAAGTGTGGGTACGACCCACCCTCGGCCCAGGGCCTAGAAGGGGGGTTCGTCCGAGTAGCCGCCACCGCCGCCGCCGCCGGAGTTTCCACCCCAGCCGCCGCCACCGCCGCCGCCGGCCGGGCTACCACCGGCGGGAGCACTGGTCGCCCAGGGGTCGTCGGCGGGAGCGCCGCCGCCCTGCTGACCGCCGCCGGGGCCACCGCCCCAGCCGCCGCCACCCTGGCCGCCACCGCTACCGCCGCCGTAACCACCCTGGCCACCGCGTCCGGCACCGCCGGCAGTCTTGGTGACCTTGGCCGTGGCACTGCGCAGGCTGGCGCCGACTTCCTCGACATCCAGCTCGTAGACCGTGCGCTTGACGCCCTCACGGTCCTCGTAGGACCGCTGCTTCAGCCGGCCCTGCACGATGACGCGCATGCCTCGCTGGAGCGACTCGGCGACGTTCTCCGCCGCCTGACGCCAGACCGAGCAGGTCAGGAACAGGCTCTCGCCGTCCTTCCACTCGTTCGTCTGACGGTCGAAGGTGCGGGGGGTGGACGCGACACGGAACTTCGCGACCGCCGCACCGGAAGGGGTGAAGCGCAGCTCGGGGTCATCGACAAGATTGCCGACGACCGTGATGACGGTCTCGCCTGCCATGGGGAACCTCTCGGCGGGTTTGCTGCTCTGGCTGCTTGGTTGCTGCTACTCGAATCCCGGGATCAACTGAGCGGAAGCTCAGTGGGTCTCGGGGCGGAGGACCTTGGTCCGGAGGACCGACTCGTTCAGGTTCAGCTGGCGGTCGAGCTCCTTGACGACCGCAGGCTCGGCCTGCAGGTCGATGACCGAGTAGATGCCCTCGGGCTTCTTCTTGATCTCGTACGAGAGCCGACGACGGCCCCAGGTGTCGACCTTCTCGACCTTTCCGTTGCCCTCACGGACGACGGAGAGGAAGTTCTCGATCAGGGGGGCGACAGCGCGCTCCTCCAGATCGGGGTCGAGGATGACCATCACCTCGTAGTGACGCATGTGGAACCCACCTCCTTTGGACTCAACGGCCACGGTCGTTCCGTGGCAGGAGGGTTGTGATGCGTACGCAACGGTATCGGCCGCCACTGACAATCGGGGCTTCCTCGCGGTAGTCCCGGTCGTGACATGGGCAGACACCGTGCAGACGGTACAGACTACCCGCACACCGGCTTCCGGTTGAAATCCGGCCCCGGGGACGGTCACTCTGTACACATCGGGTGTGTACGGCGCTACGATGCGCCGCCTTCCGCAGGAGGTGCCCTATGGCACAGGCAATGCGACCCAACACCGCCGGAGGCCTCTTCGCCACGGACGGAAAGCCCCATCCCCTCCAGGACACGCTGCTCGCGGTGACCCTGGTGCTGGGCATCACGGCCTTCGTCACGGCGATGTTCCACAACCTGCACCTGCTCAGCTCCTGGGCCGGTCTGGTGGGCATCCTCACCGGTGCGTACGGCCAGTGGGTCTCGGAGACGACCCGTGAGCGCTTCGGGCTGATCCTCGGCCTCGGCGCGGCGGCGGTCGGCTTCTTCCTCGGCATGGCGCACGGCGGCCTCTTCGGTGGAGTCATCAGCTGACGCCACGGGCACCCGTCTCCTCAACATCACCCAAAGCACCACGGAACGCCTCGGCGGCCCATGAGCCGGGGCGCAGGTTCCGTACGCCCAGCCGGGGCGCTCGCCAGGCGCAGTAGGCTTCGGCGCGAGAGCCGGAGCCCCTGTACCCATGGGGACACACCAGCCCGAGGAGCGCCCCGAATGAGCCTGACCCTGAGGACGATCAGTCGCGAGCAGCATCTGGCGTACATCCAGAGCCTGCCGTCGGCGAGCCACATGCAGGTTCCGGCCTGGGCAGACGTCAAGGCGGAGTGGCGCTCGGAGAGCCTCGGCTGGTTCGACGAGCGCACCGGCGAACTGGTCGGCGCGGGTCTCGTCCTCTACCGGCAGCTGCCCAAGATCAAGCGCTACCTCGCCTATCTGCCCGAGGGCCCGGTCATCAACTGGTTCGCGCCGAATCTGACCGAGTGGCTGGAACCGATGCTCGCGCACCTCAAGCACCAGGGCGCCTTCTCCGTGAAGATGGGTCCGCCGGTGATCATCCGGCGCTGGGAGGCCACCTCCATCAAGGCCGGCATCCAGAACCCGGACGTGAAGCGCCTGCGTGACATCGAGGCCGACTTCATCGAACCGCGCGCCTTCGAGGTGGCCGACAAGCTCCGCCGCATGGGCTGGCAGCAGGGCGAGGACGGGGGAGCCGGCTTCGGGGACGTGCAGCCGCGCTACGTCTACCAGGTGCCGCTCGCGAACCGCTCCCTCGAAGAGGTCCACAAGAACTTCAACCAGCTGTGGCGACGCAACATCAAGAAGGCCGAGAAGGCCGGCGTCGAGGTCGTCCAGGGCGGTTACCAGGACCTTGAGGAATGGCAGCGACTGTACGAGATCACTGCGGTGCGCGACCACTTCCGGCCCCGCCCGCTGTCGTACTTCCAGCGCATGTGGACGGCCCTCAACACCGAGGACCCCAACCGGATGCGGCTGTACTTCGCCCGGCACGAGGGCGTGAACCTGTCGGCGGCGACCATGCTGATCGTCGGCGGCCACGTCTGGTACTCCTACGGCGCCTCCGACAACATCGGCCGTGAGGTCCGGCCCTCGAACGCGATGCAGTGGCGGATGCTGCGTGACGCCTACGCGCTCGGCGCGACCGTCTACGACCTGCGGGGCATCTCCGACTCGCTGGACGAGACCGACCACCTCTTCGGTCTGATCCAGTTCAAGGTCGGTACCGGCGGCCAGGCCGCCGAGTACCTCGGCGAGTGGGACTTCCCGCTCAACAAGCTGCTCCACAAGGCCCTCGACATCTACATGTCGCGCCGCTGACGTCGCGCTCTTCGCTTCAATAGCTCGCATACCTCTGATACACCGCAGCGACTAGAAAGGTTCCGGGTCCGGCCATGGCGCTCACGCTCTACGTCGACACCGCGCGCTGGCGGGCGCACCACAAGCACGTGCAGGAGCAGTTCCCGGGGCTCGTCCCGGTCTGCAAGGGCAACGGCTACGGCTTCGGGCACGAGCGGCTGGCGGAGGAGGCCACCCGGCTGGGCTCGGACGTCCTCGCCGTCGGCACGACCTACGAGGCCGCGCGGATCAAGGACTGGTTCGGCGGTGACCTGCTGGTGCTGACGCCCTACCGACGGGGCGAGGAGCCCGTGCCCCTGCCCGACCGGGTGATCCGTTCGGTGTCGTCCATCGACGGCGTCTACGGTCTGGTGGGCGCCCGTGTGGTCATCGAGGTGATGTCCTCGATGAAGCGGCACGGCATCAGTGAGCAGGACCTGCCGCAGCTGCACGCCGCCATAGAGAACGTCCGTCTCGAGGGCTTCGCGATCCACCTGCCGCTGGACCGCACCGACGGCTCGGACGCCGTCGAGGAGGTCATCGGCTGGATGGACCGGCTGCGCGCGGCCCGGCTCCCGCTGCACACCCTGTTCGTCAGCCACCTCAAGGCCGAGGACCTCGCCCGGCTGCAGCAGCAGTTCCCGCAGACCCGTTTCCGCGCCCGCATCGGGACCCGGCTCTGGCTGGGGGACCACGACTCCACCGAGTACCGCGGCGCCGTCCTGGACGTCACCCGCGTCTCCAAGGGTGACCGCTTCGGCTACCGGCAGCAGAAGGCGGCCTCAGACGGCTTCCTGGTCGTCGTGGCGGGCGGTACCTCGCACGGTGTGGGCCTGGAGGCCCCGAAGGCCCTGCACGGCGTCATGCCCCGCGCGAAGGGCGTCGCCCGCGCCGGCCTGGCCACGGTCAACCGGAACCTTTCTCCGTTCGTCTGGGGTGGCAAGCAGCGCTGGTTCGCCGAACCGCCGCACATGCAGGTCTCCATCCTGTTCGTGCCCTCGGACGCCCCGGAGCCGAAGGTCGGCGAGGAACTGGTGGCCCATCTGCGGCACACCACCACGCAGTTCGACCGGATCGTCGACCGCTGAGCGCCCTCAGTGCCCCTGGCGAAAAAGGCCGTCCACGGGATGTCCGTGTACGGCCTTTCACGCGTATGGCTCAACCGGCGTACGCCGTCCAGGGGCTGTTCGCTCAGAGCGAACGGTCCGTGGACTGCGGGTCGCTGCCCCACTCCACCTGTGGGCCGTCGAAGTGGGCCGCGTGCCGCGGCGGATGGGCCGCGGGGCCCAGTACGAAGACGTCCTCGGCTCCGTCGAGCACACCGCCCGAAGGATCGTCGTCGCCGGCCCGACGCACCACGTCCCGTTCCGGCATGAGGATGTCGCGCACGACCACCGCGCACAGGTAGGCCGTGCCCAGCAGATGCACTCCGATGGCCCAGTAGTAGCCGTCGGCCGGCAGTCCCTTGTGAGCGTTGCCGCTGGTCGTGTACGCGAGGTACATCCAGATCCCCAGGAAGTACACCACCTCGCACGCCTGCCAGATGAGGAAGTCCCGCCACTTCGGCCGGGCCAGCACGGCCAGCGGCACCAACCACAGGACGTACTGCGGTGAGTAGACCTTGTTGGTGAGGATGAACGCGGCGACGATCAGGAAGACGAGCTGGGCGAAACGCGGCCGGCGCGGGGCGGTCAGGGCCAGCGCCGCGATGCCCGCGCAGCACAGCAGCACAAGCAGCGTGGCGAAGACGTTGACGGTTTCGGTGCTCAGCGGGTTCCACTTCTGGACCATGATCAGCCAGAAGGAGCCGAAGTCCACGCCCCGCTTCTGGCTGAACGTGTAGAACTTCGACCAGCCGTCGAAGGCGAAGTACATCACCGGCAGGTTCACCACGAGCCAGGAGACGACCGTGCCGCCCAGGGCCTTGCCGAAGTCCCGCCACTTGCCTGCCCGCCAGCACAGTACGAACAGCGGGCCGAGCAGGAAGACGGGGTAGAGCTTCGCGGCCGTGGCGAGCCCCAGGAGGACACCGAAGGCGAGCGAGCGGCCCCGCGCCCACATCAGCATCGCGGAGGCCGTCAGAGCGACCGCAAGCAGGTCCCAGTTGATGGTGGCGGTCAACGCGAAGGCGGGTGCCAGGGCGACCAGCAGGCCGTCCCAGGGGCGGCGGGCGTGAGTACGGCTCACGCAGACGACGATGACGGCCGCGCAGACCATCAGCATCCCGGCGTTGACCATCCAGTACCACTGTTCCTGGTCCTGGATGCTGCCGCTCCCGGGCGTGAGCCAGGCGGCCACCTCCATGAACACACCGGTCAGCACCGGGTATTCGAGGTACTGCATGTCGCCGGGGAGCTTGTCGAAGTACGGGACGAGTCCGTCGGCGAAGCCGCGTCCCTGATAGAGGTGCGGGATGTCCGAGTAGCACGCGTGGGTGTACTGGGAGCTGGCACCGAAGAACCAGCCGCCGTTGTAGCAGGGCGCCTTCTGGACCAGGCCGAGCGCGAACACGCCGATGGCCACGAGCGCGATGACCCGGACGGGCGTCCACCAGGAGGTCCCCAGCAGGGCACGCCGTCCGAGAGGGCCGCCGATGAACTCGCTGCCGTTCCTGGAGACCTCGTCGTCCTTGGTCGGACGCACTGGGTCCGAGTCGTGCACGCTCACTGGCGTCGATTCAGCACTGGGCATGCGGCCCATCCTGCCGTACGAGGCTAGGGGTACGCCGAGGGCCGCCGCACCTGGTGGGTGCGACGGCCCATGTTTCACGTGAAACACCCTCGACGGGGCAAGTGGCGACTAACCGCCTGGACCGCCGAAGAGGCCTCCATTGCCGTTGCCGTTGCCGTTGCCATTGCCGTTGCCACCGTTGGGGTCCGTCGGTGTGGCGGTGGGTGTCGAGGTCACGCCTCCGTCGGTGCCACCGTTGTCCGTACCACCCGTTTCGGAGCACTGCCAGTCGAACCGGCAGCTCTCGGACGCCGTGGGCGTCGGTGACGGGAACGTCTCGCTGGGCGTCGGCGTCGGAGTCGGGGTGGCCGACTCGGTCTCGCTGGGCGTCGGAGTGGGCGTCGGGCTCGGCTCCTCGTTGAGGATCTTACCGATGGGCTCCGGCGTCGGAAAGTCGATCGCCTTCTGGCCCTTCAGCGCCTGCTCCATGTAGTCATGCCAGATCTCGGACGGGAACGAAGCACCGTGGATCTTCTCCTGACCACCCGTTCCGTACATCTCGAGGAACGTGCGGTTCTTCTTGGTCTCGTCGTCGTCCAGCCGGAACATCGTGATCGACGTGGACAGCTGCGGGGTGTACCCGACGAACCAGGCCGACTTGTTGCCGTCAGTGGTACCGGTCTTGCCCGCCACATCACGGCCGGTCAGCTGGGCGTTGGTGCCCGTGCCCTTTTCCACCACGGTTTTGAGAACGTCGGTGACGTTGTCGGCGACGTTCTTCTCGAAGACCTGCTTGGGCGTCACCTTGTGGGTGAAGACGTCACCATCAATGCTCGTGACCCTCTCGACCGAGTACGGCTCGTTCTGCTTGCCGCTGGCCGCGAAGGTGGCGTACGCGCCCGCCATGCGAATCGCGCTGGGGTCGGAGATACCGATGGAGAAGGACGGGAAGTTGGTGCCGGCCAGGCTGTTCTCCTTGAGGCCCGCGTCCATGGCCGACTCCTTCACCTTGTCCAGGCCGACATCCATGCCGAGCTGCACGAAGGCGGAGTTCACCGACTCCCGCATCGCCTCACGAAGGTCGATCTGGTACTTGGGCGGAGAGCCGTAGGACTGCTTGCCGTCGTTCTCCTGGAGCCATTCCTTGCCCTCCTCGTTCTTCCAGATCGAACCGTCGTAGTTCTTGATCTTGAGATCGTTCTTGCCGCTGAACAGGCTCTTCGCGTTGACGACCGTGCGCTCGTCCTGTGCCTGGCTCTCACCGAGATCCGGATTGCGCACGCCCCACTTCATCGCCGCGGCGAGCACGAAGGTCTTGAACGTCGAACCCACCTGGGCACCGGTCGAGTCGCAGTTGTTGGTGAAGTGGGTGGTCGCGTCCTCGCCGCCGTAGCAGGCCCGGATCGCACCGGTGGACGGCTCCACCGACGCCCCTCCGAACTGGACGAAGGTGTCCTTCGTCGGCCGCTTCTTGGGGTCGATGTTCTCCTTGCGGACCTTCTTGACCGCTGCCTCGAGTTCTCTGACCTTCTTCTTGTCGAAGGTCGTGTAGATCGAGTAGCCACCCTGCTGAAGCTGGTCGGCACTGATGATCTTGTTGTTGATCAGATAGGCCTTGGCGAGGTCGACCAGGTAGCCGACCTGACCCTTGAGCTGGGTGTTGGACCGGGGGTTCTGCACCTTGGGAAGCGAGGTGTACTTGGCTCGCTCCGCCGCGCCGAGATGGCCGTACTCGACCATCTTGTCCAGGGTGTCCTGCATCTGCCGCAGGGCTCGCTTGCGGTTGGCGTCAGGCGTGGCGTTGGCCGGATCGATGGAGATCGCGCCCGCCGGGTCGTAGTACGTGGCGCCCTTCAGCGTGGCGGCCAGGAAGGCGCACTCGCCCGGGTCCAGGTCCTTGGCGTTCTTGTTGAAGTACGCGCGCGCGGCAGCCTGGATGCCGTAGGCGTTGCGACCGTAGTAGGCAGAGTTCAGGTAGCCCGCCATGATGTCGTCCTTCTTGACCGTGGCACCCACCTTGATGGAGATGAAGATCTCCTTGAACTTGCGGGTGATGGTCTGGGACTGGTCGTTCAGGCGCGCGTTCTTGACGTACTGCTGGGTGATGGTGGAGCCACCCTGGGTGTTGCCGCCCCTGGCCATGTTGAACACGGCGCGGGCGATGCCCTTGGGGTCGATGCCACTGTCGGTGTAGAAGGTCTTGTTCTCCTGCGAGACGACGGCGTACTGCATCGCCTTCGGGATCTGCGCGAGGTTGACGATCTGACGGTTGGTCTCGCCACCCGTGGAGACCATCTCGGTGTCGTCGGACCAGTAGAAGACGTTGTTCTGCGCCGTCGCGGTCTGCGCCGGGTCGGGCACGGCCACCACCGCGTATCCGATGCCGGCCACGGCCACCAGACTGCCGATGAACCCGATGAACAGGCCTGTCACCAGCTTCCAGGACGGCACCCAGCGCGCCACGCCGTATTTGCCCGCGCGCGGATAGTCGACGAACCGCTTCTTGCCGGGCTCGGACGCGCGACCCCGACCGGCCGACGCCCCGCGCCGGGCTCCGCGGCCAGGCTCCGCCCCTCTGCGGCGACCACCGCCGCCCGTGCTTCTCTGGGCCGCACGGCGGGCCTCGGCACGGCTGCCGTACTGACGTTCCTCGCCTCCCGGGCCGTACGGTGCCGACTCCTGGGAGCTCGTCCCATAGGAGTCGGCAAGAGACCCGGTGGCGCCTCGCGGAGCCGCGCGGCGGCCGGAGGACGAGCCGGACTGGCCGCGTCGGGCCGCGGCACGTCCGCCTCCCTGCGGCTGCGGCGGTTTGCGACGGTGCTCGCTCATCGAACGACTACTCCTCGGGCAGGCGCACCTTTGCGCGCCTGGAAACGGCGGCTGGTTTCCGGTCCCCCCGAAGTACGGATGTGGTCGGTCCCGCATTCATCCGTACCGCACCGGGACAGCGACGCCCCCCAGGCGTCACTCGGTTCCCGGTGGTGTGCATGCCGCACAGACTACGCACCGTCAAAACCCGCCGAGCCCCGAAGTTCACCCCAAATCAGGCAACTTGGCTCGCATGAAACATTGATGTGATCCCGTTCACCGTCCCCCCACTTGTCGCTTGCGGAAGAGCGTTCTATCGTCTTGATGTATCGAGTCGATACATCGGTGCGACACAACGACGAGGAGGCGACGATGAGCCGGCGTTCCGGGATCCTCGAATTCGCCGTACTCGGCCTGCTCCGTGAGTCCCCGATGCACGGCTATGAGCTGCGCAAACGTCTCAATACGTCACTGGGTGTGTTTCGTGCGTTCAGCTACGGCACGCTCTACCCCTGCCTCAAGACGCTGGTCACCAACGGCTGGTTGATCGAGGAACCGGGGAACACCCACGAGGACGCCCTCGCCGCACCACTCGCAGGGCGTCGCGCCAAGATCGTCTACCGGTTGACGGCGGAAGGTAAGGAGCACTTCGAGGAGCTGCTCTCGCAGACGGGTCCCGACGCGTACGAGGACGAGCACTTCGCCGCTCGTTTCGCCTTCTTCGGGCAGACCTCGCGCGACGTCCGCATGCGAGTCCTCGAAGGCCGCCGCAGCCGGCTGGAGGAGCGCCTGGAGAAGATGAGTGCCTCGTTGGCACGCACCCGGGAGCGCCTCGACGACTACACGCTTGAGCTCCAGCGCCACGGGATGGAGTCCGTGGAGCGCGAAGTGCGCTGGCTGAACGAGCTCATCGAGAGCGAGCGGGCCGGCCGGGATCTCAAAGGTCCCGGCCATGGAGAACCCACTCGCGACACCACAGAGGGAGCGCCGGGCGTCCTGCCCCGGCCCGGGGACAGCCCCGGTCCGGATACGCCCGGCGACACCGCCACGTGAGGTCCCTGCCAGGGCCTCACTCGTACACACAGGGAGCAACCGGAATGGGTTCGGTTCGCGTAGCCGTCGTCGGCGTGGGCAACTGCGCCGCGTCGCTGGTTCAGGGAGTCGAGTACTACAAGGACGCCGACCCGGCGTCGAAGGTCCCCGGGCTGATGCACGTCCAGTTCGGCGACTATCACGTTCGTGACGTCGAGTTCGTCGCGGCGTTCGACGTCGACGCGAAGAAGGTCGGTCTCGACCTCGCCGACGCCATCGGCGCCTCCGAGAACAACACCATCAAGATCTGCGACGTGCCGAACACCGGCGTGACCGTCCAGCGCGGTCACACCCTCGACGGCCTCGGCAAGTACTACCGCGAGACCATCGAGGAGTCCGACGCCGAGCCGGTCGACATCGTCCAGATCCTCAAGGACAAGCAGGTCGACGTTCTCGTCTGCTACCTGCCCGTCGGCTCCGAGAACGCGGCGAAGTTCTACGCCCAGTGCGCCATCGACGCCAAGGTCGCCTTCGTCAACGCCCTTCCGGTCTTCATCGCCGGCACCAAGGAGTGGGCGGACAAGTTCACCGAGGCGGGCGTCCCGATCGTCGGTGACGACATCAAGTCCCAGGTCGGCGCCACCATCACGCACCGCGTCATGGCGAAGCTGTTCGAGGACCGCGGCGTCGTCCTGGACCGCACGATGCAGCTGAATGTCGGCGGCAACATGGACTTCAAGAACATGCTCGAGCGCGAGCGTCTCGAGTCCAAGAAGATTTCCAAGACGCAGGCCGTGACGTCTCAGATCCCCGACCGGGATCTCGGCGCGAAGAACGTCCACATCGGCCCGTCGGACTACGTGCAGTGGCTCGACGACCGCAAGTGGGCCTACGTCCGCCTCGAGGGTCGCGCCTTCGGCGACGTGCCGCTGAGCCTGGAGTACAAGCTGGAGGTCTGGGACTCCCCGAACTCCGCGGGTGTCATCATCGACGCCGTGCGCGCCGCGAAGATCGCCAAGGACCGCGGTATCGGCGGCCCGATCCTCTCGGCCTCCAGCTACTTCATGAAGTCCCCGCCGGTCCAGTACTTCGACGACGAGGCGCGCGAGAACGTCGAGAAGTTCATCAAGGGTGAAGTCGAGCGCTAAGGCTCACTCAAAACGCTCCTGCCAGGGCTACAGAGGGTCCCCGGGTTGTATCGACCCGGGGACCCTCGCCGTGTGTGAGGCTGTGCCCCATGTCCGTCGTCCGTGATCTGCGTGTCCTTCTCCGTTTCCGGGACTTCCGACGCCTGCTCACCGTGCGTCTGCTCTCCCAGGGCGCGGACGGCGTCTACCAGATCGCGCTCGCCGCCTACGTCGTGTTCTCCCCTGAGAAGCAGACCTCCGCCACCGCGATCGCCTCCGCGATGGCAGTCCTGCTGCTCCCTTACTCCTTGGTCGGTCCTTTCGCAGGCGTCCTCCTGGACCGCTGGCGCCGCCGCCAGGTCTTCCTCTACGGCAATCTCGTGCGCGCCCTGCTCGCATCGGCGACGGCCGCCCTGATGCTCAGCCACGTGCCGGAGTGGCTCTTCTACGTCTCCGCTCTGTGCGTCACCGCCGTCAACCGCTTCGTCCTGTCCGGTCTGTCCGCCGCACTGCCCCGTGTCGTTGACGAAGAACGGCTGGTGATCGCCAACTCCCTTTCCCCGACGGCGGGAACGCTCGCAGCGACCGCGGGCGGCGGCCTTGCTTTCGTCGTACGCCTCCTGGTCGCCGACTCCGACGCGGCCGTGGTGGTGCTGGGAGCGGGGCTGTACTTGTGCGGTGCGCTCGCCGCACTGCGCATGCCACCGGAACTGCTGGGTCCCGACCGCGAGTTGATCCAGACCCGCCTCGGCGCTGCCCTCGCCGGAACGGCGCGTGACCTGACGGGCGGCGTCCGTCATCTGGCCGCACCCACACGTCGCTCGGCCGCCCGCGCGCTCGGCGCGATGTCGGTCATGCGGTTCTGTTACGGCGCTCTGCTCGTCATGGTGCTGATGCTCTGCCGGTACACCCTGACATCCCATCCCAACGACGGTCTCGCCCTTCTGGGCCTGGCGTTGGGAATCTCCGGTGCCGGCTTCTTCGTCGCCGCGGTCATCACCCCCTGGGCCGCAGGAAAACTCGGACCGGAACGCTGGATCGTCGTGTGCGCGGCAACCGCCGCGGTACTGGTGCCCGCCCTCGGGCTCCCTTTCGCCACCGCGCCCATGCTCATCGCGGCATTCGTGCTGGGCTTGATCACCCAAGGCGCGAAGATCGCCACTGACACAATCGTGCAGTCCTCCGTCGACGACGGATTCCGGGGCCGGATCTTCTCCGTCTACGACGTCCTCTTCAACATCGCCTTCGTGGCGGCTGCGGGAGTAGCCGCCCTGATCCTGCCGGCGGACGGCCGCTCGGCAACCTTGGTGGTCACGGTCGCCGTCCTCTACGCAACGATCGCCGTGTCGATGACGCGGGAACGGCAGATGGCGACGGACCGATGAAGGGGCGATGTTTCACGTGAAACACCGCCCCTCGATGCGTCCGGGGTCATGTTTCACGTGAAACATGACCCCGTTTCACGGCCTCAGTCCTGAGCGGCCCACCACTGTTTGAGCGCAGCCACCGCTTCGTCGTGCTTCATGGGCCCATTCTCCAAGCGAAGCTCCAGCATGTGCTTGTACGCGCGGCCCACCGCAGGGCCGGGTGCCACGCCGAGGATCTCCATGATCTGGTTGCCGTCGAGGTCGGGCCTGATCGAATCCAGCTCCTCCTGCTCCTGGAGTTGGGAGATCCGCTCTTCCAGACCGTCGTAGGCACGCGACAGCGCGGCCGCCTTGCGCTTGTTCCTGGTCGTGCAGTCCGAGCGGGTCAGCTTGTGGAGCCGGTCGAGCAGCGGCCCCGCGTCCCGCACGTAGCGGCGAACCGCCGAGTCCGTCCACTCCCCGGTGCCATATCCGTGGAAACGCAGATGGAGTTCGACGAGCCGCGAGACGTCCTTCACCAACTCGTTGGAGTACTTGAGCGCCGTCATCCGCTTCTTGGTCATCTTCGCTCCGACCACTTCGTGGTGGTGGAACGAGACCCGGCCGTCCTTCTCGAAACGGCGGGTGCGCGGCTTGCCGATGTCGTGGAGCAACGCGGACAGGCGGAGGGTCAGGTCGGGCCCTTCCTTCTCCAGCGCGATGGCCTGCTCCAGGACGATCAGCGTGTGCTCGTAGACGTCCTTGTGCCGGTGGTGCTCATCGCTCTCCAGTCGCAGGGCCGGGAGCTCGGGCAACATATGCTCGGCAAGCCCCGTGTCGACCAGCAGCGTCAGGCCCTTACGCGGATGGGTGGACAGGATGAGCTTGTTCAGCTCGTCCCGGATCCGTTCGGCGGAGACGATCTCCAGACGCGCGGACATCTCCGTCATCGCGGTGACCACCTCGGGCGCCACCTCGAAGTCGAGCTGCGCCGCGAAGCGGGCGGCCCGCATCATCCGCAGCGGGTCGTCCGAGAAGGATGCCTCCGGAGTGCCCGGCGTCCGCAGCACACGCGCCGCGAGGTCGTCGAGGCCACCGTGCGGGTCGATGAACTTCCTCTCCGGGAGCGCGACGGCCATCGCGTTCACGGTGAAGTCACGCCGGACCAGGTCCTCCTCGATGGAGTCGCCGTACGACACCTCGGGCTTGCGTGAGGTGCGGTCGTACGCCTCGGACCGGTAGGTGGTCACCTCGATCTGGAAGCCGTCCTTCTGCGCCCCCACCGTGCCGAAGGCGATCCCGACCTCCCACACAGCGTCCGCCCACGGCCGAACGATCTTCAGAACGTCCTGCGGGCGGGCGTCGGTCGTGAAGTCCAGGTCGTTGCCGAGCCGGCCGAGCAGTGCGTCCCGTACCGACCCGCCGACCAGGGCGAGTGAGAACCCGGCCTCCTGGAAGCGGCGGGCGAGGTCGTCGGCGACGGGTGCGACTTCCAGCGGTTGGTTCACCGCTGGGTTCTGCACCCGATTCGGGGCACTGAGGCTGTCTTCCTTGGCGTTCGGCACAACAGAAGAGGGTACGTGGCCCCGGCACCCTCGGGCGCCTCCATTAAACGTGCACAGACTCGCCATGCAGACCTGCACAAGGTCTGCCCCGGAGACTCACGGGCGTGCTCCCCTTTATACGTGCACATTCGGGACAGTGCGGCAGCGTCCCCCGATCTTGTGGAGCAGTCCGCGGCACTTCCCCTCAGCGCGCATCGTTACCATGCGTGGACGCACATTCCGACGACCACTGACGACGACGAGGGACGGGCGAGCGCGTGGCCGAGGCGGCAGACTTCCAGGGGACGAGTCCCTCACCTGCCCGCCGCTGGTTGCGGCGCACCGGGGCCCTGCTCGCAGGGGTGCCCCTCATGGCCGGCCTGTGCCAGCTTCCCGCCGCAGCTCCCGCCCAGGCCGCCGACGATTCCGGATCGGTGTCCGTCGCGATCGACACACTCAGCCCCACCGCACCTACGGACGGTGACACGCTCACCGTGTCGGGGACGGTGACCAACAACGGCAAGCAGGCCGTCACAGCCGCGCATGTGGGCCTGCGGGTGGGCCCGGAGCTGAACACCCGCTCGTCGATCGACACCGTCACCGACGACCGGGACTCCCTCCAGGGAGCCACGGGGTCCGAGATCGGCGGCAAGTACGTGGCGAAGTTCGCGAAGCTGACCCCTGGGGTGGCCGAGCCCTTCTCCATCTCCGTGCCGGTCGACGAGCTGGACCTCGGGGACGCCGGCGTCTACCAGTTCGCCGTCTCCCTGTCGGGCAGGACCTCGGCACAGCCGTGGGACCAGCCGCTCGGCATCCAGCGGACCTTCCTGCCCTGGCAGGCCGACGAGGCGGACACGAAGACGAAGACGACCTTCCTGTGGCCGCTGATCTCCACCGTGCACATGACTGCGGAGACCGGTTCGAACGCCCAGCAGACGCCGGTTTTCCTCAACGACGACCTCGCTGAGGAGATCTCGGCGGGCGGCCGACTGGACCAGATGCTCTCGCTGGGCCAGAACCTGGACGTCACCTGGGTGATCGACCCGGACCTGCTGGCGTCCGTCGACGCGATGACCCGCAGCTACCGGATCCAGGGTGCGGGCGACACCACCACCCCGGGCACCCACCAGGCAGTCGCCAAGCAGTGGCTGGCCAGGCTGCAGAAGGCGGTGGAGGACAAGGAGGTCGTCGCGCTTCCCTTCGCCGACCCCGACCTCGCTTCCCTGGCCCACAACGGCACCAGCGTCACCGGTTCCCTCAGCCACCTGGACGAGGCGACCGACGTCGCGGCCACCACGGTCAGGACCGTGCTCCACGTGACGCCGAGCACCGACTTCGCCTGGCCCGTGAACGGCGCGGTGGACCCGTCGATCGTCAAGGTCGCCACCTCCGCCGGCGCCGACAAGGTGATCGCCCGCAGCGACAGCCTCCAGGAGACCGCCGGACTGTCGTACACCCCCTCCGCGGCCCGCCCCATCGGCGGCGGCACCACGGCGGTCGTCGCGGACGCGCGGCTGTCCACGTCCTTCCAGGGTGATCTGACCAAGGCATCGTCCGCCACGCTCGCCGTCCAGCGGTTCCTCGCCCAGAGCCTCGCTCTCGACCTTCAGACGGACAAGCCGCGCAGCATCGTGGTCGCCCCGCAGCGCACGCCCACGGCGAGCCAGGCCGGCGCCATGGCCGCAGCGATCACCTCGTTGCAGGGCGGCAACTGGTCGCAGGCCCAGAAGCTCACGGCTGCGGCCGCGGCCAAGCCGGACCCCGGGGCCACCACCAGGGTGCCCTCCGCGTCCGCCTATCCCACCTCGCTGCGCAAGCAGGAGCTGCCCAAGTGGGCCTTCCAGCAGATCGCGAGCACGCAGAACAAGCTCGACAACTTCAAGGTGATCCTCTCCGACCAGTCCCGCGTCGTGACCCCCTTCGGACGGGCCGTGAACCGCGAGATGTCCACGTCGTGGCGGGGCCGCGGCACCGAGGCGAGCGGCTTCCGCAACGACGTGGAGGACTACCTCGACGAACTGACCTCCCAGGTCAGTCTGATCGACAAGTCGGAGACCAAGCTCTCCGGCCGCAGTGCCACGATCCCCGTGACGGTCCAGAACAACCTGGTGCAAGGAGTGGAGCACCTCCGGCTCCGACTGACCTCCCTGAGCCCGAACCGGCTCGAGATCGGCGGCTCCTCCTACGACGAGCAGGCGGTCGAGGTCTCCGGTGGCCACAGCCAGACGGTGAAGTTCACCACGACGGCCAACGCCAACGGCAAGGCATCGGTGATCGCCCAGCTGTACACCGAGAACGGCCAGCCGTACGGCGAGGCCGTCAGGTTCGACGTGAAGGTCACCGAGTTCACGGCCACCGTGATGCTGGTCATCGGCGGCGGCGTCCTGCTGCTGGTGCTGGCAGGATTCCGGATGTACACCCAGCGCAAGCGCGCCGCCGCCCGTGCGGCCGAGCAGAACGGCCCGGGCGACGAGGCCGACGAAGCCGCGGAGGCTCCGGAGAACCTGGAGGGCCCCGAGGACCGTCTCAAGGAGGAGACCGGCACCGGGCCCGGGTCGGACGACCCGGAGCAGCCGAGTGACCTGACGGCGGACACCGCAGCGGAAAACGCCGACCCGTCCGGCACGGGTGAGAGAGTGGACCGTTGAGGATGTCGTGGCCGGTGGGCCCGGGACGATGAGGTGGGGTAACCATGAACGCGCCGTACGACGGTGATCGCGGTCAGGGCGCGGACAGCTCGGGTCGCCCCGAGGGGCCGCCGCCCGAGCACGGCCAGGTGCCGCCGCAGGCTCCCGCGGACATGTACCTCCAGGACGCCTACGACCAGGACCCCTACCGGGCACAGGACCTGCATGCCCAGGACCCGGTCGCCGAGGCTCTGTACGACCGTGCCGCACATCCCCCGCCGCCGCCCGGCACCTATCAGCCGCAGCAGCCGCTGTACTCCCAGCCGCCCCAGTCCCCTTACGCACCGGACCCGCACGTGTGGGCGCAGACCCCGGCGCCCGAGCCGGAGGGCCCGACGCAGTACCTGCCGTACGGCGACAACCCTCGCACCACGCAGTTCGTGGGGGTCGACGACCTGGTGAGCCAGGCCGGCGAGGAACGCCATGAGCCGGACGCGTTCGCACATCTCTTCCGCGACCAGCAGCAGCGCGGCGGCCGCCCGACGGATCCCCCGTCGGTGCCGGGGCCTGGCGGGCCGTCACCGACACCGCAGTTCCAGGCACCGGCCGCCCCCGCGCCCTCGGCCGACGAGACCATGAATCTCGGTACCGCGCCGGCTGCGGCGGTGGCTGCGGCACCCGCGGCTCCCGCGCAGAAGGGCGGCAAGGCCGGGGGCCTGCTGAAGTCGAGCGCCGTGATGGCGGCCGGCACGATGGTCTCGCGCCTCACGGGTTTCATCCGCTCGGCGCTGATCGTGTCCGCGCTCGGCACCGCCTTCCTGGGCGACTCCTTCCAGGTGGCCTACCAGCTGCCGACCATGATCTACATCCTCACTGTCGGCGGTGGTCTGAACTCCGTCTTCGTGCCGCAGCTCGTACGCGCCATGAAGGAGGACGACGACGGCGGCGAGGCCTTCGCGAACCGGCTCCTGACGCTGGTCATGGTGGCTCTCGCCGCGCTCACCGCCCTCACCATGTTCGCCGCGCCGCTCCTGGTACGTGCACTGTCGAACCCTGTGGCGACCAACCCCGCGGCCAACGAGGTCGCCATCACCTTCACCCGCTACTTCCTGCCCTCCATCTTCTTCATGGGCATTCACGTGGTGATGGGACAGATCCTCAACGCGCGCGGCAAGTTCGGCGCGATGATGTGGACTCCGGTCCTCAACAACATCGTCATCATCGTGACGCTCGCGATGTTCCTGTGGGTGTACGGCACCGCCGGGCACTCCGGTATGAGCGTCACGAACATTCCGCCGGAGGGGCAGCGGCTGCTGGGTGTGGGCATCCTGCTCGGCCTCGTGGTGCAGGCGCTCGCGATGATCCCGTATCTGCGCGAGACCGGGTTCCGGCCGCGTCTGCGCTTCGACTGGAAGGGCCACGGCCTCGGCAAGGCCGCGATGCTCGCGAAGTGGACCATCCTGTTCGTCCTCGCCAACCAGGCGGGCGCCCTGGTGGTCACCCAGCTCGCCACCGCAGCCGTCGCCGACACCAAGATCGCCGGCACCGGCTTCAGTGCCTACGCCAACGCTCAGCTCATCTGGGGCCTCCCGCAGGCCATCATCACCGTCTCGCTGATGGCCGCCCTGCTGCCGCGCATCTCCCGCTCTGCCGCGGAGGACGACGCCGGCGCGGTCCGTGACGACATCTCGCAGGGCCTGCGGACCACAGCGGTCGCCATCGTGCCCATCGCTTTCGGCTTCCTGTCACTCGGCATCCCGATGTGCACGCTGATCTTCGGTGCCTCCAGCACCGGCGCCGCCACGAACATGGGTTACATGCTGATGGCCTTCGGCCTCGGCCTGATCCCCTACTCCGTGCAGTACGTCGTCCTGCGCGCCTTCTACGCCTACGAGGACACCCGGACGCCCTTCTACAACACCGTCATCGTGGCGGCCGTCAACGCCGCAGCCTCCGCCGCCTGTTACGCCGTGCTGCCGCCCCGCTGGGCCGTGGTCGGCATGGCCGCCTCGTACGGTCTCGCCTACGCGATCGGCGTCGGCGTCGCCTGGAACCGGCTGCGCAAGCGCCTCGGCGGTGACCTGGACGGCAACCGCGTCCTGCGGACCTACGCCCGACTCTGCATCGCCTCCGTCCCGGCGGCGCTGCTCAGCGGAGCGGTCTGCTACGGCATCGGTCACTCGCTCGGCCAGGGAGTCGTCGGTTCGTTCGCCTCTCTCATCGCGGGCGGCGCGGTTCTGCTCGTGATCTTCTTCGTCGCAGCACGCAAGATGCGGATCGAGGAGTTGAACTCACTGGTCGGCATGGTCCGGGGGCGTCTGGGGCGCTGAGGCAGGGGTACGCGCACAACCATCGTCCGCCACTGTGTGTCGTGCATAGCGGCGGACTGTGGGCACAATTGGATTCTGCGTCGCACGGCGCGCAATGAATGGGGAGGCAGGGAACGACGGTGGCGGAACGGAGCACGGCTGCCGTCGACGTGGCAGACAACAGCGGTGACGAACCGCTGACCGCCAAGGCGGACCAGTCCACGGCCGACGGCGTGGCCAAGAACCGGGAGCGGGACACGGAAGACGTCGAGGCACAGGGGAGTGGCGGGACCGAGAGTCCTGGTAAGGCGTCACCGCCGGAGTTGCACAGCGGCCACAAGCTCGCAAGACGCTACCGTCTCGAGGAGTGCGTCACCCGTCTGGACGGGTTCAGCAGTTGGCGTGCCGTCGACGAGAAACTCCGTCGGGCCGTCGGTGTGCACATCCTGCCCGCGGACCATGCGCGGGCGCGTTCCGTCCTGGCCGCGGCCCGTTCGTCCGCGCTGCTGGGCGACCCGCGCTTCGTGCAGGTCCTGGACGCCGTCGAGGAGAACGACCTCGTCTACGTCGTCCACGAGTGGCTGCCCGACGCGACCGAGCTGACCACCCTCCTCGCCCCCGGCCCGCTGGAACCGTACGACGCCTACCAGATGGTCAGTCAGGTGGCGTCCGCCATGGCCGCGGCCCACCGTGAGGGGCTCGCGCATCTGCGGCTGAACCCGAACGCGGTCCTGCGTACGTCGAGCGGGCAGTGGCGCATCCGCGGCCTCGCCGTGAACGCCGCGCTGCGAGGCGCCAGTTCGGAGTCCCCGCAGCGTACGGACACCGAGGCGATCGGAGCGCTCCTGTACGCGGCGCTCACCCAGCGGTGGCCGTACGAGAACGACGCCTACGGTCTCGCCGGTCTCCCCAAGGACGTCGGCCTCATCGCGCCCGACCAGGTGCGCGCGGGTGTCCACCGTGGGCTGTCCGAGCTGTCCATGCGGGCGCTCGCCAACGACGGTGCGACCGCCTCCCGGCACGAGTCGGCGTGCACGACGCCCGAGGAACTGGTCAAGGCGATCGGTGAGATGCCCCGCATCCGCCCGCCGGAGCCGGCGTTCACGGCCCCGCCCGAATACCAGCGCACGACGTACCAGCAGGGTACGTACGGCCGCCCGGCACCGCGCCCCGGTGTCACCCAGCCCGTACCTACCCCGCCACCGCCGCTGCAGAGCCGTACGGGCCGGGCCCTGAAGTGGGCGGTCTCTGCCCTCCTCATCGCCGCGCTGGGCCTCGGCAGTTGGCAGCTCGCGGACGCGCTGATGGACCGTGGCGGCAAGTCGGACGAGAACCAGACCCAGACGAACGACGACGGCGACAAGAGCCCGACGAAGAAGGCCAGCGCGCCGATCACCATCGCCAAGGGGTACGACTTCGACCCGTTCGGCGACGGATCCGAGAAGCCGGCCGACATAAGCAAGGCGTACGACAGCGACACCTCGTCGTACTGGCAGACGGACTACTACGCGGGCGCCGACTTCGGGAATCTCAAGCCGGGCCTGGGGATAATCCTCGATCTCGGCAAGGTCCAGGACATCGGCAAGGTCACCGTCACGTTCAAGGGCGACACATCTGTCGAGCTGCGCGCCGCCTCGAGTGACGCCAGTTCCAGGCCGACCACCTTCGACGCCTTCACCAAGGTCGCCGCGGGCTCCGGTACGGGTGTCCCGCTCAAGCCGGACAAGGCTGTGAAGTCCCGCTACCTTCTGGTCTGGCTGACCAAGCTGCCCCTGACAGAAGAAGGCACCTACCGCGGCCGGGTGGCGGACATCAAGGTCACCAGTTAAGGCGGAGGGGGTCCGATGGCAGATGACACCGCGTACGGCGACACCAGCGATCAGGATCTCCTGGCCCGTCATGTAGAAGGCGATCCCGGCGCCTTCGGTGAGCTCGTGCGGCGGCACCGCGACCGGCTCTGGGCCGTCGCTCTCCGGACGCTCGGGGACCGTGAGGACGCCGCTGACGCCGTTCAGGACGCCCTGGTGTCCGCCTATCGGGCCGCGCACACCTTCAGGGGTCAGTCGGCGGTCACGACCTGGCTGCACCGGATCACAGTGAACGCCTGCCTGGACCGGGCCAGAAAGGCAGCCTCCCGCAAGACATCCCCCGTGGACGACACCGAGCGCCTGGAGCAGCTCCTGGAGCCGCACGAGTCCGCCTCGGCTCCCGCGGAGCGCAACGACCTCCACCGCCAGCTCCTGGAGGCCCTCGGCACGCTCCCACCCGACCAGCGCGCCGCCCTCGTCCTCGTGGACATGCAGGGCTATCCGGTCGCCGAAGCCGCCCGCATGCTCGATGTGCCCACGGGGACGGTGAAGAGCCGCTGCGCCCGGGGCAGAGCCAGACTGCTCCCCCTTCTCACTCATCTCCGGCCGGAAAGAGCCGGAGACGGCAGAGAAACAGGCGCTGGACGGAACCGGACGCAGGGGACATCCGTCCCACCCGCAGCGGGACCTCCCTCGGAAGGCTCGCCGGATTCAGGATCAAGCGATTCAGCTGCAGTGAAGGGCGGAGGTGGGCGAGCGTGACTTCCACGACAGACACAGCCGGGCACCCGGACGTCGCGGAGATCTCCGACCTCACCGAAGGCATCCTCCCCGCTTCCAGGACCGCCGCCGTACGTCGGCATCTGGACGGGTGCGAACTCTGCGCGGACGTGCACGCTTCGCTGGAGGAGATCCGCGGACTGCTCGGCACACTGCCGGGCCCACCGCAGATGCCCGCCGACGTCGCCGGCAGGATCGACGCCGCTCTCGCCGCCGAGGCTCTCCTGCAGGCGACTGCTCCCGAGGCCGTGAACGCACCGGCACCGGTCGAGACTGCACATGTTTCACGTGAAACATCGCTCACGGCAGACCGTCCCACTGGGCATGCCCGTACGGCCACCACCGGCCCCGGCCGCAAGGACCGCAAGAGGAACGGACGCCGCAAGATCGCCGTCCTCGGCGCCGTCTTCACCGTCGCCGCTCTGGGATTCGGCTCCGTGCTGCTGTCGGTGCTTGATGACGACAAGCCAACCAACAGCGCACACGGACAGCCGACCCCCACCGCCGACACCTTCTCGGCGAGCGGACTCGAGAAGCAGGTCTCGAACCTCCTCACCGAGAAGAGTGCGAGCGGCGGATCCCGGGCTCCGCACACCAGCATGGGTGCGGCGGAGATCCCGGGCTCCGGGGACCCCCGCATCCTGGTGACGCCCGAGGTTCCCCAGTGCATCCAGAACGGCATCCGTACCAGCGACGCGCCACTCGCGACCGAGGACGGCGTCTACAAGGGCACGGAAGCGCTTCTCGTCGTGCTGCGTGATCCCTCCGACAGCACCAGGGTCACCGCCTACATCGTGGATGCGTCGTGCGTGAAGACGGCACCGACCGGCACCGCGAAGGTTCTGTTGAAGCAGTCCTACACACGTTCCTGAGCCCTGACGCTTCGTCTCCGTCCTGCTTGGTAGTGCTTACGGTGCGGCCTCTCCGTGTGCCCGGACACACCGGGAATGCACGCCCCTTAGGATCCGTTGGGTGGGGTGAGAGTTCTGAGAGGGGCTCCACCGGTCCGACGACGCAGTCCAGAGACGAGGAACCAAGCCGTGAGCGACGTCCGTAACGTGATCATCATCGGCTCCGGGCCCGCCGGCTACACGGCGGCGCTCTACACCGCGCGCGCGTCGCTGAAGCCGCTGGTGTTCGAGGGCGCCGTCACCGCCGGTGGCGCATTGATGAACACCACCGAGGTGGAGAACTTCCCCGGCTTCCAGGACGGCATCATGGGCCCCGAGCTCATGGACAACATGCGGGCCCAGGCTGAGCGTTTCGGTGCCGAGCTCGTCCCGGACGACATCGTCAGCGTCGACCTGACCGGCGAGATCAAGACCGTCACCGACACCTCGGGCACGGTCCACCGGGCGAAGGCCGTGATCGTCACCACCGGCTCGCAGCACCGCAAGCTCGGCCTGCCCAACGAGGACGCCCTCTCCGGACGCGGTGTCTCATGGTGTGCCACCTGTGACGGCTTCTTCTTCAAGGACCAGGACATCGCCGTGATCGGCGGCGGTGACACCGCGATGGAGGAAGCGACCTTCCTCTCCCGCTTCGCCAAGTCCGTGACGATCGTCCACCGCCGTGACACCCTGCGCGCCTCCAAGGCGATGCAGGAGCGCGCCTTCGCCGACCCGAAGATCAAGTTCGTATGGGACAGCGAGGTCGCCGAGATCCAGGGCGACCCGAAGCTCTCGGGTCTGAAGCTGCGCAACCTCAAGACCGGTGAGCTTTCGGACCTGGCGGTCACCGGCCTGTTCATCGCGATCGGCCACGACCCGCGTACCGAGCTCTTCAAGGGCCAGCTCGAGCTGGACGGTGAGGGCTACCTGAAGGTGGAAGCGCCTTCGACCCGCACCAACCTGACCGGTGTCTTCGGCGCCGGTGACGTGGTCGACCACACCTACCGCCAGGCGATCACCGCGGCCGGCACCGGCTGTTCCGCCGCTCTCGACGCCGAGCGCTTCCTCGCCGCCCTCGCGGACGAAGAGAAGGCCGAGCCCGAGAAGACCGCTGTCTGACCCCCCCATCCCGCCCCACCGCACCAACCCAGTTAAGGAGCCCGCCGTGGCCGGCACCCTGAAGAATGTGACCGACGATTCCTTCGAGCAGGACGTCCTGAAGAGCGACAAGCCCGTCCTGGTGGACTTCTGGGCCGCCTGGTGCGGACCGTGCCGTCAGATCGCGCCGTCCCTCGAGGCGATCGCCGCCGAGTACGGCGACAAGATCGAGGTCGTCAAGCTGAACATCGACGAGAACCCGGGTACGGCCGCCAAGTACGGCGTCATGTCCATCCCGACTCTGAACGTGTACCAGGGTGGCGAGGTCGCCAAGACCATCGTCGGCGCCAAGCCGAAGGCCGCGATCGTGCGCGACCTCGAGGACTTCATCGCCGAGTGATGTTTCACGTGAAACACGATGGGGCCGACCCGAAAGGGCCGGCCCCATCGTCGCGTTACAGGGGCCGCAGCGCCGGTTCCTTCTGTACCGCCCCCAGAAGCCGGTCCAGTGCCATCTCCACGTCTTCCTTCCAGGAGAGTGTGGTCCGCAGTTCCAGCCTCAGTCTCGGATACGTGGGATGGGGTCTGACCGTCTTGAAACCCACGGCGAGCAGATGGTCCGCGGGAAGCAGACAGGCGGGCTCTTTCCAACGGGCGTCACCGAAGGCTTCGATGGCCTTGAAGCCCCGCCTCAGCAGGTCCTTGGCGACCGTCTGCACCATCACCCGGCCCAGTCCCTGCCCCTGATAGCCCGGCATGATGAACGACGTCATCAACTGGACGGCGTCCGGAGAGACGGGGCTGGTGGGAAACGCCGTGGAGCGTGGAACATATGCGGGAGGGGCGTAGAGGACGTAGCCGACCGGAACGTCGTCGACGTAGACGACCCGGCCGCACGATCCCCAGTCCAGCAGAACGGCGGAGATCCAGGCTTCCTTCTCCAGAGCCGCTGTTCCCGCCTTTACCGCGGCTTCTCCACTGACGGGGTCCAACTCCCAGAAGACACACGAGCGGCAACGCCGGGGTAGGTCCGGAAGGTTGTCCAGCGTGAGCGGTACGAGCCGACGCCCCATGAAGGCTGTTCCTCGCTTCCTTCGCCCGCCGCATCGCGGGCGGCCGTCAGAGCGCTCCGTTCCCTGAGCAAGCTGCCGACGAATCCGCCGACCGCCCCCAGTCCCAGGCCCGCGCTCACCAGTCCGCTTCGGCTCATCGTTCGCATCGCCCCTGCCTCCCCTCAGAGGTACTGCCGGGTGGATGTGCTGCACCCATTCGCATCGTATCCACACAGCGATTCCATCGATACCGCCTGAAAGCAAAGAGCGGGCCGTGTTCCGGGACACACCGGACACAGCCCGTTCTGTGTGCTTCGCCTGGGCGGTGTCACCCTGGCGGGGCCTTGGCTCAGCCTTCCGTCTCCTCGGCTTCGCCGTCCAGCAGGCTCTTCTGCAGAACCGGTCCCTCACCGGGGGCGAGGGAGCTGAGGATGCGTTCGAGGTCCTCCATCGAGGCGAACTCGACGGTGATCTTGCCCTTCTTCTGCCCCAGGTCCACCTTCACCCGCGTCTCGAAGCGGTCCGAGAGGCGGGTCGCGAGGTCGGTCAGCGCCGGAGAGACCCGGGCGCCGGCACGCGGCCCCTTGGAACGCTGGACAGTCTGCGGCCGCGACCCCATGAGGGTCACGATCTCCTCGACTGCACGCACCGAGAGCCCCTCGGCCACGATCCGGTGGGCCAGCCGGTCCTGCTCCTCCGAGTCGTCGACGGAGAGAAGGGCACGGGCGTGTCCGGCGGAGAGCACTCCGGCGGCCACTCGGCGCTGCACCGCCGGCGAGAGCTTCAGCAGACGCAGGGTGTTGGAGACCTGCGGACGGGACCGGCCGATGCGGTCCGCCAGCTGGTCGTGCGTGCAGTTGAAGTCCTTCAGCAACTGGTCGTAGGCGGCCGCCTCTTCCAGCGGGTTCAGCTGAGCACGGTGCAGATTCTCCAGGAGGGCGTCCAGGAGGAGCTTGTCGTCCTCCGTGGCCCGCACGATCGCGGGGATCGCCTCCAGACCAGCCTCACGGGTGGCCCGCCAGCGCCGCTCGCCCATGATGAGCTCGTAGCGGGCGGGACCGACCTGTCGGACGACGACCGGTTGGAGAAGACCGACTTCCTTGATGGAGGTGACCAGCTCCTGCAGCGCGTCATCGTCGAAGACCTCACGCGGCTGGCGGGGGTTCGGCGTGATGGAGTCGAGGGGGAGCTCCGCGAAGTGGGCGCCCATGGGAGGCGCGGGCGTCTCCGGGTAGCCGTTGGCCGACGGCGCCTCGGTTTCATGTGAAACAGGCGGCAGTGTGGCCACCTTCGCCGCGGCCACTCCACGATCGGTCGTCAGCACCGGAACGGACGTCGGTGACGCTGAACCAGGGCCCCCCATCGCCGCCGGAGTCGGCGTCTTCTCTGTCGGTGCAGCCGGGATCAGTGCGCCGAGACCACGACCCAAACCCCTCCGTCGCTCGCTCACTGGATCCCCTCCACCATGCTTGGGTTGCTCTGTGCGCCGATGTGCGCCTGCGTCGGGTCATAGCTGACGCCGACGCCCTTCAGCGCGATCTCTCGCGCCGCCTCAAGGTAGGACAGGGCGCCGCTCGATCCTGGATCGTAGGTCAGCACCGTCTGTCCATAACTCGGCGCCTCGGAGATACGGACCGAGCGGGGAATGCTCGTCCGCAGCACCTCGTCGCCGAAGTGGGTGCGCACCTCGTCCGCGACCTGGGACGCGAGGCGCGTCCGGCCGTCGTACATGGTGAGCAGGATCGTCGAGACATGCAAGGTGGGGTTGAGGTGGCCCCGCACCAGATCGACGTTGCGCAGCAGCTGACCGAGGCCCTCCAGCGCGTAGTACTCGCACTGGATCGGGATGAGGACCTCCGCGCCGGCCACGAGCGCATTGACGGTCAACAGGCCGAGCGAGGGCGGACAGTCGATGAGGATGTAGTCCAGTGGCTGCTCGTACGCCTGGATCGCTCGCTGCAGTCGGCTCTCACGTGCCACCAGGGACACCAGCTCGATCTCCGCACCGGCGAGATCGATGGTGGCGGGGGCGCAGAAGAGGCCTTCTACATCAGGGACCGGCTGGACGACCTCGGCCAGCGGCCTGCTCTCGACCAGGACGTCGTAGATGGACGGCACTTCGGCGTGGTGGTCGATCCCCAACGCAGTGGACGCGTTGCCCTGGGGGTCGAGGTCGATCACCAGGACACGACCACCGTGCAGAGCCAGCGAAGCAGCAAGATTGACGGTCGTCGTCGTCTTGCCCACCCCGCCCTTCTGGTTGGCGACGACCATGATCCGGGTCTGCTCGGGCCGTGGCAGGCCCTCGCCGGCGCGGCCAAGAGCCTCTACCGCCAGTTGGGCAGCACGACCGATCGGAGTGTCGTCCATCGGGGGCGGTGTTTCACGTGAAACATCCTCCCCCATCGACTCGGTTCGGGGACCGGGGACCGGATCGGTCATCGGTCCCGCGATGTTGGCGTCGGACCGCAAGGATTCACTCTCCTCGACTTCAGGCTCGCAATGAACAGAGCCTCCCATGTCTTCGGGGTCGTGAACCAGTGAGGCCTGTTGTTCTGTGGAGAAATCCACTTCTGTGGACAACTCCGTTACCTCTCCGAGTGAGCCGAGAGGCTTCCGGTCGCGGGGTTCGGCCGCGGCGCGGCCCCGGCTGATGATGCCGTGCAGCAGTGAGCGACGTTTCACGTGAAACACGATGCAGGGCAGCCATGCCCGTTCTGCCGCGACACTCCGACATGCATAGGTTTGGCAGCTTGTGTGGAGTACGTCTCGTCGTCAGGACGGTTCAGCGACGTCGACGTGTGCGGCCGGTGCGGGCCGCCTTGGCACGCTTGGCCGCGAAACGCACGCCGCCTGGACTCTCCCCTACCTCGACCCTCACCACCGTGGACAACGGGTCGACCACGCCCTCGCCCACATGCAGGATGGAGGTCTCCACGGCACCGAGCTTACTCAGGGCCGTACCTGCCGCCTTGAGTTCCTCCTCCGCGGTGTCGCCCTTGAGCGCGAGCATCTCGCCGTAGGGACGCAGCAGCGGGACTCCCCACGCCGCCAGACGGTCCAGTGGAGCCACGGCCCGCGCTGTCACCACATGCACGGGGGTCAGCTTGCCCATGACTTCCTCGGCACGGCCCCGCACCACTGTCACATGGTCCAGGCCCAGCAGCTCCACCACCTCCGTCAGGAAGGTCGTGCGCCTCAGCAGCGGTTCCAGCAGCGTGATCTTCAGGTCCTCACGGACGAGCGCCAGGGGAATGCCGGGCAGGCCGGCACCGGAGCCGACGTCGCACACCGTCACGCCCTCGGGGACGACCTCCGAGAGCACCGCGCAGTTCAGCAGATGCCGCTCCCACAGACGGGGCACTTCACGGGGGCCGATGAGGCCACGTTGCACACCCGCCTCAGCGAGCAGCTCGGCGTAGCGCACCGCGTCCTCGAAGCGATCGCCGAACACCTCACGCGCCTGCTCGGGCGCGGGGGGAAGCTCCGCTGCCTCCGTCACGGGGAACCGTCCTTCCGTACCGCATCAGCGCACCGGGCGCCGACCATCAGAACTATCAGGCTGACAAAGTTCCGGCCCCGCCTGCTCTACAGACGGGGCCGGAGGAACGTACGGACCGATCAGGCGGGAAGCACGACGACGAAGCGCTGCGGCTCCTCGCCCTCGGACTCGCTGCGCAGGCCGGCGGCCTTGATCGCGTCGTGCACGACCTTGCGCTCGAACGGCGTCATCGGGTCGAGCTTCACGGCCTCACCGGTGCTCTTCACCTCGGCAGCGGCCTTGGCGCCCAGCTCGGAGAGCTCCGCACGCTTCTTGGCCCGGTAACCGCCGATGTCCAGCATCAGTCGGCTGCGGTCCCCGGTCTCCCGGTGCACGGCCAGGCGGGTGAGCTCCTGCAGGGCCTCCAGCACCTCGCCGTCACGACCGACCAGCTTCTGCAGGTCGCGGCCACCCGCGTCGCTGATGATCGAGACAGCGGCGCGGTCGGCCTCGACGTCCATGTCGATGTCGCCGTCGAGATCGGCGATGTCGAGCAGACCCTCGAGGTAGTCCGCCGCGATCTCGCCCTCCTGCTCCAGGCGAGTCAGGGTGTCTGCACCCTCGGCAGCGGCGGAGGTGGTGCCTTCCGTCACGGGATGGACTCCTTCTTACTTCTTGGACGGGGACTTGGGCCGCTGCGGACCCTTGCGCTGTCCGGACTGGGCCTTGCTGCGGGTTCCGCCGCCGGACTGCTTCTTGGCGGGAGCGGCGGGCTTGGCGTCCTCGGGCTCGTCGGACTTGCTCAGCGAGATCGACTCGGACGACTGATCGTCACCGGCCGCCTTCGAGCCGGCCGAAGCCGCACCCGACTGTCGCTGGGACTTGCTCTGCCGCTTGGGCTGCTGACGCTTGGGAGCCGCCGCGCTCGTCGGCGAACCGTCCTCGGTCTGGACCGCGGCCTGGGACTCGCTCTGGATGACCGAGCCGTCGGCCTGGGCCGCGAGGCCCGCCTTGTTCAGACCGTTGATGAACTTGCGCTCGAACTCGTTGCGGTCACGGCCCTTGGCGACGATCGCCTTGATGATGGTGCGCTCGCTGCGCTTGCGGGCCTTGCCGTGGTTCGTGACGTGCTTGGTGAGGCGCTCCAGGTAGGCAGCCTGGGCCTTGGAACCCGGGGTCGGGTTGTTGTGGATGACGTACATCTGCTGGCCCATGGTCCACACGTTGGTGGTCAGCCAGTAGACGAGGACACCGACGGGGAAGTTGATGCCGAAGACGGCGAACATGACCGGGAAGACGTACATCAGCATCTTCTGCTGCTGCATGAACGGCGTCTTGACCGTGGTGTCGACGTTCTTCGTCATCAGCTGACGCTGCGTGTAGAACTGCGACGCCGACATCATGACGATCATGACCGCGGTGACGACCCGCACGTCCGTGACCGTGGCACCCAGCGCCTGGACGGTGGCGGAGCCGTCCTTGAACTTCGCGGCGAGCGGGGCACCGAAGATGTGCGCCTTACGGGCGCTGGCCAGCAGCGATTCGTTGATGACACCGATGGTGTCGCCCGTCGCGATGCCGTTGAGCACGTGGTACAGGGCGAAGAAGAACGGGGACTGCGCCAGGATGGGAAGGCACGAGGAGAGCGGGTTGGTGCCCGTCTCCTTGTACAGCTTCATCATCTCTTCGGACTGACGCTGCTTGTCGTTCTTGTAGCGCTCCTGGATCTTCTTCATCTCGGGCTGGAGCGTCTGCATGGCCCGCGTCGACTTGATCTGCTTCACGAAGAGCGGGATCAGGCAGATACGGATCAGGATCACGAGGGACACGATCGACAGGCCCCAGGCCCACCCGGTGTCAGGGCCGAAGATCTTGCCGTACACCGTGTGGAACTGAACGATGACCCAGGAGACGGGTGTCGTGATGAAGCTGAAAAGACTGGCAATCGTGTCCACTAATCATGCTCCTTGGGCATGGGACGGAGTCTCTGCGGCCGGGCTCGAAGGAGTCTGTCCCTCGGTGGCCGAGGCGGCGGAGGGCCCGCCCCTACGTGCACGCCAGGCGTTACGCAGCATTTCGTGCCACCGCGGACGCTTGCGCGGCGGGACATGGTCCACACCGCCCAGCGACCACGGATTGCACCGCAGGATGCGCCAGGCGGTGAGTGCCGTTCCCTTGATCGCACCGTGCCGGTCGATGGCCTGGTAGCCGTAGTGGGAGCACGACGGGTAGTACTTGCACACCGGCCCCAGCAGCGGGCTGATGGTCCACTGGTACAGCTTGATCAGCGCCAGCAGCGGGTACTTCATCGTGCGCCCCCTCCCAGCAGCCGCTGAACGGCGGCATCCAGGTCTCGGGCCAGCTGTTCGTGATCGGCGTCGCCCGCCTCGGGCAGCGCTCGTACGACTACCAGGCTACCGGGGGGAAACAGGACGACCCTGTCGCGCATCAGGTGACGCAGTCTGCGCTTCACCTTGTTGCGTACGACCGCGCCGCCCACGGCCTTGCTCACGACGAAACCCGCACGCGTCGGGGGAGCGCTCTCCCCAGGCGCGTGCGGGTCCGTGGCACCGCTACGAAAATGGACGACGAGGGACGGGCGTCCGGCCCGGCGCCCTCGTCGTACTGCGGTCGCGAAGTCCTCGCGCCGCCTCAGCCGGTTCTCGGTGGGCAGCACGACGGCATGACCTGACCGGGATCAGGCGGACAGGCTGGCGCGACCCTTGCTGCGGCGGTTCGCCAGAATCGCGCGGCCGGCGCGGGTACGCATCCGCAGACGGAAGCCGTGGGTCTTGGCACGACGACGGTTGTTCGGCTGGAAGGTGCGCTTGCTCACTCGGGGGCTCCAGAAATCAATCGGTGGTGGCGGGTGCCGTCCTGGCTGTCACCGTGCGCCCACGAGTAGCTCGCAGTTACGCCCGTGTGCACCGCTTCCCGATCACCTGACGCGATCTGTGCCCATCGGAGGCAGGCGGCAGCAGCCATCGACAACTCGACCTGGTTACGGTACGCGCGGCTGAGCCATCCGGTCAAACCAGTGGTCGCCGGGAGACACTATCCACAGGCTGGGGACAACAACTTGAACCGCACCCGTCGCCCTGACTACCGTGACCGAACTCCGATTCGTTCCCTTGACCCCTCTGTTTCGGCTCCACCCCATTTGAATCCCGACTCGTCCCACAACCACACGTTCGTGGGACCCGTGAGAGAGCGTGCCCTGTGGCTGACGTACCTGCCGATCTTGCCGCAGTGTGGCCACGCGTACTCGAGCAGCTTCTCGGTGAGGGCCGCGTCCAGGGTGTGGAGGCGAAGGACGAACACTGGATCCGGCGCTGCCAGCCCCTCGCGCTGGTCGCCGACACCGCCCTGCTCGCCGTACCGAACGAATTTGCGAAAGGCGTACTGGAGGGCCGGCTGGCCCCGGCCGTCAGCGAGACCCTGAGCCGCGAGTGCGGCCGCCCTATCCGCATCGCGATCACCGTCGACGACTCCGCGGGCGAGCCCCCACCGCCGCCCGCACCTCAGGCGCCCCGGCCCCAGCCGCGCTACGAGGAGCCGGAGCTGCCCTCCGGCCAGTACGACAATCAGTACGAGGGCTACGGCCGTCACCGCGCCGACGACTCCCGCCAGGGCCGCGGTGAACAGCGCCCCGGACACCAGGGCGGCCAGGCGCCCCGCCCGGACCAGCTCCCGACCGCGCGCCCCGCCTACCCGTCGGAGTACCAGCGCCCCGAGCCCGGCGCCTGGCCGCGGCCGGCACAGGACGAGTACAGCTGGCAGCAGCAGCGGCTCGGCTTCCCGGAGCGCGACCCGTACGCGTCACCGTCGCAGGAGCCCTATCCGCAGGAGCCGTACACCCAGGAGTCGTACGGCCCTCCGTCGCAGGACTACCGCCCGCAGGCGATGGAGCGCCCGTCCTACGACAGTCCGCGCCGCGACTACGACGAGCGCCCGGACTACGACAAGCCGCGACCCGACTACGACCAGCCACGGTCCGACTACGACCAGCGCGACGGCCGCCGGGAGCTGCCCGATCCGCCGCCCGGCTCCGGGCATGTGCACCGCGGCGGCCCGGTCGGCTCCAACCTGCCCACCACCGGCGCCCCCGGCCCGCTGGCCGCGCAGCCCGCCCCGGCGACCGGCCCCGGTGAGCCCACCGCGCGGCTGAATCCGAAGTACCTCTTCGACACGTTCGTCATCGGTGCCTCCAACCGCTTCGCCCACGCGGCCGCGGTGGCGGTCGCCGAGGCTCCGGCCAAGGCCTACAACCCCCTGTTCATCTACGGGGAGTCGGGGCTCGGCAAGACCCACCTGCTGCACGCGATCGGGCACTACGCGCGCAGCCTGTATCCCGGCACGCGCGTGCGGTACGTGAGCTCGGAGGAGTTCACCAACGAGTTCATCAACTCCATCCGCGATGGCAAGGGCGACAGCTTCCGCAAGCGCTACCGCGAGATGGACATCCTGCTCGTCGACGACATCCAGTTCCTCGCGGACAAGGAGTCGACGCAGGAGGAGTTCTTCCACACCTTCAACACCCTCCACAACGCGAACAAGCAGATCGTGCTGTCCAGTGACCGGCCGCCCAAGCAGCTGGTGACGCTGGAGGACCGGCTGCGGAACCGTTTCGAGTGGGGTCTGATCACGGATGTCCAGCCGCCCGAGCTGGAGACGCGGATCGCGATCCTGCGCAAGAAGGCGGTGCAGGAGCAGCTCAACGCCCCGCCGGAGGTCCTGGAGTTCATCGCCTCCCGCATCTCGCGCAACATCCGTGAGCTGGAGGGCGCGCTGATCCGGGTGACGGCGTTCGCGTCGCTCAACCGGCAGCCGGTGGACCTGGGCCTGACGGAGATCGTGCTGAAGGACCTGATCCCCGGCGGCGAGGACTCGGCGCCCGAGATCACCTCGACGGCCATCATGAGCGCCACGGCGGACTACTTCGGCCTGACCGTCGAGGACCTGTGCGGCACCTCGCGCGGGAGGGCGCTCGTCACGGCCCGCCAGATCGCCATGTACCTGTGCCGCGAGCTGACGGACCTCTCGCTGCCGAAGATCGGCGCCCTGTTCGGCGGCCGCGACCACACGACCGTGATGCACGCGGACCGCAAGATCCGCAATCTGATGGCCGAGCGACGCTCCATCTACAACCAGGTGACCGAGCTGACGAACCGCATCAAGAACGGCTGACACAGAACCGCTGACACAGGCGGAGTCACGGCGGTTTCAACGCCGAGGGCGCCCTGGGGACGAGATCCCGAGGGCGCCCTTCGGCATTCCACAGGTCACGGCGCCGTAGCCCGCTGTTCGATTCCCCGCCGGGTTACGGCCTCCCTCCACAGATCCGGTGACTTTTTCCCGTCCACATCCTGGGGACTGCGAAGTTGTCCAGATCGCGGTCCACAGGCTTCCTGGTGAAAGACCATCAGGCCAGGTCAGGTGGTTGTGGATTCGTGGACGAAGGATCTCCACAGACTGTGGACAGCGAGAAGATCCACAGGCTGTGCATCAAGTTGTCCACCGGCCGCCCACAGGCAGGGGCCGGTTGTCCCCAGCGATCACCGGCTTCTCCACATGCCTGTCCACTGTTCGGCAACGCGACGCGCCTGATCACCGGGTCGAGTGAAAGGCGTCACACGAAGGTGCCGGGTTGGGCTGTGGGAAAGACGGGTAAAGCTGGGGACGGCGCTGGGGAGAAGTCGCCTCTGGCTGTGCACGGAGTGTGCAGAACTTTTTGTTCTCCACAGATACCCCCGGTTGTCCACCGCCGTCGCCCACAGGGCCGGTGGACAAAATTCCTGCTCTGAGCTGGGAAAACGGGGTTATCCACGGTATCCACAGCCCCTACTACTACTCCCAACTAGAGAGAGCTGGGAATCCGTTTCGAAGTGGGGCCTGTGCACAACTCGCTGTCCGGCTCCCGGCTGCCCCTCGTCACGACTTGACCCCGAGAGGCACCTACTGTCAGTGGGGTGCGTCAGACTGTTCCCCGGTGTCCTTCCCGGCACAGGGACCGACGACACCGAGACAGACGACGAAGCCAGGCAGGCCGAGCAGCGCCGGCAACAGCAGGAGGCGGCAACAGTGAAGATCCGGGTGGAACGCGACGTACTCGCGGAGGCAGTGGCCTGGGCGGCGCGCAGCCTCCCGGCCCGTCCGCCGGCGCCGGTCCTCGCCGGCCTTCTCCTGAAGGCCGAGGAAGGCCAGCTGAGCCTGTCCAGCTTCGACTACGAGGTCTCCGCGCGGGTCTCCGTGGAGGCCGAGGTCGAGGAGGAGGGCACGGTGCTGGTCTCCGGCCGCCTGCTCGCCGACATCTGCCGCGCTCTGCCCAACCGCCCGGTGGAGATTTCCACAGACGGTGTACGGGCGACGGTGGTCTGCGGCTCCTCGCGGTTCACACTCCACACCCTGCCTGTGGAGGAGTACCCGGCGCTGCCGCAGATGCCGAGCGCGACCGGCACCGTCCCCGGTGAGGTCTTCGCCTCCGCCGCCTCCCAGGTGGCCATCGCCGCGGGCCGCGACGACACGCTCCCGGTCCTGACCGGTGTGCGCATCGAGATCGAGGGCGACACCGTCACGCTGGCGTCCACCGACCGCTACCGCTTCGCGGTCCGTGAGTTCCTGTGGAAGCCGGAGAACCCCGAGGCGTCCGCCGTCGCCCTGGTGCCCGCCAAGACGCTCCTGGACACCGCCAAGGCGCTTACGAGCGGCGACAGCGTCATCCTGGCGCTCTCCGGCTCCGGTGCGGGCGAGGGCCTGATCGGTTTCGAGGGCGCGGGCCGCCGTACGACCACGCGGCTGCTCGAAGGTGACCTGCCGAAGTACCGCACGCTGTTCCCGACGGAGTTCAACTCCGTGGCCGTGATCGAGACCGCCCCGTTCGTGGAGGCCGTCAAGCGCGTGGCCCTGGTCGCCGAGCGCAACACCCCGGTGCGCCTCAGCTTCGAGCAGGGCGTGCTGATCCTGGAGGCCGGCTCCAGCGACGACGCACAGGCTGTGGAAAGGGTCGACGCCCAGCTGGAGGGCGACGACATCTCGATCGCCTTCAACCCGACCTTCCTGCTGGACGGCCTGAGCGCCATCGACTCCCCGGTGGCCCAGCTCTCCTTCACGACGTCCACCAAGCCCGCGCTGCTGAGCGGCAAGCCCGCCCTGGACGCCGAGGCGGACGAGGCCTACAAGTACCTGATCATGCCGGTGCGCCTCAGCGGCTGAGTCAAAGCCCCAGGTGGGGGCATACGTTTGAGCGCGTATGCCCACAGGTGTGCGTGAGCGTCCGGGTTTAGGCTCGTACGTGGGTACGAAAGTGCCTCACACGCCACAGCAACCTAAGGAACCACTGATGGAGCTCGGTCTCGTCGGCCTCGGCAAGATGGGCGGCAACATGCGCGAGCGGATACGCCGCGCAGGCCACACCGTGATCGGATACGACCGCAACCCGGACCTCGCCGATGTCCACAGCCTGAAGGAGCTTGTGGACGCGCTGCAGGGCCCGCGGGTCGTGTGGGTGATGGTCCCGGCCGGAGCGCCGACCCAGGCGACCGTCGACGAGCTGGCGGAGCTCCTGGAGCCCGGTGACGTCGTGGTGGACGGCGGGAACTCCCGCTGGACGGACGACGAGAAGCACGCCGAGGAGCTGGCGGCCAAGGGCATCGGGTTCGTCGACTGCGGCGTCTCCGGCGGTGTGTGGGGCCTGGAGAACGGCTACGCGCTGATGTACGGCGGGGACGCGGAGAACGTCGCCAAGGTGCAGCCGGTCTTCGACGCCCTCAAGCCCGAGGGCGACGCGGGTTCGGTGCACGCGGGCAAGGTCGGCGCGGGCCACTTCGCGAAGATGGTCCACAACGGCATCGAGTACGCGATGATGCAGGCCTATGCCGAGGGCTGGGAGCTCCTGGAGAAGGTCGACTCCGTGACCGATGTCCGGGAGGTCTTCCGCTCCTGGCAGGAGGGCACGGTCATCCGTTCCTGGCTGCTCGACCTCGCGGTCAACGCTCTCGACGAGGACGAGCACCTGGACAAGCTGCGCGGTTTCGCACAGGACTCCGGCGAGGGCCGGTGGACCGTGGAAGCCGCGATAGACCACGCGGTGCCGCTGCCGGCGATCACCGCGTCGCTGTTCGCGCGGTTCGCGTCGCGTCAGGACGACTCGCCGCAGATGAAGATGATCGCGGCGCTGCGCAACCAGTTCGGCGGCCACGCGGTCGAGACGAAGTAATCCACAGGGCTGCGGAGCAATCCACAGGCCGCAGTCCACAAGCTGGGGGAGGTCGGCGACCGACCATGCACGTCACGCATCTGTCGCTGGCCGACTTCCGCTCGTACGCCCGGGTCGAAGTTCCGCTCGACCCGGGCGTCACCGCGTTCGTCGGCCCCAACGGGCAGGGCAAGACGAACCTGGTCGAGGCGATCGGCTACCTCGCCACCCTCGGCAGCCACCGGGTCGCCTCCGACGCCCCCCTGGTCCGCATGGGCGCCGACCGCGCGATCGTCCGGGCGCAGGTCAGACAGGGCGAGCGGCAGCAGCTGGTCGAGCTGGAGCTGAACCCCGGCAAGGCGAACCGTGCCCGCATCAACAGGTCCTCGCAGGTCAGGCCGCGCGATGTGCTCGGGATCGTGCGCACGGTGCTGTTCGCGCCGGAGGATCTCGCGCTGGTGAAGGGCGACCCGGGCGAGCGGCGCCGCTTCCTGGACGAGCTGATCACCGCGCGCTCCCCGCGCATGGCCGGCGTTCGCTCCGACTACGAGCGCGTCCTCAAGCAGCGCAACACCCTGCTGAAGTCGGCCGCCCTCGCGAGGCGGCACGGCGGCCGCTCGATGGACCTGTCCACTCTCGACGTCTGGGACCAGCACCTCGCGCGCGTGGGTGCCGAGTTGCTCGCCCAGCGGCTCGACCTGATCGCCGCGCTCCAGCCGCTGGCCGACAAGGCGTACGAGCAACTGGCCCCGGGCGGCGGCCCGGTGGCCCTGGAGTACAAGCCGTCCGCGCCGGGCGAGGCACACACGCGTGAGGCTCTCCACGAGCAGCTGATGGCGGCGCTCACCGAGGTGCGCAAGCAGGAGATCGAGCGGGGCGTGACCCTCGTAGGACCTCATCGGGACGATATGAATCTCAAACTCGGTCAGTTGCCCGCCAAGGGGTACGCCTCGCACGGTGAGTCCTGGTCGTACGCGCTGGCGCTGCGCCTGGCGTCGTACGACCTGCTCCGGGCCGAGGGGAACGAGCCCGTGCTGATCCTCGACGACGTGTTCGCCGAGCTGGACACCCGTCGCCGGGAGCGGTTGGCCGAGCTGGTCGCGCCCGGTGAGCAGGTCCTGGTGACGGCGGCGGTCGACGACGACGTGCCGCACGTGCTGACGGGGACGCGGTACGCCGTGTCCGAGGGGGCGGTGGAGCGCGTATGACCGACGAACAACCGCCTGCCAAGAGGCCCGAGTCCGCCGAACCCTCGGGTGTCGACCTCGCGCGCGTGGCGCTCAGGGCCGCGAAGGAACAGGCACGCGCGCGTGGGGACGCGGCGCAGCAGAAGCGGCAGGCACGGCGTGGAGGGGGTCTGCGCTCCGGCGCGCGCGCTGACGGACGCGACCCCATGGCGTTCGGTGCCGCCATCAACCGCCTGATCACCGAGCGCGGTTGGGAGACGCCGGCCGCGGTGGGCGGGGTGATGGGGCGCTGGCCGCAGATCGTGGGCGAGGACCTGGCCAAGCACTGCGAGCCGGAGAAGTACGACGAGGACGAGCGGGTGCTGGTGGTGCGCTGCGACTCGACGGCCTGGGCGACGAACCTGCGGCTGCTCGCCCCGCAGCTGGTGGCCCGTCTGAACGAGGATCTCGGGCACGGCGCCGTGAAGTTGATCAAGGTGAACGGCCCGGGCGGGCCCGCCCGTCGCTACGGTCCGCTGCGCGCCCCGGGCAGCACGGGACCCGGTGACACCTACGGGTGACAGACATCACATCAGGGGCGTCGGCGGTGCCTTCGGGGCGCCGCCGACGCCTTTGTCGTAGCACTGCACGCGGTTGCGAATTCCGACCTGACTCCCAAGTAGCCAAGGGTTGACAGCTGGAAGCGCTGAGTGCCGCTGTGAGCCTCTTGGAGCCCCGCTCCGTATATGGGGACCCGGAAGACGCCGGTTGAGGGCGGCACATGCGGACTCAGGTACCGGCAAACCCCCATCACTGTCGGCGCTACCGGTAGACTGGAAGCCAATCCCGCCCCGAACGTGGGGACCGCCCGGGAGAAGCTGAGCAACGCTGATCAAGGCTTACCAACGCAACATGCCGCAGCCGCTCCGGCAACCCGCCGACGAGCCCGGCTCGTGCTGTGCCAGAAAGGGCGCTTCGTGGCCGATTCCGGCAACCCCAACGAGAACATTCCGTCCACCGACGCCGAGGCGACCTCGTCGAACGGCGAGGTAACCGCCTCGTACGACGCCAGCGCCATCACCGTCCTCGAGGGTCTGGACGCGGTCCGCAAGCGACCCGGTATGTACATCGGCTCGACCGGTGAGCGCGGTCTGCACCACCTGGTGCAGGAGGTCGTCGACAACTCCGTCGACGAGGCGCTGGCCGGCCACGCGGACACCATCGACGTGACGATCCTCTCCGACGGTGGCGTGCGCGTCATCGACAACGGCCGTGGCATCCCGGTGGGCATCGTCCCCTCCGAGGGCAAGCCGGCCGTCGAGGTCGTGCTGACCGTGCTGCACGCGGGCGGCAAGTTCGGTGGCGGCGGTTACGCGGTCTCCGGCGGTCTGCACGGCGTGGGCGTCTCCGTCGTGAACGCCCTGTCCACCAAGGTGTCCGTCGAGATCAAGACCGACGGCTACCGCTGGACGCAGGACTACAAGCTGGGCGTGCCGACGGCCCCGCTGGCTCAGCACGAGGCCACGGACGAGCACGGCACCACGGTCACCTTCTGGGCCGACCCGGACATCTTCGAGACCACCGAGTACTCCTTCGAGACGCTCTCGCGGCGCTTCCAGGAGATGGCGTTCCTCAACAAGGGTCTGAGGATCAACCTCACCGACGAGCGCGAGTCGGCGAAGGCCACCGCCGGCGCGGACGAGGCGGGCGAGGACGAGAAGCACGAGGTCAAGGCCGTCTCGTACCACTACGAGGGCGGCATCGTCGACTTCGTGAAGTACCTCAACTCCCGCAAGGGAGAGGTCGTCCACCCCACCGTGATCGACCTCGAGGCCGAGGACAAGGACAAGGGCCTGTCCCTCGAGCTCGCGATGCAGTGGAACGGTGGTTACAGCGAGGGTGTGTACTCCTTCGCCAACATCATCCACACGCACGAGGGCGGCACGCACGAGGAGGGCTTCCGCGCGGCGCTGACCTCGCTGATCAACAAGTACGCGCGCGACAAGAAGCTGCTGCGCGAGAAGGACGACAACCTCACGGGTGACGACATCCGCGAGGGTCTGACCGCGATCATCTCGGTGAAGCTGAGCGAGCCGCAGTTCGAGGGCCAGACCAAGACCAAGCTGGGCAACACCGAGGTGAAGACCTTCGTCCAGAAGGTCGTCTACGAGCACCTCACCGACTGGCTGGACCGCAACCCCGTCGAGGCCGCGGACATCATCCGCAAGTCCATCCAGGCGGCCACCGCGCGCGTGGCGGCCCGCAAGGCCCGCGACCTGACCCGCCGCAAGGGCCTGCTGGAGACCGCGTCCCTGCCGGGCAAGCTCTCCGACTGCCAGTCGAACGACCCCACCAAGTGCGAGATCTTCATCGTCGAGGGTGACTCCGCCGGCGGCTCCGCCAAGTCCGGCCGTAACCCGGAGTACCAGGCGATCCTTCCGATCCGCGGCAAGATCCTGAACGTCGAGAAGGCGCGGATCGACAAGATCCTGCAGAACCAGGAGATCCAGGCGCTGATCTCGGCCTTCGGTACCGGGGTCCATGAGGACTTCGACATCGAGAAGCTGCGCTATCACAAGATCATCCTGATGGCGGACGCCGACGTCGACGGCCAGCACATCTCCACCCTGCTGCTGACCTTCCTGTTCCGCTTCATGCGGCCGCTGGTCGAGGCCGGGCACGTGTACCTGTCCCGCCCCCCGCTGTACAAGATCAAGTGGGGCCGGGACGACATCGAGTACGCGTACTCCGACCGCGAGCGCGACGCGCTGATCGAGATGGGCCGCCAGCGCGGCAAGCGCATCCGCGAGGACTCCATCCAGCGCTTCAAGGGTCTCGGCGAGATGAACGCCGAGGAGCTGCGTGTGACCACCATGGACCAGGAGCACCGCGTCCTCGGTCAGGTCACCCTCGACGACGCAGCCCAGGCGGACGATCTGTTCTCCGTCCTGATGGGCGAGGACGTGGAGGCCCGCCGCCAGTTCATCCAGCGCAACGCCAAGGACGTCCGCTTCCTCGACATCTGAGTCGGTCTCAGCTGACCGCACCAGGAAGGATCTTCACCCGCAATGGCCGACGAGAACACGCCCGTCACCTCTGAAGAGGGCGGCGTCATCGCCCAGCGTGTCGAGCCCGTCGGGCTCGAGACGGAGATGCAGCGTTCGTACCTGGACTACGCGATGTCCGTCATCGTGTCCCGTGCGCTGCCGGACGTCCGGGACGGTCTCAAGCCCGTCCACCGCCGCGTCCTGTACGCCATGTACGACGGCGGCTACCGCCCCGAGCGCGGCTTCTACAAGTGCGCGCGCGTGGTCGGCGACGTCATGGGCAACTACCACCCCCACGGCGACTCCTCGATCTACGACGCCCTGGTGCGCCTCGCCCAGCCGTGGTCGATGCGGATGCCGCTGGTCGACTCCAACGGCAACTTCGGCTCCCCGGGCAACGACCCGGCGGCGGCCATGCGCTACACCGAGTGCAAGATGGCGCCGCTGTCGATGGAGATGGTCCGTGACATCGACGAGGAGACCGTCGACTTCACGGACAACTACGACGGCCGCTCCCAGGAGCCGACCGTTCTGCCGGCCCGCTTCCCGAACCTGCTGATCAACGGTTCGGCCGGTATCGCGGTCGGCATGGCCACCAACATCCCGCCGCACAACCTGCGCGAGGTCGCGGCCGGCGCCCAGTGGTACCTGGAGAACCCGGAGGCCTCGCACGAGGAGCTCCTGGACGCCCTCATGGAGCGCATCAAGGGCCCCGACTTCCCGACCGGCGCCCTCGTCGTCGGCCGCAAGGGCATCGAGGAGGCGTACCGCACCGGCCGTGGCTCCATCACCATGCGCGCGGTCGTCGAGGTCGAGGAGATCCAGAACCGCCAGTGCCTGGTGGTCACGGAACTGCCGTACCAGACCAACCCCGACAATCTCGCGCAGAAGATCGCCGACCTGGTGAAGGACGGCAAGGTCGGCGGCATCGCGGACGTCCGGGACGAGACGTCGTCGCGTACGGGCCAGCGACTCGTGATCGTCCTGAAGCGTGACGCGGTCGCCAAGGTCGTACTGAACAACCTCTACAAGCACACGGATCTGCAGTCGAACTTCGGCGCCAACATGCTGGCGCTCGTCGACGGCGTTCCGCGCACGCTGTCCCTGGACGCGTTCATCCGGCACTGGGTGGCGCACCAGATCGAGGTCATCGTCCGCCGTACGAAGTTCCGGCTGCGCAAGGCCGAGGAGCGGGCGCACATCCTGCGCGGCCTGCTGAAGGCCCTGGACGCCATCGACGAGGTCATCGCGCTGATCCGGCGCAGTGACACCGTGGACATCGCGCGCACGGGCCTGATGGAGCTCCTGGAGATCGACGAGATCCAGGCGAACGCCATCCTCGAGATGCAGCTGCGGCGACTGGCCGCCCTGGAGCGCCAGAAGATCGTCCAGGAGCACGACGAACTCCAGGCGAAGATCACCGAGTACAACGAGATCCTCGCCTCGCCGGTGCGCCAGCGCGGCATCGTCAGCGCCGAACTCGCCGCGATCGTCGAGAAGTACGGCGACGACCGCAAGACCATGCTGGTGCCCTACGACGGCGACATGTCCATCGAGGACCTCATCGCCGAGGAGGACATCGTCGTCACGGTGTCGCGCGGCGGTTACGTCAAGCGCACCAAGGCCGTCGACTACCGCGCCCAGAAGCGCGGCGGCAAGGGCGTTCGCGGGACGAAGCTCAAGGAAGACGACATCGTCGACCACTTCTTCGTCTCCACCACGCACCACTGGCTGCTGTTCTTCACCAACAAGGGCCGCGTCTACCGGGCCAAGGCGTACGAACTGCCGGACGCCGGGCGGGACGCGCGCGGACAGCACGTCGCCAACCTGCTGGCCTTCCAGCCGGACGAGGCGATCGCCGAGATCCTCGCGATCCGTGACTACGACGCCGCGCCGTACCTGGTGCTCGCCACCAAGGCGGGTCTGGTCAAGAAGACGTCACTGAAGGATTACGACTCTCCGCGTTCCGGTGGCGTCATCGCCATCAATCTGCGGGAGCGCGAGGACGGTTCGGACGACGAACTGATCGGTGCCGAACTCGTCTCGGCCGACAGCGATCTGCTTCTGATCAGCAAGAAGGCGCAGTCGATCAGGTTTACCGCCTCGGACGACACCCTGCGTCCCATGGGCCGTGCCACCTCGGGTGTCAAGGGCATGAGCTTCCGCGAGGGCGACGAGCTGCTCTCGATGAATGTTGTTCGACCCGGTACGTTCGTGTTCACTGCTACGGACGGCGGGTACGCGAAGCGGACCCCCGTCGACGAGTACCGCGTCCAGGGTCGTGGCGGCCTCGGCATCAAGGCTGCCAAGATCGTGGAGGACCGCGGATCGCTCGTCGGTGCGCTGGTGGTCGAGGAGACCGACGAGATCCTCGCCATCACGCTGTCCGGCGGTGTGATTCGTACGCGAGTCAACGGGGTCAGGGAGACGGGCCGTGACACCATGGGCGTCCAACTGATCAACCTGGGCAAGCGCGATGCCGTCGTCGGCATCGCACGTAACGCCGAGGCGGGACGTGAGGCGGAGGAGGTCGACGGCGATGTGGCCGACGACGAGACCGTCGACGGTGCCGCCGAGACCATCGGCACGGACGAGGGTGAGGCACCCTCGGCCGAGTAGCACGAGGAGAGAGTCATCGTGAGCGGAGCCACGGGCGCCGGATCGACCGGAACCTCTAGGGGGTCCTCCCCCGGCACGGAGGCGGACGGCGGCGGCCGTGGCTCCGCCGCGCGTGCGGCCGACGGACGGGCGACAGACGGACGGGCGAGTGACGCGCGGGCGACAGAACCGCACACGACAGATACGCACACGACTCAACTCAAGGCGATCAAGCCGCCCGCGACCCAGTCGCGCTCGCCCGAGACTCATGGATCCCAGGGGGGACCTGTGACGGACACCCAGCCGCCGGCCCAGCCGACGGCGCCCGCCGCACCGCCGAGGGGGGCGGCCCAGCCGCAGCCTCAGCCCGCGGTACAGCCCCAGCCTTCGCCCTCTCCGCTTCCGGGGGAACGGCAGCCGCAGCAGCAGGCCGGCCCGTACCACCCGCCGCAGGCCTACCCGACCCAGGGCGCCGCGGCCGGTACCGTACGCCGCCCGCGCACCGGTGCGCGCACCATGCCCCGTACCCGCAAGGCGCGTCTGCGGGTGGCCAAGGCCGACCCGTGGTCCGTCATGAAGGTCAGCTTCCTGCTCTCCATCGCGCTCGGCATCTGCACGATCGTCGCGGCCGCCGTGCTGTGGATGGTCATGGACGCGATGGGCGTCTTCTCGACGGTCGGCGGGACGATCTCCGAGGCGACCGGCTCCAACGAGTCGAACGGCTTCGACCTCCAGGCGTTCCTCTCCCTGCCGAACGTCCTGATGTTCACGTCGATCATCGCGGTCATCGACGTCGTCCTCGCGACGGCGCTCGCGACTCTCGGCGCGTTCATCTACAACCTCTCCGCGGGCTTCGTCGGCGGCGTCGAGCTGACGCTGGCCGAGGACGAGTAACGCTGCCCCAAACCTGCGGGGGCGGTCCTCCGGGAACCGATTTTGGGACTGCCCACGTCGTGCGCTAATCTTCAGGAGTCAGCGCGCGGGACACACTCCGCAGAGCGCGGCGGGGCTATAGCTCAGTTGGTTAGAGCGCATCCCTGATAAGGATGAGGCCACAGGTTCAAATCCTGTTAGCCCCACCAGCACGAAGACCCTCAACCGATCACGGTTGGGGGTTTTTGTCGTCCGGAGTGTTTCGCCGTCGGGGGTTTGGCGTCTACGAGAGTCATAAGCTGGCTGCATCTCGACTTCAGGCCTGATGACCAGGCCGCCGAGGTGGCTCGCCTTGAGGCTCACGGCGCCAAGCGGGTCGACATCGGCCAGGGGGACCAGTCGTGGGTGGTCATGGCCGACTCGGAAGGCAAACGGGTTCTGTGTCCTGGGCCAACGGTGTCAGTGAGGCCCCTGAGCGGGTCGGGGGCCGGTGAACACGGGGGCGCGTCCATCGGTGCGGTGACCTCGGGAGTACGTCCTCTTGATTCGCCCGGAGGCGAAGACCTTCAGCCGGTTCCGGTCGGGGTCTTCGGCGTGCGGGCGGGTGTCTCCGTGCGGGTGTTTGCGTGCGGTGCTGGGTGCGACGTCATCACACTTCTTCGGGGCCTCTTCGCTGCCTCTTTGGTACGTCTTCGCTGCGTCATCGTTGCGCCTGTGGTGCGTCTTCGGTGCGTCTGTGGTGCGTCCGTGGTGCGTCTTCGGCGGGTCATAGGGCGGAGCGGGGCGGGGGTGTCACACGCAGTCCGCGCCGACCGGTTCGGCTGTGGCCGCTTCCGTGTCCGGGGCCAGCTCCGTGGCCGTGTCCGTGGCCGTGTCGGCGAGGGAGCCGGAGCGGCAGCTGGGGGTCTTGCCGTGGGCCTCTGCCCGGATCCGCTGCTTCATCGTGGGAGGCAGGGACCTGTCGTGGGACCAGAGCCCCTGGGACACCGCCGGGGGCTCCGGGTGGGCGGCGGCGCTGTTGCGGGCCGGCTGGTTCTGCGGTACCGCGGCGGCGGTGGTCGTCGTGATGAGTCCGAGCGCCGTGAACAGCGCGAGGAAGGCGGTGATGACGACGGTCCACAGCTTCATGACCTTGTTCTGGGCCATGGTCCCTCACTTTCGGGTTGGGCGATTTGCGTACTTTCCTCATGATGTGTATGAGCGCCGCGAAATCACGGACCCGAGTCTGTGGCGCGTGGATCTTCCGATGAACACCACACGGATGGGTGCATAAAGGGCGAAAAATAGGAGAACTGGTGCGATAGGGGTCGAAATGGTAGTCCGTGGAGGTGTGATCACTCTCTGGTCGGAGGTCCCTGTTCCGCTTCTACTGGGCCGTTCTCGACGGGAGTTGAGGGCCCGGACGCAGGTCACCGATCGGTATCGGTCGGTGTGTATAGTCGGGCGCCAGAGGTCCCCTACGTCAAGGAAAGACGAGGTAGCGCGGTGAAGAAGCTGCTCCTGGTCGCACTGGCCGCCATCGGCGGGCTCCTCGTGTACCGCCAGATCCAGGCGGATCGCGCCGAGCAGGATCTGTGGACGGAGGCGACTGACTCCGTGCCCACGGGTTCGTGAGTACCGACATCCGATTCTGAACAGACCCCGGCCGTTGTTGCGGTCGGGGTTTTGTGTTGCCCATGGCCCGGCCCGGCTCCGGGACCGGCAGTGGCCGGGGGTGGCCAGGGGTTTCGGACGGTCGTACGGATTGCGAGGGTGGGGGGCGGCCCTGCGGGGCAGGATGGGCCACGGCTCCCGGCCGCACGGACGCCCGACCGCACGTCCGGGCATGTCGTGATCGGTGACGGTCGTAGGAGTTCGGGCGCGGGCACGGAGGGGTGGCGCGGGATGGGGCGGCGTACGGCGTGGTGGCGGGTGACCGTCATGGGGGTCGTGCTGGGCGCGGTGGCGGGTGCGCCGGGATCTCCTGGCTTCGCCGCCTCGACCTCTCCTCCCGCGTCCCCCTCCGCCTCTGCCACCTCTCCTTCATCGTCCGCCACGGCCTCCTCGTACGCTTTTGCCGAAGACGCCCCGTCGGTCACCGGAGCGACGGACACCGCGGACGCCGAGCGTCTCCGACCCGGCACGACCTATCGGAGTTCGCTGCCCAGCGACGGCAAGGTGTACTACCGCCTCGTGCTCGACGGCACATCGACCGTGTACGTCGCCGCGACGGCCGTACCCCCGACGGACGCCTCAGTCACCCCCACGGAAGGCGTCAGAGTGTCCGTGCAGGACGCCGAGGGCCGTTCCTGCTCCGCGCCCGACACCGCCAGCATCGGCGCCGGCCGCAGCCCGCGCCCCCTCACCGTGTGGGGCGCGCGTCAGCTCCCGACGAGCCGGTCACTGTGCCGGACCGCCGGTACGTACTACGTCGTCGTCGAGCGGGTGCTGCGCACCGCGTCCTCACCGGGTGACTGGGACCTGGAGCTCGCGCCCGTGCTGGAACCGGGGCTGCGGAAGGCCGGTTCGACCAGTGCGCCCGAGGCCTGGGACTCGGCCACCCCCTCGCCTCCCGGCGGGGAGTCCGTGCGGCTGCGGGGCGGCAAAGGCTTCGGCTCGGCGACCGCACTGGAACAAGGGGCCTGGCGCGACGACCTACGGCCCGGGCAGACGCTGTTCTACAAGGTGCCGGTCGACTGGGGACAGCAGGTGTACGCGACCGCCGATCTGAGCAGTGCGAGCGGTGGCGGGGCGGGGGGTGGCTTTGTGCCGGGGGGCGTGAATCTGGCCCTGTACAACCCCGTACGCGGACTCGTCGACGACACCAGCATCAGCTACAACGGCAGCCAGAAGTCCGGTGCGCTCGCTGCGCTGCCGCCGGTGGGGTACGACAACCGGTACGCCGTTTCCGACCGGGTGGGCGGGATGCGGTTCGCCGGGTCCTACTACCTCGTCGTCCATCTCGCCGCTCGAGTGGGCGAGGACTTCGGCGACGGGCCGTTCGAGCTGACGCTGAGGGTGAGGGTGAAGGGGGCGGCGACGGCCGGGCCTGGTTACGCGGGGCAGTCCGAGCCCTCGGGGATCTTCCAGGTGGGGCTGCTTGGGCGGGCTTCGGGGGCGGTGGGGGACGCGGGTGCGAGCGATGGTGACGGTGGTGGGGCGGGTGGCGGTGGCACCGGGATGAAGCTGGTCGCCGTCGGGGGGATCGGGGCGGGGACCGTGGTGCTGGTGGTTCTCGGGGTGTGGGTTGCGGTGGGGCGGCGGAGGGCTGCCGGGGTGTAGGGCGTGGGGGGCGCTGCGGAGGTACGTGACGGGGCGGGGCTCGGCGACTGAACGGTTCGGTTCCGGGGGCTTGGGATGAGCGGGGCGATGCGGGCGATGCGGGCGATGCGGGGGTCGGAGCTCGGGGTTGACGCCTGCCTGCTTGTGTGCGGCTTTCTTGCCGTCGGTCGGGGGACTGCCTGCGGCGGCGCGCTGCGGGTAGTGCGGGCCCACAGGTGATCCGGGGCTGGGGAGCTCCCCCCCGAGGGTGTGGGTGGTGTGGCTGCTCAAAGTGCCGTTTGTGGGGACGATCGTCTGTCGAGATGGCCGTCTGCTGAGACGGCGGTCTGTCGAGGTGGCGGTCTGCTGTGACGGCGGTCTGCCGAGATGCCGGTCCGTCCGGAATGCCGGGATCTCAGATCTGGCTGAGTGCCCAGAACCCCACGGCGTAGCAGGCCAGGGCCAGGAGCAGGAGGGGGATCGCCACCTTTGCGGGTGGGCCGCTGCGGCGCGCTTGCGAAAGTGACGGGGCGGGAGGTGGAACCTGCGGGCTCTGAGCGGTGTACGAAGCAGTAGAGGTAGCGGCGTGGAGCTGGTGCTGGACCGGTGGCGGAGCCTGCGTGGGGAAGCGTGCGGCGCGGGGTTGGGGGGAGGGCAGGACATGAGTGGGGGGTGTGGGGTCGTGGGGGGAGTCGTAGGCGGAGGGGGCCGGGGGCGCAGGCCGACGTGGTTGGGCTTGGGCCTGTGGTTGGGGGTGGTGCGCCTGCGCGTGATGCTCCGGTGGAGTGGAGGGCCGGGAGCCGGAGTTCGGGGGGAGGGGCGGCGGCAGATGGAAGCTGCCGGTGTCCGACAACGGGGGTGGGTTGGTGGGAGCGGGCCAGGGGGTTCCGCGGCCGGTGGTGGGGGAGGGCGCGTCGGTGCCGGTGTGCGGAGGGGTAGTTGGCGTGTCGGGGCCTGGGGAGGACGGGGTGCCGGCCTCGCGGGGCCAGGAGAGCGGGTGGGCCTGTTCTGGCCATGGCGCCGGGTTCGGTTCCCTGGGCCAGGACGGCGAGTTCGCCTCGGCGGACCAGGGTGGTGTGTTTCCTTCGGCGGGTCCCTCCTCGGGAGGTCTTCCGGGGGCCTCGCTGCCCTCTCCGGGCCAGGACGCGCCGTTTCCTTGGCCCGGCCAGGAGACCGCCCCGTATGGCTCGCCGGGCTGAGACCCAGGTCTGCTCGGCTCGCCGGGTCGGTAGTCGAACCCGTAGGGAGGTTCATCGGCCCCACCTCGCTGGTAAGGCGGCTCACTTGCCTCGTGGGGCTGGGAAGGAAGTCCGCTTACCTCTCTGGGCCAGGAGGGGACCTCACCGGGTATCTCGGGGTGGGAGGACCGTCCGTGTCCTTCGCCGGACCAGTCGGTCGCTCCCCTTGCCTCCCCGGGCTGGGAGGGGGTGCTGCTCACTTCCCCGGGCTGCGACCCCACGCCGTGTCCTTCACCGGACCAGGGGGGTGTCCCCCTCGCCTCTCCGGGCTGGGAGAGAGGCGGTTCATTTCCCACACCGAACCAGGAGGGTGCCCCGCCTGCCCCACCTTGCCCGGAAGCCACGCCGTCCCCCTGGCCGGGCCAAAGCATCCCGTCGGCCTCACCCGCACCGGGCGCAGCACCGGCACCGGACAGCCCAGCAGCACCACCAGATCTCGCACCGGAACCCGGTTCAGCACCGGCCCCAGCACCACCGGCCCCGACGCCGGCACCCGACCCAGCACCACTGGGCCGGGCCCCCGACGCAGCACCACCGGGCCCGACACCGCCCCCACCGGCACCCGACCCAGCACCACCGGCCCCGACACCGCCCCCGGCACCACCGGCCCCCGACCCAGCATCAGCCCCTCCGCCGGCCCCCCGCCAGAAAGCTCCCCCATTCCCTCCGCCGCCCGCAAAAGCCCCCGCGTTTCCTCCGCCGGCCTCGGAAGGAACCCCGCTCCCTCCGCCGCCCCCAAAGGAACCCCCGCTCGCGTCACCCGTCCCGAAGCGCGCCCCTCCCCCCGTCCCGGATCCCCCGTTCCGTGTCCTGTTCGGGTCCACGCCCGGTGCCCGCTTGAGTGGTCCTTCCGGGCCGAACCCGGGCGGCAAGGGGCCGAGTTGGTCGAAGATCTCGATGGACTCGTCGTCGGGGCCGGGGTCCGGGAGGAGTTCTCTGGCGGCGGCGAGGGCTTTGCGGGCCCCCGTCGCGGTGCGGAAACGGGCCTGGGGATCCGGCTGGAGGAGAGAGGCCACGACCTGCCAGAGTGGGTCGGGGACGCTCTGGGGCGCGCCGGGGGTGCCATGGGCGGCGAAGTACTGGATGAGCGCCTTGGTGTCGGGCTTGGCACCCTCCAGGAGGTACAGCGCGACCAGGCCGACGGCGAACAGGTCGGCGGGGAAGTCCGGTTCCGCGCCCATCATCTGCTCGGGGGCGAGATAACCGGGCGTACCCACGACGAGGTTGGTCTCGGTCAGGCGGGGCTCACCCAACCGCATGGCGATGCCGAAGTCGGACAGCCGCAGCCGTGGGCGGGCGGTGCCGGTGGCTTCGAGCAGGATGTTGGCGGGCTTGATGTCACGGTGCACGACACCTTCCGAGTGCACCGCGGCCAGCCCCGCGAGGAGTTGGTCGAGCAGGGTGCAGACGAACGCGGGCGGCAGGGGGCCGTAGTCCCCGACCAGATGGACCAGCGAGCCACCGGCGACCAGGTCCATGGTGAACAGGACCTTGTCGTCGTCGGCGGCCCAGCTGGCGGGCGCGAGGACATGGGGATGGTCGATTCGCAGGGCCTGTTCGCGCACGAAGCGCAGCAGGGAGTGGGCGTCGCTCTGCAGCAGAACCTTGGCTGCCACATACCTGCGGCGCCGGTGGTCCCAGGCACGCCAGACGGCGCCGACGCCTCCGCGTCCGATCGGATCGGCCAGTTCGTACCGGCCGGCGAACACCTCACCCATGACTGCGCGTCGCTCCTCCCCCTGCGGTTACCCCCGTTGCTTCCCCCTCGATGAGCGATACGACCCCTCGTGGCCTCCCCGATGAGAGATACGGCCCCGTGTTCCTCGTCTCCTCGGCGGGCGACACACCCCCGTATGTCGCCCGCCGGTGAGGAGTGCGACCCCCTCGCGCTCCTCCGTCGCACCGCACGGCCCCCCGCCCGGCTGCCGAACCCCCTTCGGCGACCGGACGGGCGGCTCAGTTCTGGTGGGACTGGTAGTGCGTGACCGCGTCGGAGGTGCGGCCGGCGCCGTAGACACGGAGGAACTCTGCCAGTTCCGGGTGGGTCGGGGCGAGAGTGTCGGCCGCGTCGATGATGTCTCCCGCGGCCGCCACCGAGCGCAGCAGCGACTGGATCTCGCGGACGACCCGCTTGACCGTCGGCGCGCCCGAACTGCTGGTCGTGGTCGTGGTGTTGCTGAGCACCGAGCCCCCCTGCGACTTCTTGATCTCGTCCATGCGCTCGGTCGCCTCGGCCGCGCTCACGCTGCCGTCCGCGACCTGCCCCGCCAGGTCCTGCAGCAGCTGCACCCGCTGGACCACGGCGGGATTGCCGATCTTCGCCCGCTGACCGCTCATCAGCTGTGACAGCATCGGAGCCGACAGTCCCAGCACCCCCGCGAGACGAGCCTGGTTGAGGCCGAGGTCGTCTATGAGCTTACGGAAGAGCGCCCCCAGCGGCTCCCCATACCAGTTCCGCTGCAGTTCCCGCGCTCTTGCGGTCGCTTCCTGCTGTGCGGCGTCCATGTGCGTCTCCCCATCGCTTCCCCAAAAAACCGTGGTTCGCGACAGCGAACCACGCCGAGCATCTTACGGAGAGTGGTCGTTCGCGGGGACCCCCAATCTTTTTGCGGAATACCGGGGGTGACCCGGTACTCTGGTCTGCGGCGCCCACCGGCAAGTGGTTCTTGCGGCGGACGTCACTCTTCCCGGGGCCTTAGCTCAGTTGGTAGAGCGCTGTCTTTGCATGGCAGATGTCAGGGGTTCGACTCCCCTAGGCTCCACTCCAAGATCCCCTCCGACCTGCGGATACGCGGGCGGAGGGGTTTTTCGTGCGGGAGCCGGGAGCGGTGGCTCCGCGAGTCATGCGGCCTGCCGATCCCCGCACCGCACCGGCCGTCGGTCTGCCCGCAGCCTCCGAGCCGCTGCCGCGCCTGCATGGATCCGAGCACCCCCTCCGCGCGCCAGGACGTGGCCGTCCGCCTACTTCATCAGCGAGCGATACACCGCAGACGACCTCGGATGGGCCCGGCAGCCCCACACCCCGTGCGGGCAGTAGTCGGTGATGGCCTGGTACAGGGGCCGCTGACGGGCGAACCAGGTGAGCATGCCGCGCATGTACGCCGGGTCGTCGCCGTTCTTGTACAGGCCCCACTCCTGGTACGAGAAGGGCTTGCCGTGAGCGCGGGCGAAGCGGACGTGGGCGCGCAGCCCGTACGGCTCGCTCACCTGCTCGGTGAAGCCGAGACCGCGCGGGGCGTCGTAGGCGTCCATGCCGATGATGTCGACGACCTCGTCGCCCGGATAACAGCGCGGCCACGGGATCGCGTCGCGGCCTCGGTTCGGCGTGAACTCGAAGCGCAGGCGCTGACCGGGCACCGAGCGCATCGCGCGCACGATCCTCGTCCAGTACGCCTTCCACGCGGCCGGGTCCGGGCCGCAGCGGTGGGTGTAGGTGGTGCCGTTCATCTCCCAACCGAGGACGACGATCGTGTCCGGGACGCCGAGAGCCGTCAGCCGCCGGGTCAGGGCGCGGAAATGGCCGTCGTAGTCGCCGTTCGCCCCACGCCGAAGCTGTTCGCGGACCACACCGTCGGGGAGGTCGGCCTCCGTGTGTTCCAGCATCGGCACGTTCAGGACGAACATCCGCCGCGGATCCGCCCGCCGCCACGCCGCCCATGACTCCAGGTAGTCAGGCGCCCCCTCGATGTTGCTCCAGCGGTCGCCGGGCAGATACACGTGCCCCACCCGGGGCGCGGGACCGCCCAGCCAGGCACCGAGCGCGCCAATGCGCCCCACGTCGGCGGGCTCGTAGCCGACGTACGCGCCGTACGGGGAAACCGCCGCGGGCTCGGGGTCACGGGCGGCGGTGCAGGCCGAGGCCAGGAGCAGCAGTACGACGGCCAGGGCGAGCGGCCCGCGGCGCGAGGACTTCATCAGGGCGGCGGTCCATCCGGTGCGAAGACATGTCCCCGCGACTGTGGCGCACGGGAACCCTGCCGCACCGGCCCGGCCACACTGTCGGGTGAACACGACGGTGGGGCGGAGAAGTTCCGCCCCACCCCTGGTACACGCCGGTGTCGGCGTCAGCGCCCTTCGTCGTGCTTCGCGGCGTCCTCCTCGGCCTCCTTCGCCTGGACCTCCGGGTCCAGGACGGACTGGCCGGTGCCGTCCACGGACGTCAGCCGACCCGTCTCGGGTACCTCGGTCGCGGCGGGCGGCTCGACCAGCCAGTCGGGGTTGGCCTGCTTGTCCCACCACTTCCAGGCGGCGTAGGCGCCGCCCGCGACGAGGCCCGCGACCGCCAGCGCCTTGGCGAGCCGTCCTGCGCGGGCCCGCCGTTCGTGCTTGCGGACCAGCTTCTGGACCTCCTTCGGCGTGATCTGGCCACGCAGTGCGGCCAGTGCGGCCACGCTGCGGGCTGTGGCCTCCTCACGGACCGGGCCGGCCGCGGCGACGGCCTGCTCGATCCTGGGGCGGGAATAGTCGGCGGCCTGCCGAGCTGCCTTGCGAGTGCGTACAGCGGCCTCGTGGGCGGCCTGGTCGACCTTCGGCGGAACATGCGTACGGGCCTGCTCCAGACGCGGCGCGACATGAGCGCCGTACTGGACACGCGCCTGCTCGGCCGCCAGGGAAACCTTGGGCGCGAGCCGTACGCGTGCCTCCGTCGCGTAGTGCGAGGCCTTGTCCTTGGCCGTGTCGGCGTAGGGCGCCACCACTTCCGCGGCGTGCAGCACGCTGTCCTTCGCCGAGCCGGTCGCGGCGCGCACGCTGTCGATGCGGGTCACGGGATCCTCCTCCTCGGTGGCGTACGGTAATTCGACTTTCCACCCTTTTACGGATCATGCCTGCCGGAGTGCAGCCCGGCACCTGAGGGCGGGCATCCGGATCAATAACGGATGAATACGTGGCAACAGGAGCTTGTCGACGACAATGCCACGGATCGCCGCTCCGCGCCCCTGCCCGGGCCCTCCTCGGCCGGATCCGTGCGAGGATCGGTGGGGCACAAGAAGACAACGGAAGGCAGATCGTGGCCGAGCAGCTTTACGCCACCCTGAAGACCAACCACGGCGACATCGAAGTCCGGCTTCTGCCGAACCACGCCCCGAAGACGGTCAGGAACTTCGTCGAACTCGCCCAGGGCGAGCGCGAGTGGACGCACCCCGGCACCGGTGAGAAGTCCACCAAGAGGCTCTACGACGGCACGATCTTCCACCGCGTCATCAGCGGCTTCATGATCCAGGGCGGCGACCCGCTGGGCACCGGCATCGGCGGCCCGGGCTACGAGTTCGAGGACGAGTTCCACCCCGACCTCGGCTTCAACAAGCCCTACCTGCTCGCCATGGCCAACGCCGGCCCCGGCACCAACGGCTCGCAGTTTTTCATCACCGTCTCCCCGACGGCCTGGCTGAACCGCAAGCACACCATCTTCGGCGAGGTCACCGACCCGGCCAGCCAGAAGGTCGTCGACGCCATCGCCGGCGTCAAGACCACCCGCCCCAACGACCGCCCGGTGAACGACGTCGTCATCGAGCAGGTCGTCGTGGAGACCCGCCAGGGCTGAGCCCCGGGCAGCTCCACGCAGGGAACCAAACGCCCCGCTCAACCGTAAGGATGAGCGGGGCGGTGCATGTGGGCACGACGACCCAGGGCGACTTAGGGGATGGCATGAATCAGGAGGCGGGCAGCACACCGGAGGCCCAGAACCTGCCTGGCTGCTACCGGCACCCGGACCGTGAGACCGGCATCCGCTGCACCCGCTGCGAGCGCCCGATCTGCCCCGAGTGCATGGTCAGCGCCTCCGTCGGCTTCCACTGCCCCGAGTGCGTGCGCGACGGGGGCGGCAGCGGACCGGCTCCGGCCACGGCGAGGCCCCGCACCATCGCGGGCGGCGCGGTCACGGCCGACCCCCGGCTGTTCACCAAGATCCTGATCGGGATCAATGTCGCGGTGTTCATCGCCATCCAGGCCAACGCGTCCCTGGCGGCGGACCTCAGCCTTGTCGGGGCCTATCCGGCGCCGCCGTTCTTGCTCACCGAGGGAGTCGCGGACGGGCAGTACTACCGCCTGGTCACCTCGATGTTCGCGCACCAGGAGATCTGGCACATCGGCTTCAACATGCTGAGCCTGTGGTGGCTCGGCGGCCCGCTCGAAGCGGCCCTGGGCCGCGCGCGCTATCTCGCGGTCTATGTCGTCTCCGGTCTCGCGGGCAGCGCCCTGGCCTACCTGCTGGCCGATCCGGGCACCCAGACGCTCGGCGCCTCCGGTGCCATCTTCGGCCTCTTCGGCGCCACCGCGGTCCTGATGCGGCGGCTCAACTACGACCTGCGGCCGATCATCGCGCTCCTGGTGATCAACCTGATCTTCACCTTCGGCTGGAGCAGCATCTCCTGGCAGGCCCACATCGGCGGCCTCGTCGCCGGTCTCATCACGGGCTACGGCATGGTCCACGCCCCGCGTGAGCGGCGGGCACTCGTGCAGTACGGGACCTGTGCGCTGGTACTGCTGGTAGTCGTGGTCATGATTCTGGTCAGAACCGCCCAGCTGACCTGACGGGTCCGCGACCCCTCTGAGCGGCCCGTTGTCCACAGAGAGTCCCGGATCTTGTGCATACAGTGCGGGAACAGCTGTGCCCCCTGCGTCTGAACCGTGTTTGTGCAGGTCAGGCAGGGGGCGAACAGGCTTGCGGAGACTGGTGTGATGGTCGCACCGGCGTCAACACTCGATGAGTTATCCACAGATCGTAGTCTTTTCCCCAGGCCCTGTGGAAATTGCTCCAGGCTGTGGATAACTCAGCGGATACCCCTGGGGAGAGCTACTTCCACTGGGTGGAGACGCCGAATCCGGCGGCGATGAAACCGAAGCCCACCACGATGTTCCAGTTGTCCAGGGCATCGATGGGCAGTGAGCCGTCGGTCACATAGAAGACGACGATCCAGGCGAGCCCGATGAGGAACATGGCCAGCATCACAGGGGCGACCCAGGCGCGGCTGTTGAGCTTGATGGCGGTCGCCTGCTTCGCCGGGGGCGGCGTGTAGTCGGCCTTCTTGCGGATACGTGACTTCGGCACGAGGGTCTCTCCTGTCGATGCGCTGCGTGGCCGCGCAGGTAACTGGTCGGGCTCGGGGCAGCGTACAAGGGGACACTGAGTGCTCCCCCGGGCGTCCGTTAGCGTAGTGCTTCCGCGGCGCCGAAGGAGATAAGGGTACGTTGAGCAATTCTGCCGACTCTCCCCAGTCCGGATCCAGTCCTGTCCGCAGGCGGGGTTTCCGGCCGGTTCGGGTGCTCACGGTGGGTGTCTTCGCTCTCGCCGGACTCATTTTCTTCACGAGTTTCAACACGGCCAAGGGCACCGACATCCGCACGGACGCCTCCATGCTGAAGCTCTCGGACCTCATCCAGGAGCGCAGCCGCAACAACGGTGAGCTCGACGAGTCGAACGGCTCGCTGCGCCGGGACGTCGAGGCGCTCGCCGAGCGCGACGACGGCAGCACCAAGGCCGAAGACGACAAGCTCGCCGCCCTGGAGGACCGGGCGGGCACCCAGAAGATCAAGGGCAAGGCGGTCACGGTCACACTCGACGACGCCCCGCCGAATGCCACCGCCAAGCTCCCCGGCTACCCCGAGCCGCAGCCCGACTACCTGGTCATCCACCAGCAGGACCTGCAGGCCGTGGTCAACGCCCTGTGGAAGGGTGGCGCCCAGGGCATCAAGATCATGGACCAGCGGCTGATCTCCACCAGTGCCGTGCGCTGTGTCGGCAACACCCTGATCCTCCAGGGCCGCGTCTACTCGCCGCCGTACAAGATCCAGGCGGTAGGGGACCCCGGCAGGCTGAAGCAGGCGCTCGCGGACTCCAAGGCGATCCAGAACTACATGGTCTACGTCAACGTCTACGGTCTCGGCTGGAATGTCGCCGACGACGGCACGGTGACTCTTCCCGGCTACTCGGGCACAGTGGATCTGCAGTACGCCAAGCCCGTGGAGTGAGCACGGTGTGAGCCTCTGGAGCCGCCGGTGCGTGTCGTCGTCCGGATCGTCAGCGAGCTGTGCATCACCGCCGGCGCCCTGATCGTGCTGTTCGTCGCCTATGTGCTCTTCTGGACGGGTGTGAAGGCCGACACCGTCATGGACGACCAGATCGACCAGTTACAGAACCAGTGGGCCAAGGGGAGCGTCGGGCAGCCCAGGTCGACGGCCGGCGCGGCTGCCTCGACATCGCCGTCTCCCGCGGAGCCGGCGCCGTACCGCAGCGGGAAGCCCTTCGCGATCATGTACATCCCCCGGCTCGGTTTCACGTGGAACAAGCCCGTGCTCGAAGACACCGAGGTCGGCACGCTGAAGAAGGGCCTCGGGCACTACGCGAACACCGCGCGACTCGGGCAGCAGGGCAACTTCTCGGTCGCTGGTCACCGGCGCACCTACGGCGATCCCTTCAAGGACTTTCCGAGGCTGCGGCATGGTGACGCGGTCGTCCTGACCGACGGGACGACCTGGTTCACGTATCGGATCGACAAAGGGCCTTACAAAACCGTGCCCACCGACATTGAGGTGATCGATCCTGTGCCACGTAAATCCGGGTACAGGCGGCCTGGCCGCTATCTCACGCTGACCACGTGCGATCCGGAGTGGGGACACAGTCACCGGCTGATCGTCTGGGCACACCTGGACTCCACACAGCCTGTGGAGGACGGCAAGCCTGTCGCCCTGCGCCGTTAGTCTGGTGCGGTACGGCGTGTGTGTAGGTGCCGTGGTGCGACGGAAGGGACGGCATGTACGGCTGGATCTGGCGGCATCTGCCGGGGAACGCGTGGGTGAAGGCGCTGCTCTCGCTCATGCTGGTCGTTGCTGTGGTCTACGTCCTGTTCCAGTACGTGTTCCCGTGGGCCGAACCGCTGCTGCCCTTCAACGATGTGACGGTGGACAACCAGTGAGCGCGCGCATTCTCGTCGTCGACAACTACGACAGCTTCGTCTTCAACCTGGTCCAGTACCTGTATCAGCTGGGTGCGGAGTGCGAGGTGCTGCGCAACGACGAGGTGTCTACGGCGCACGCCCAGGACGGCTTCGACGGCGTCCTGCTCTCGCCCGGTCCCGGTACGCCTGAGGAGGCCGGGGTCTGCATCGAGATGGTGCGCCACTGCGCCGCGACCGGGGTGCCGGTCTTCGGCGTCTGCCTGGGTATGCAGTCGATGCAGGTGGCGTACGGCGGTGTCGTGGACCGTGCTCCCGAGTTGCTGCACGGCAAGACATCGCTGGTCGAGCACGAGGGCCGCGGGGTCTTCGCCGGGCTGCCCACTCCCTTCACGGCGACCCGGTACCACTCGCTGGCCGCCGAGCCGTCGACGGTCCCGGCCGAGCTGGAGGTCACCGCGCGGACGCACGACGGGATCGTCATGGGGCTCAGGCACCGTGAACTCCCGGTCGAGGGCGTGCAGTTCCACCCCGAGTCCGTGCTGACGGAGCACGGTCACCTGATGCTGGCCAACTGGCTGGTGGAGTGCGGCGATCAGGGCGCGGTGGCGAGGTCGGCGGGGCTCGCCCCGGTGGTGGGCAGGGCCACGGCGTGACGGCCCTGCGCCCCGAGCGCGAGGACTTGTACGGCGACGCGTCGTACGAGTCCTACGGCGGCGATCCCTACGCAGGGGGGCCCGTCGGCGCTTCTCCCTACGCCGAAGAGCGCCGCGTGGAGGAGCCGTACGTCGAGGAGTCGTACACCGAGGAGCCGTACACCGAGGAGTCGTTCGGCGGGGCGTCGGCGCCGTACGTGCCTCCGGCTGACGACGAGACGGTCGCGCTGCGGATCCCCGATCCACCGCCGCCCTCCATACCCGCTTCTGCGGCCTCTTCCGTCACATCCGCCACTGGATCCCCACAGGGCGGCCGTGCGGCCCGTAGAAAGGCAGCCAAGGGCCGTCATGGGCGGCATGGCGGTGTGGCCGCCCCCGAGCCGCAGCCGGAGCAGGAGTCGCCGGACGGCAAGCCGCTCTCGCGTGTCGAGGCCCGCAAGGCGGCCAAGGCGCGCAAACCCGGCCCGGCCGTCGTCGCGAGCCGGGCGATCGGCGAGGTGTTCATCACCACCGGCGTGCTGATGCTGCTGTTCGTCAGCTACCAGTTGTGGTGGACCAACGTCCGGGCGCACGCGCAGGCGGACAAGGAGGCGAGCAGCCTCCAGAACGACTGGGCGAGCGGGAAGGGCGCTCCGGGCACCTTCGAGCCGGGCCAGGGTTTCGCTCTGCTGCACATCCCCAAGCTGGACGTGGTGGTGCCGATAGCCGAGGGCGTCAGCAACAAGAAGGTCCTCGACAAGGGCATGGTCGGGCACTACGGCGAGGGCGCGCTGAAGACGGCGATGCCCGACGCCAAGGCCGGCAACTTCGCGCTGGCCGGGCACCGCAACACGCACGGCGAGCCCTTCCGTTACATCAACAAGCTCTCGCCGGGTGACGCGATCGTCGTCGAGACGCAGGACGAGTACTACGTCTACAAGATGACCTCGACGCTGCCGGTGACGTCTCCGAGCAACACGAGCGTGATCGACCCCATCCCCAAGGGATCCGGCTTCACCTCGGCCGGCCGCTACATCACGCTCACCACCTGCACGCCTGAGTTCACCAGCAAGTACCGGTTGATCGTCTGGGGCAAGATGGTCGAGGAACGGCCGCGCAGCAAGGGCAAGCCGGATGCGCTCGTCCAGTAAGGGCAGATGACCAGTGGCAGCGACCACAGAGCAAGAGCAGCACACCGGCAGCCCCGCGCCGCGTCGCCGCGGCACCGGCCGGATCGCCATGGCGGTCAGCGTCTTCGGTGAACTCCTCATCACGGCAGGCCTGGTGCTGGGCCTGTTCGTCGTCTACTCGCTGTGGTGGACGAACGTCGTCGCCGACCGCGCGGCTGACAAACAGGCCGACAAGGTGCGCGACGCCTGGACCGAGAGGACCACCGGCGGCCCCGGCGCGCTGGACACCAAGAACGGCATCGGCTTCCTGCACGTCCCCGCGATGAAGAACGGCGAGGTCCTGGTCGAGAAGGGCACCTCGACGAAGATCCTCAACGACGGTGTCGCCGGCTACTACACGGACCCGGTCAAGGCCACGCTCCCCACCAGCGGCAAGACCGGCAACTTCTCCCTCGCGGCCCACCGCGACGGCCACGGGGCGAAGTTCCACAACATCGACAAGGTCGAGAAGGGCGATCCGATCGTCTTCGAGACCAAGGACGAGTGGTACGTCTACAAGGTCTTCGCCGTCCTGCCCGAGACCTCGAAGTACAACGTCAAGGTCCTCGGCCAGATCCCCGCGGAGTCCGGCAAGAAGAAGGCCGGCCACTACATCACCCTGACGACGTGCACGCCGGTGTACACGTCGCGGTACCGGTATGTGGTGTGGGGGGAGTTGGTCCGCACGGAGAAGGTGGACAGCGAGCGGACGTTGCCGAAGGAACTGACCTAGCACGGAGAAGGCCCGTAGCCGCAAGTTGCTCTTGCGGCCACGGGCCTCTGTGCGCCTCCAGACGAGAAGAGCCGGACCCCGCACGGGGTCCGGCTCTTCCTTCGTGCTGGGGTGCAGGCGGGGGTCAGCCTCCGGCGCCTCCGAAGATGCCTCCGCCGTTGTTGCCGCCGTTGTTGTTGCCCCCGTTGCCGAAGCTCACGGTGGTCAGGTTGATCTGGGTCTGGCCCGGGTCGTCGACCTCGTTGCCGCCGCCCGGGTCCTGCTGGGCGACGACCGCGGTGTCGCTCTGGTCGCTGCCGTTCGCGAACTGGATGTTCGTGAAGCCGGCGTTGTTGAGGATCTGCCTGGCCTGGGCGACCGTGCGGCCCCTGACGTCCGGGACCTCGGTCTTGTCCTTCGGCTTGCCGATCTGGATGTTGACCGACGAGCCCTTGTCGGCCTGGGCGCCGGCCGACGGCGTGGTCGAGATGACCTTGCCGATCTGGTTGGTGTCGTCGGTCTCCACCTCGGTGCAGTTGCCGACGAGGTTGTTCGCCTGCATCTGTGCCTTGGCGTCGTCACAGGAGCGGTCGATGACGTCCGGGACCGTGGACTTCTCCTCGGCCTTGGCGATGGTGAGGGTGATGTCGGACCCCTTCTCCACCTCCGCACCCAGCGGCGGGTCCTGCTCCAGCACGGTGCCCGCCTGTTCGGTGGACACCTTCTGCTTGGTCTTGACGACGAACTGGTACTTGTCGCCCTCCAGCGTCTCCGTGGCCTTGTCGACGTCCTGACCGAGGACGCTGGGGACGGCCACCTTGGGTGCCCCGGTGGAGATCACGATGCTGACGGTGGAGTTCTTGTCGACCTTGGTTCCCTGGGCTGGGTCCTGCTCACAGACCTTGCCCGTACTTTGGTCTTCGCAGGCCTTCTTGGTGACGGTACCCAGCTTGAGATCGCTGTTGGTCAGAAGGTTCTCCGCGTCGGCCCGTGACTGGCTGACCAGGTTCGGTACGGGCACCGTGTCGTTGGCCGCACCGCCGCCGCTGAAGATCCACTTGCCGATGAGGATCGCGCCGACGAGCACCAGGACGCCCGCCACCACCAGCAGGATCGTCGAGGTGTTCGACTTCTTCTGGCGGCGTCGGTCGGGGCGGTCGTCGAAGCCGTAGCCGCCGTCGTCCGGGTTCATCGGCGGCAGCATGGTGGTGGCGCCCGCGTCGGAGCGCAGGGCCGTGGTCGGCTGGTCGTCGGGGTAGCCGCCGTAGCCCACCGAGCCCATCGCCGCGGTGGCCGCGACCGGCTGGCCGTCGAGGCAGGCCTCGATGTCGGCGCGCATCTCGTCGGCCGACTGGTAGCGGTAGTTCGGGTCCTTGACCAGGGCCCTGAGGACGATGGCGTCCATCTCGGGCGTGATCTCGGGGTCGAAGACCGACGGGGGCTGCGCCTCCTCGCGTACGTGCTGGTACGCGACGGCCACCGGGGAGTCGCCCACGAAGGGCGGCCGGACCGTCAGCAGCTCGTAGAGGAGACAGCCGGTGGAGTAGAGGTCCGACCTCGCGTCGACCTGCTCGCCCTTGGCCTGCTCCGGAGAGAGGTACTGGGCGGTGCCGATGACCGCGGAGGTCTGCGTCATGGTCATGCCGGAGTCGCCCATGGCGCGGGCGATGCCGAAGTCCATGACCTTGACCTGGCCGTTGCGCGTGAGCATGACGTTGGCCGGCTTGATGTCCCGGTGGACGATCCCGCTCCGGTGGGAGTACTCCAGCGCCTGGAGGATCCCGATGGTCATCTCCAGGGAGCGCTCCGGCAGCAGCTTGCGGCCGCTGTGCAGGAGTTCGCGGAGCGTGGAGCCGTCGACGTACTCCATGACGATGTACGGGATCGAGACCCCGTCGATGTAGTCCTCGCCCGTGTCGTAGACCGCCACGATCGCGGGATGGTTGAGCGAGGCGGCCGACTGGGCCTCCCGGCGGAACCGGGCCTGGAAGGACGGGTCGCGCGCGAGGTCCGCGCGCAGCGTCTTCACCGCCACGGTGCGGCCGAGGCGCGTGTCCATGGCGAGGTAGACCTCCGCCATGCCACCACGGCCGAGCACCTGGCCCAGCTCGTACCGGCCGCCGAGGCGACGCGGCTCTTCCATAGCTTCCTACCAGCCCTCTCCGTCGGTCCCGACCGGCACGTGTGTGCGGTCGGAGGCTGCACTCCGGGCCTACCGTACCCGGCTAGCTTTGTGTGACCTGGCCAAGTGCGTCACCCGATACAGGACCGGTATCGCAACGTGCATCGATGTGGAGGTGACGTGATCGGGGTCACTTCTTGGAGTCGATGACCGCCTCCATGACGCTCTTGGCGATGGGCGCCGCGAGACCGCTGCCGGAGATGTTCTCGCGGACCGCCTTGTCGTCCTGGACGACGACGGCGACGGCGACCGGCGCGCTGTCGCCGACCTTGGCGTACGAGATGAACCAGGCGTAGGGGTTCTTGCTGTTGTTCTCGCCGTGCTGGGCGGTACCGGTCTTGCCGCCGACGGTGACGCCGTCGATCTGGGCCGTGGTGCCGGTGCCCTTCTGGACGACGGTCTCCATCATCGACTGGAGGATCTGGGCGTTCTCCGCGGACAGCGGCTCGCTCATCTTCTCCGGCTCGGTCTTCTCCAGGGTGTCCAGGTTCGGGGCCTGGAGGGAGTCGACCATGTACGGCTTCATCAGGGTGCCGTTGTTGGCGACGGCCGAGGCGACCATGGCCATCTGGAGCGGGGTCGCGGCGGTGTTGTACTGGCCGATGGAGGACAGCGCGGTCTGCGAGGGGTTCATGTCGTCGGAGAAGACCGGTGCGCTGGAGCGGACCGGAGTGAACTGCTCCTCGGTGAAGCCGAACTTCTTGGCTTCCTCGAGCATCTTGTCGTTGCCGAGGTCGGAGCCGACCTTGCCGAAGACGGTGTTGCACGAGTACTGCAGCGCGACCCGCAGGGTGGCGTTCTTGCAGGGGATGCTGCCCTCGTTCTTCAGCTGGGTCGTGGTCCCGGGCATCGTCCAGGGCAGCGGTGAGTCGGTCTTCTCGTCGGCCGTCTTGTACAGGCCGTTCTGCAGTGCCGCGGCCGCGGTGACGACCTTGAAGGTGGAGCCGGGCGGGTAGACCTCGCGCAGCGCCCGGTTCAGCATCGGGTCGTCGGGGTTGCTCTTCTTGTCGAGCTTCTTCCACGCCTCCGCGTCGGAGTCGCTGCCACCGGCGATCGTCGAGGGGTCGTACGACGGGTACGAGGCCAGCGCCAGGATCTTGCCGGTGGACGGCTCGATGGCGGCGACCGCTCCCTTGGCGCCCCGCTTCTTCAGACCGTCGTAGGCGGCCTTCTGCGCGGCGGCGCTGAGGGTGGTGACGACGTTGCCGCCCTCCTTCGGCTTGCCGGTGAGCATGTCGAGGGTGTTGCGGAAGAAGAGCCGGTCGTCGTTGCCGGTGAGGATGCCGTCCTCGAGGGACTCCAGCTGGGTGGCGCCGTAGGACTGCGAGACGAAGCCCGTGACCGGCGCCCACATCGCGCCGTCCTTGTAGGTGCGCTTGTACTTGAAGTCGCCCGACGTGGTCTCCGCGTGCCCGGTGATCGACTTGCCGTCGACGATGATGTCGCCGCGGGGCGTGGCGTACCGCGCGATCAGCACCCGGCGGTTGGCCGGGTCCTCGCGGAGGCTGTCGGCCTTGACGTACTGGAGCCAGTTGTCGCGGATGAGCAGGGCCAGGACCAGGAGACCGCAGAAGAGCGCGATCCGGCGCAGGGGCTTGTTCATGACGGGCGGACCACCTGGGTCATCTCGGCGTCGGGGCTGGGGGCGGGGGCGGGCGCCGGGCGGCGTGCGGTGTCGCTGATTCTGATCAGGATGCCGATGAGGGCCCAGTTGGCGATGACGGAGGAGCCGCCGTACGCGAGGAAGGGCATCGTCATACCGGTCAGGGGGATCAGGCCCATCACACCGCCGGCCACCACGAAGACCTGGAGCGCGAAGGCGCCGGACAGGCCGATGGCGAGCAGCTTGCCGAAGGGGTCGCGGGCGGCGAGGGCGGTGCGGACACCGCGCTCCACGATCAGGCCGTAGATGAGCAGGATCGCCATGATGCCGGCGAGGCCCAGTTCCTCGCCGAAGGTGGCGAGGATGAAGTCGGAGTTGGCGGCGAAGCGGATCAGCTCGGAGTGGCCCTGGCCCCAGCCGGTGCCGAGGGTGCCGCCGGAACCGAAGGCCCACAGGGCCTGCATGGACTGCTCGGAGTGGCCGACGACGTTCTGCCGGGAGAGCGTGTACTCCTTCATCGGGTCGAGCCAGGCCTGGACGCGCTGCTGGACGTGCGGTTCGAAGCTGGCCACGCCGACGGCGCCGGCCGCGGACATCAGCAGACCGAAGAAGATCCAGCTGGTCCGCTCGGTGGCGACGTACAGCATGACGATGAACATGCCGAAGAACAGCAGCGAGGTACCGAGGTCGGTCTCGAACACCAGGATGAGGATCGAGATCATCCAGACGACGATGATCGGGCCGAGGTCGCGGCCGCGCGGCAGGTACAGGCCCATGAAGCGGCGGCTGGCGAGGGCGAGCGCGTCGCGCTTCACCATCAGGTAGCCGGCGAAGAAGATCGCCAGGACGATCTTGGCGAACTCTCCGGGCTGGATGGTGAAGCTGCCGACCTGGATCCAGATCTTGGCGCCGTAGGTGATGTTGGCGCCGAGGCCCGGGACCAGCGGGAGGAGCAGCAGGACCAGTGCGCCGACCATGGAGATGTAGGTGTAGCGCTGCAGGACCCGGTGGTCCTTGAGGAAGACCAGGACGACGGCGAACAGGGCGATGCCCATCGCCGTGTAGATCAGCTGGTTGGTGGCCTTGCCGCCGGCCTGGCCGATCTGCTGCAGCAGCTTGGACTGGTCGAGGCGCCAGATCGCGACGAGTCCGAGGCCGTTGAGCAGGGTGGCCAGCGGCAGCATCAGCGGGTCCGCGTACGGGGCGAACTTTCGTACGGCGAGATGGGCGACGCCGGCCAGCAGACCGAGGCCCAGGCCGTAGCTCAGCAGCCCGGTCGGGACCTGGTCGTCGATGGCCAGGCCCACGTTGGCGTAGGCGAAGACCGGGATGAGGACGGCGAACACCAGCAGCGCCAGCTCGGTGTTGCGACGGCTCGGAGCGCCGATCGCGCCGATCGTGGACGTGTGGTGCGTCGACGTGTTCGAAGTACTGCTGCTCATCGTGTGCCAGGGCCTCTCACGGCTTGCCTACTGCGTTCCGCAGTTCCCGACGACCTGCTTCTCCTCGTCCGAGAGGGTGGGGCCGGGGGTGGGAGTGGGCTTCGGGGATGCGGAAGCGCTCGGGGACGGGGAGGTCGTGCTCGTCGGGGTCGGTGTGGCCTTTGACGTCAGGGAGGACCGAGTGGTTCCCGTGGTGCCGCCGGCCTCGCCCTCGCCAGTCTTGGAGTTCTTGTTGCTCTCCGTGGCCTGAGCCTCGGCCTGCTTCTTGCACGCGGAGGCCTGGACGCCCAGTTCGTCGATCTTCTTCTGGGCCGTCTTCAGGTCGCCCTCGGCGATGGTGCCCTCGACCGACTTCTGCTGGTACGGCGGCAGGTACTTGAGTTCGATCTCGGGGTGGTCCTTGGACACCTTCGAGAGCGAGACCCACGCCAGGTCCTGGCTGATGCCCCGGTACAGCGCGACGTGCTCGCCGTTGGTGCCGACGTAGTACTGGGTCTGCGTCCAGCGCCAGCCGCCGTACAGGCCGCCGCCGATGACGGCGAGCGCGAGGACCGAGTAGAAGGATCTCTTCAGCCACTTGCGGCTCTTGCGAGGCTTGACGAAGTCGTCGTCGGAGTAGTCGCCGAAGCTGCCCGCGGGGATGTAGCCGGTGGTGTCGGAGGGGTTGGACGGCCCGAAGTCGCCGCCCCCGCCCTGCCCGTGGCCCTGGCGGCCGAGCCCGGAGGCGCGGCCCGCGGGGGTCTGCATGATGCCGTTGTCGTGCAGCTGGTGCTGGTTCTCGGCGACCGCGCCGACCACGACCGGGGTGTCGGAGAGCTGCCCGGCGAGGGTGTCCCCGGTGTCCAGGTCCAGGACGTCGGCCACGATGACCGTGATGTTGTCAGGGCCGCCACCGCGCAGTGCGAGCTGGATGAGCTCCTGCACGGTCTCCTGGGGGCCCTGATAGCTGGCGAGGGTGTCTTCCAGGGTCTGGTGGGAGACCACGCCGGAGAGGCCGTCGGAGCAGATCAGGTAGCGGTCGCCGGCGCGGACCTCGCGGATGGAGAGGTCGGGCTCGACGTGTTCGCCGCTGCCCAACGCTCGCATCAGCAGGGAGCGTTGGGGGTGGGTGGTGGCCTCTTCCTCGGTGATGCGGCCCTCGTCGACCAGGCGCTGCACCCAGGTGTGGTCCTGCGTGATCTGCGTGAGGACACCGTCGCGCAGCAGGTACGCGCGCGAGTCGCCGACGTGCACGAGGCCGAGCCGCTGGCCCGTCCACAGCAGGGCGGTCAGTGTGGTCCCCATGCCTTCGAGCTGGGGGTCGTCCTCGACCATGGAGCGCAGCTGGTCGTTGGCGCGCTGGACGGCCACGCCGAGCGAGGTGAGGACGTCGGAGCCGGGGACGTCGTCGTCGAGGGCGACGATGGTGGAGATGGCCTCGGAGGAGGCGACCTCGCCGGCGGCGGCGCCGCCCATGCCGTCGGCGATGGCGAGCAGGCGGGGCCCGGCGTATCCGGAGTCCTCGTTGCCCTCCCGGATCATGCCTTTGTGCGATCCGGCGGCGAAGCGCAGTGACAGACTCATGCGCACCTCGCCTGTCGGCTCCGGGTACATCCGCACGGTGCCCACCCTCCGGTCGGGAGCGCGCCGGGGCCCGGGGTGGGGGCCCACACCGCGTGCTCGCTCCGCTCGCGCCTATTCATGATGTAGCACTACTTCCGCAGCTCGATGACGGTCTTGCCGATGCGGATCGCCGCGCCCAGCGGAATCGGTGTCGGGGTCGTCAGCCGCGATCGGTCGAGATACGTGCCGTTCGTCGAGCCCAGGTCCTCGACGATCCAGTTGCCGTCGCGGTCCGGGTAGATCCTGGCATGGCGGCTGGAGGCGTAGTCGTCGTCCAGCACGATGGTGCTGTCGTGTGCCCGGCCCAGCGTGATGGTCTGCCCCTGCAGCGCGACGGTGGTGCCGGTGAGGGTGCCCTCGGACACGACGAGCTTGGTGGGGGCGTTACGGCGCTGGCGGCCCCCGGCGGCCGGCTGCTGGCGCTGCTGCGGGGGCGCCTGCCGTTGGGACTGCTGGGCCCGCCCGGCTTCCCGGCGCGAGCCGCGCTGGGTGACGCGCGTACCGAACAGGTCGCTGCGGATGACCTGCACGGCCACGATCACGAACAGCCACAGTACGGCCAGGAAACCCAGCCGCATGACCGTGAGGGTCAGCTCTGACATTGCCCCCGCTTCACCCTTCGGCTTGCCGGTAAATGATGGTGGTACTGCCCACGACGATCCGCGAGCCGTCGCGGAGCGTAGCGCGGGTGGTGTGCTGCCCGTCCACCACGATGCCGTTGGTGGACCCGAGATCCTGGATCGTCGAGGGCGTTCCGGTCCGGATCTCACAGTGCCGGCGCGAGACGCCGGGGTCGTCGATCCGCACGTCGGCTTCGGTGCTGCGGCCCAGCACCAGCGTGGCGCGGGAGATCTGATGGCGGGTGCCGTTGATCTCGATCCAGTGGCGGGTACGGGAGCCCGGCGCGGGCGCGCCGACCGGGCCGCCGGCGCCGGGGCGCTGGGCCTGGGCCGGCTGCGGATAGCCGTAGCCGCCGGGGGCGCCGCGACCGGGTGGCGGGGCGGCCGGCATGGGCGGGGCGCCCGCCGGAGCGGCCGGCGGGTAGCCGTAGCCGGCTCCCGGGCCCGGTGCGCCGCCCCGGCCGGCCGGAGCCGCGGGTCCGGGGGCCTGCTGGTTGGTGGAGGAGGCGAGCGTACGGCTGCGCACCCGGTACAGACCGGTGTCGAGGTCGTCCGCCTTCTCCAGATTGACCTTGATCGGGCCCATGAAGGTGTAGCGCTGCTGCTTGGCGTAGTCGCTCACCATGCCGGCGAGCTCGTCGCCGAGCTGGCCCGAGTAGGGGCTGAGCCGCTCGAAGTCCGGCGTGCTCAGCTCCACGATGAAGTCATTGGGTACGACCGTGCGGTCGCGGTTCCAGATGGTCGCGTTGTTGTCGCACTCCCGCTGGAGCGCGCCCGCGATCTCCACGGGCTGGACCTCGGACTTGAACACCTTGGCGAAGGTGCCGTTGACCAGACCTTCGAGACGCTGCTCGAACTTCTTCAGGACTCCCATGAGGCACCTCCTCCGTCCTTGCCGTCCTGGGTACTGCGCCGGCTGCTGCTTACCTGGTACTGCTTACTGATCGTATCCACGCGCCGGTGAATCGGGTGGTTCCCCCTGTCGGCACGGTCGACGGGTGTCGACGCCTCCGAAGTTCCCTGTGGAGCTCCACTTCGAACTCCGCTGTCCAACTCCTCTGTCAAGGATCGTAGAGGCGGCCGCAGACCAGTGTCCCGCACCTGGCTGTGGACCCCTACCTGTCCTGGGGAGACGGGTGCTACCGGTACGAGGTTGATACGTGAACCAGCACAAGTTGATACGTGCACCGGCGCAGGTCGATAAGTGCCCGTCGGAACCCCGGTTCGGGGGGCCGCTTCCCAAGCCGCTGGTGGGCGGCTGCCCGCGGATATGGGATGTGAACCCACCCTCTCCAGCGTGCTAATGTTCTGCGTGTCGGAAGGCGCCGCACCGCAAGGCGAGGGGCCCGAGGACACACCCAATGCGCGGGTGGCGGAATAGGCAGACGCGCTGGATTCAGGTTCCAGTGCCCGAAAGGGCGTGGGGGTTCAACTCCCCCCTCGCGCACCATGAAGAACCGACGGAACGGGTCTTCACCAGTGACGAAAGTCACCGGTGGGGGCCCGTTCCTCGTTGTCGTGACAGGGCCCCGGCGGTGAGGTATCTCACGGCCGACCCGAACCCCCAGCCGGGAGAGCGAACAGTGACCGTGCATGTCATTGAGATCGCCCTGACCCGCACCGTCGACGCCGCCGAGCTCAAGGCCGCACAGCAGGAGAGCGACCTGCTGATGGCGGCTGCGGGAGATCGGAAACGGCTCGTGGTGCTGGTGACCGCCTAGAACGAACGCAGAGCGTGAGAAAGATCTGGAGACGATTGGAGGACGCACTCTCCATCGATGTGCTCTGCACCCTCTTTCCGGGGTCCGACGGAAGTACCTCACGAGCATCCCCATGAGTGAGGAGGTTCAGGAGCGGATCCAGAGGTTGGCGGCAGCGGAGCGGCAGACTCCCGAGGAGTACTTGGAGCAGGCGATCTCTCAGGCGCTTGCTCGCGACCGTTCAATCCACAGAGCACAGTTGGAGTGCCGACTCAGCGAACTGCTACACCTACAGCGCTGTGGAGATCACCGGAGCTGCGGCGCACCACACGGCCTGTGTCGGTGTCAGGCTCGTGCCCGGCTGAGCCGAAGCGCGGTGGCCGATGGTGCCGTCGCGCCGCCTTGTCAGCCCCCACAACCCAGATGATCCAGTCGTACACACCTCACGGCCAGGGATCAGAAACGCCTGATGGAGCCAGGGGCAGGCTCTGGCGGCGTCCGAAGCCCGCGACGGTGATCCGGATCAAGGGCAGGAACTTACGCGTTCGCGTCGCGGAGCGTGCGCAGGATGCGCCCGAGGTGGCGGCGGTCCTCGGCTGAGAGTGGTCCGGCGAGGTGGTTGCGCAGGTGGGAGACGTGGGCGGTCAGTGCGTGGTCGAGCGCCTGACCGCCCTTGTCGGTCAGTACGGCGAGTGCGGCTCGTCGGTCGGCAGGATCGGGGTCGCGGCGGATGAGTCCTTCCTTTTCCATGCGGTCGGCGAGCCGGGTGAAGCCGCCCGAGCTGAAGGACACGGCCTCTGCGAGGTCCGTCATGCGGAGCTGGTGGCCGGGGGTGCGGCCCAGTCGCAGCAGCACTTCGAACCAGGTGTGCGGTATCTCGAGATCGCGGTTCACCAGGGGCTTGATACGGCTGTGGGCCTCCACGAAGAGACCGAAGAGTGTCACGTCGTCGTCGTTCAGCAGTTGCTCGTTCACTCCTCAAGGATGACAGAAGGGCGTGTGCGGAAGAATCTGCCGTTGCAATATCTGTTGTGGCAGATATATTGTCTGCGTTGGCAGATACTTCGCCGTGTCCACCCCACAGATGTGGAGTCCGTCCCATGGGAAAGCGCGTCCTGGCCGCCTTCGGCGTCGTAGCTCCCATGGACGACGTCCTCGCGTCCGGCCTGTCCGCGGCGCGCCCACTTCGGCCGACGCCGCCACCTCCTCCACCGCCGAGCGGACCGGCTCTGACAAGGAGGCCCAGTTGCGGGCGCTGTACCGGCGGGCCGTGGCCGAAGGCGGCCGGCACGTCGTCTTCACCGGTGGTGACAGGTCCGGGCAGGACGACTGCCTCAAGAACGCGTTCGAGAAGAAGCCGCGCTGCCCTCGACCGTTACAAGGCCCGCCTCAGCCTCTACATCGCCGATGTACACGGCGCCGACTCGCCCGACCCCACGTCCTCAGCCTCCACCCGATCGACCAGCCGGGCACTCAAGGTTGAACCCCTGCTCGCCACGGGCTGCCCACCTCGATCCGGTTCACGTCGTACACCTCGCCGCGAGGCGATTTCTCCGACCGTCACCCTTCACCCGAGGAAGCACGCATGAGCACTCTCTCCTTCAAAGTCCTCGATCTCGACTTCCCGGCCGGATCCAGGAACAAGACGGCCACCCTCGTCACCGGCGAGAGCGAGGCCCTGCTGGTGGACGCGGCCTTCACCCGCGCCGACGGACACCGTCTGGTCGCCGAGATCCTCGACTCCGGCAAGACGCTGACCACCGTCTTCGTCTCCCACGGCGACCCCGACTTCTACTTCGGCGCCGAGGTGATCGCCGACGCCTTCCCCGAGGCGAAGTTCGTCGCCACCCCGATCGTCATCGAGCACATCCAGC